>CAZIID010000055.1:0-1903 GCA_964539415.1 uncultured Candidatus Saccharibacteria bacterium | reverse complement strand
CTGTTTATCAGTAACTATTCTGTCACAGACAAATTTATCTTTCATAACATCACTTGCTATACCTGGTATAGATGTTACTACTATTTGTTCTATTAAACTTTCCTCTATTTTTCTTTTTGCAAAGAAGTAAGCGATCAAGGCACTAAAGCCGATCAAGCCAGAAACGAAAGCTAGCACCTGAAGTTTATCTTCCAAACCAGTATAAGGGATATCACTTAGATATACTGAAGTAAGTGTTGGTAAATTGTTTGTTTGGGTATATGCCAAGACTTGTCCAACATTTGTACTACAGGTCCTAGTTATGGATTGTCCTCCTGAAGATATTGTTACTGTTGCTGTTTTATATCCTGGAGTGTAATAAACCATATTCGCATTAGAACCATATCCATAAAGGTTATCTGTTCCTGTCCAATGATAAGAATACCCGCTTGAACCTCCATAAGCAGATGCTGACCAGTATACATTTGATCCTACTTGAGCATTATATGGTGAAGCAGAACATGAACCTTCCAAATATGTTGGGTAAGTTGGCGGAAAATAATCGTCAAATACATTCAAACTACAACTTGCGGAAACGCTCTGACCGTTTGAATTAACAGTTATAGTAGCAGTTTTTGATCCTATAATTGAATAATTACTATAGACACTTGAACCTGATCCTGAAAGACCATCTGTTCCTGACCAATAATATGAATATGCACCACTACCTCCAGAAGCAGAAGCATTCCAATAAACGCCTGAGTTTCTTCTTACTGAAGAAGAGCTCGGAGAACAAGAAACAACTAAAGATGTTATATTTTCTGTAACAGTCGCAGAACAATTTGCAGTTCTTGTGACACCTCCAGAAGTTACTGTGACTAAAGCATTTTTTTTTTTTTTTTTTGAATAAGGTTTTGATGCAGTTTGAGAGTTTCTAGATAGTCCATCTGTTCCTGACCATGAATATGTGTAACTACCATTACCACCAATAGCACTTGCTGTCCATGTTATTGTTCCATTTTGATTTACAGAAGATGGATTAGCAGAACAAGAAACAGACAAAGGAATTGGAGCCTGAGAAACTGTAGCGGAACAATTTGCAGTCTTTGTTTTATTTCCAGAAACTACAGTTACAGTAGCATTTTTTGTACCAGAAAATTGATAAACTTTATTTACATTTTTTGTATTTCCAGTGAGTCCATCAGTTCCAGACCAAGAATATGTATAGCTTCCATTTCCACCAGTTACATCAGTTACCCATTTAATATTACCATTTTCGTTTGTAGTTGAAGGGTTCGCAGAACAAGAAACAATTAAAGGTTCAACTCTTGAACAATAATTTCCTGAAACATCGTGTAATCCAGTACCAGACACCTGGTTAGCTATCAACCAAGCAGTCAAATTACTTGGGTTTGATTGCCAGGTAGCACCTAAAAAAGTATCTATTTGAACCATACATTCAGGAATTAAAGCCTTGAGTTTGACTGGGGTATTAGTATGAGCAGGAACCACTGTTGATGAACTATCAAATTTTGTTTGATTAGAAAGATTGTTATCGTACATCTGGAAAGTATATAATCCAACAGGCATCTTACAATCAGTATTATTAACTAAATGAGCGACAGCTTTACCAGCTTCATCATTCACAGTTAAAGTTACAGAAGTTTGTCCGTGTGATTTAAACCAATTATATTCATCTAAAGTCATATCTCTACCGGCACAGTTTGGTGCAGCTAAAACATTTTCTGTCTTTATAGAATAAGGTAAAATTATCGCCAATGCGACAATTAAAAGACTTAAACTTTTTGTTAATATTAATTTCATAATTTTATATTAAGATTCACTGATAAACCACACTCCCAAGAGTATTATGTTAAGTACTATCTTAATAACTTCAAAATTTTATTAGTTGAAATTTTGTTAG
>CAZIID010000054.1:0-1972 GCA_964539415.1 uncultured Candidatus Saccharibacteria bacterium | reverse complement strand
AACCACCGAAAGGTGGTTTTTTGATGCTTTTTCTGTTACTGTATTATAAGAAATGGGAATGACACGCAAGTGTCATTTTTTGTACTTTTAAAAAAGGGAGGATTATGACACACGAGGAAGAGATTCAAAAAAAGATATATATGGCAGAATTATCTCTTTATATGCTTTTGGGATTAGTATTTTCTGGTTATTCTTTTGAAGAAGACAATCTTGATAATATACAGAAAAAAGAATCAGAGAAGATAATAGGACAAGTAAAATTAAAATCCACGAAAAGACTCTGGTATTTCATTTCTGTTTTAAAATCCGCATTGCTTTTTATTAAAAATGCAGATAGGTGTGAAATTGTGAGGTATCACCTTAAAATTCTTGAAAGTCTATTTAGATTGGCAGTTTCAGAAGAGGTCAATGTCGTGGTTTTTTGCGAATCTAGGGTGGTGCAAGGGTGGCAGGTGGTAACGGGGGACGATGTCACTGACTACGAGGAAATTAAAGATTACTTTCCATATTACTATTCAAGACTACAAAATCTGTTTATCGGCTCTATGAGTATTTCTTATGATGTGTCTCTAAAGGCTCCACGAATAAAACCAGGGGACGAGGTTCTTGGTGGAGTCAAAGAAGCGTATATAAGAATATATTCTTTGAAAGACGATATTATTGATTTTGACGAAGGGATAGTGCGTTCAAGTGAGAAAGAAATCTCACAAAGAAAGATAGATTTTTTTCATAACCTCTCCGAATATCTTGCTTCAGTTTGTGAATTGATTAACGCCTGCTTTATCTGTTTTGTACGAGAGCAGGTGAATTGTCGTTTTGATGATGAGAGAATTAGAGTCTATGAAGATTTTCGCATTGTCCGAGAAAAAGAAATATTTTCTTTTGAAGATGTTTTTGCTATGGAATGCGAAGAAACGATAAGGTATATTGATGATCATTTTGAGTCTTTATGCCTCGCCGCAGATCCAGGAAAAGACGGTGTTGATTGTCCAGTTGATAAGATTCTTTTGATGTGTAAAGTTGTAGAAAGTTGATGTTAGACATTTTTATGCCCGTGTTTCGCAAAGCGAAACACGGGCTTTTCTTATGTGTATTTAGGTATATAATACAAAATATAATTATAAATAATATGGAAACACTTGGATTATTGTTTGGAACACCAGCAAGAGTAAAGATAATGAGACTCTTTTTATTTAATGCCGGCAGATTCTATGATTTAAAAGATGTATGTGAAAAATCAAAAGTCACAATCTCTATTGTGAAGAGGGAATTAACCTTACTTGAAAAAGCAAGACTTATAAATCACAAAGAGTATGTGAAAAATACAGAAAAAGAACAAGACGGAAAAAAGATTGAAGTAAAAAAGAAAGCAAAAGGTTGGATATTAAATGATGACTTTGTATATATTAGTGCGCTAAGAACATTTTTGCTTACCACTAGAAATCTAGAACACACAAGAATACTTCAAAAACTTTCATCTTCGGGTAAATTAAAACTTGTTATCTTGGCTGGTGTCTTTATAAACGATCCTGAAAGTAGAGTAGATGTTCTTGTCGTGGGGGATAAACTAAGTAAGGGCTCTCTTGCTAATGCTATTAAGAATTTAGAATCTGAAATAGGCAAAGAATTGAACTACGCCTTTTTTGAGACAGATGACTTTAAATATAGAATAGGTGTATACGACAAGCTTGTTCGTGATATCTTAGACTATCCACACAAGGTTCTACTTGATAAATTAGCTGTAAAAAACAACGTTTCTCTTTAGTTTTTAAAGGGTTTTGCCAAGGACAGTCCTTCGCATGTTCTGGTAAAAGTAATCCACAGGTCTTTATTTATTCTTCATTTAAAAATGATATAATATAAGGGTAATTAATTTTTGTGATTAGTTGACACAAAAATAATATTTTATTAGATAGTTAGTTAATTTATTATAAATATGATTCTTTCATGGGGTGAAGTTATATCAGCTTCT
>CAZIID010000053.1:0-2062 GCA_964539415.1 uncultured Candidatus Saccharibacteria bacterium | reverse complement strand
TCAAAGACGTTGACTTAATTATTTTACCAACAGTTCCAAGAACAGCTCACAAAATCGGAGAAAACATTTCCGTTGAAGAAATGTATGCCTACGATATTTTCACAACACCTGTAAATATTGCAGGCCTTCCAGGACTTTCCATTCCAGCAGGATTAATTGACAAGAAACCATTAGGACTTCAAATTCTAGCCCCACACGGATATGAAGATTGGATTTTTGATGTATCTGATAAGATTTAATTTTTTAAATCTCTAAATCTTTTTGTCCCTTTTTCTCTTTTATTACATTTGTCATAGTTTGTATTTTTTCAATAAAAGCTTTTGCTTCTTCGGGCGTATGGGCTCCAGATAAAAGTTTTTCAAAACCATCTCTTATTACTAAAAAAGAATAATCTATATCATATGTTTCTTTTAAATAATTTTTAAATGTAGGACAAATATATGCTAGGCATATTGGACTCTTAAATTGTTTCATTTTACACCCTGTTTCACAGTGATATGGGCAACCATCTTTTTTTTGATGAGAACTTTCTTGTTGTAGTTGTTTAAATTTTTTCCTCATATTTTTACTAATTGGAATGTTTAATCTTAATTTGGAATAATTTTTAGTGCAACAACCCTCTATGCTTGGAAATTGCCAAAAAGCTTCTTGGATCGCAGGATATAATGATACTTTTGTACTAATGCATTTATCAAAACAAAAATTATCTAATACAAAAAGTTCATTTAGCGCATTTTCTGCTTTTCTATAATCATTAAGATTTTTTTCAATTTTTACTTTTAATATTTTTAAAGGATTAGTAATACTCATGAAGTGGGTAGAAACACATTGTTTATAAGGAAATATACAGTCCGCTTGGTCTGCAGAAGATAGCTGGAAAAATATAAAACTTATTACTTATTCAATCCAAAATCTTTCAAAAACTGACTCTTAGCCTTTTCGTAAGAATCCAAATCTTCTTTGAAGGGATTCCAAGTATATTGCCAAACTAAAAATAGTTTCCAAGGAGTTTTGAATCCGAAGAAATCTAAAACCTTTCTTTGAATTAACCTAACAAGCCAAGTATTCCAATTATGCCCGATACATACTAAACCTGCATCAATATCTTTCAATATATTATCTTCGCCAAGAGAACTATGTCGATTCTCCAACCAAGTAAGTCTCTCTATAAGTTTTTGATATTCTGCGTCCATCTGCCCCCATCTTAAAGAACCAAAAAAGATTACAGCATCAGAATCTAAGAGTTCTTTAGAAATTTTCCAAAGTTCATCATCATGTTTTAATGAAGCCCAACATCTAAGACATCCAGAAGGATTCTTTATTTTATCTTTAACCATACAAGCCTTCACACCACAATGATTCCCACTAGAATTAGAAACATCTCCTTCACAAGGATAAATCTTTAACTCCGTCACATCAATCAAAACCGCTTTCTTTCCAAGTTGCCTCTTAACTTCCATAGCCAAAAGACTTGACTTAGGAACGTCAACAATATTATTTTTTCTATTAGAAGTCGTCAAAAGAAGAACTTTCCTCCTCGTCTTTAAATATTCAATCATCCTCTTAAATCTCTTCTCAGATCTTTTCATAATTAAACTAAGTAGCGACCTTTTATAAAATTAATCTTTCAAAAAATAAATATACACAAAATTATAGAACTCTAGATTCTAATTCATTAGCGCCTCTAAAAGTGTCAGTAACTTTTCTTTCACAAACCAGATATCTCGGCCTTTTCATCTGAACATAATCTTGAAAAACGACTTCCAAAGACTCTTGAGGACTTCTATCATTTATAGTTTGATATCTTACTTTCAAGATCCGAGCATTACTTCCATCTCTAGTCAATTTAAAGTCACCAAAACTGCCCTGTCTAGCTAAAGCATTACGTTCAGTCACAATTCGCTTATATAATTTATCAACCGCTTCACCAGTACCGTCTTCTAATACATTAGGAGATTCCAAAACATCCATTATACCAGTAACTAAGCCTTGAGAAACCCACTTAGCACTATTACGATTATCTTCAATAAAAATATCCTTTAATTCAAACCCAAGAGAGTAC
>CAZIID010000052.1:0-2904 GCA_964539415.1 uncultured Candidatus Saccharibacteria bacterium | reverse complement strand
AATGGAAGAGAAAAAAGCGGTATTTTTTGTTTTAAATAAATGTTAGAATAATAGATGAAATGTTCAGAAAAATTTTTACAACTTTTATTGCTGTTATTTTTTTGTTTTCAGCTTTCGATATAAGTAAAACGTATGCCGGTTTTGATTGTCTAACTCTTTCGGTTTATTCCAATCAGTCAGACAAAGATTATTGTAAAAATGAACTCAACCAAATAGAAGCACAGTTGGCAGATCTACTAAATAAACAGGAAGAACAAAAGAAACAAACTGGTACATTAACAGGAGACGTAAATTATTTAACGAGTCAAATAAAAGCTCTTCAGGCAAAAGTAAAATCAAGAAGTCTTGCTATTGCACAGTTAAAAGTAAATATTACTGAGAAAAATAATACGATTCAGACACTTTCAGATAAAATAGACAGGGAGTATTCGTCTTTAGTTAAACTTTTAAGAAACGTTAATGAGTTTAATGATACAGACATTGTCTCAATACTTCTTTCAAGTGCTACTGTATCAGAATTTTATATTGATTTGGAATCACATAATCTGATAATGAATAGCGTTGTAGAATCAGTAAATGCGATAAAGGACATGAAAACTGAGACAGAAGTTGCTAAACAAGACCTTGAAAAAAAACAAGATGCTGAGACCGATGCGAAAGCTGAACTTGAAAGTTCACAAAAAAAAGTTGCACAATCAGAAGCTGAAAAGAAACAATTATTAGCAATTTCAAAACAGACTGAAGCTACATATCAGAAACTTGCTGCAGAAAAAAAAGCTCAAGCAGTAAAGATAAGAAGCGCTTTATTTCCTCTTGCTAACACATCACAAAAAATTGAATTTGGTACCGCTCTTCAGTATGCCAATGAAGCCCAAAAACTTACTGGTATTGAACCAGCTTTTCTTCTCGCTATCCTTACACAAGAGACCAACCTTGGTTCAAATGTCGGGCAATGTTATTTAACCAATCAGGAGACAGGTTCTGGTGTTGGAAAAAATACAGGAACAATTTTTTCAAATGTAATGAAGCCGATGAACAAGACAGGAAGAAAAGGAGATGTTGAAGATTTTTTAAGAATTACTTCTAATCTTGGACTTGTATGGAATGAGACTCCTGTATCTTGCCCAATAGCAGGAGTTGCGGGATATGGTGGTGCTATGGGTCCAGCACAGTTTATTGCTACCACATGGACATTGTTTGAAAGCCGTCTTGAGAAATTGCTTAATCACTATTCGAACCCTTGGGAGCCAAAAGATGCTTTTCTTGCTTCTTCTATGTACTTAACTGATCTTGGAGGTGTTGGAACAAGTGTTAGCGCTCAGAATAGGGCAGCTTGTAAATACTATGGTTCTGGTGGAGCGACTTGTACTTATAGTAAAAGTGTCCAGAAGCTAAAGGTAGGTATTCAAGCAAATATAGACGCATTAAGTATGTAGTTTTAGATAGATTTGCCATTATTACTTTCTCTTGCAATTTGCTCAAAAAGCTGTTAGTATAGCCTGACATATGAAAAAAGACATACATCCAAAATATTTTGAAAAATCAAATACCACTTGTGCTTGTGGGGCAACTTATGATTTCGGTTCAACAAAAGAAAATATAAGCATAGAAATTTGTGGAGCTTGTCATCCATTTTATACAGGAAATGAGAAAGTTCTAGACTCAGCAGGTAGAGTTGAAAAATTCAGAGCAAGAAAAGCTGCATCAACAACAAAGAAGTCAGCTAAATAGCAAATTTTTCGATAAAATCCGTACTTTTTTAAGTCCGGATTTTTCTTTTTGTTGAGTTGAAGTGATATAATGAAATATACTTGTCCCGTTGTAAGTTCAATGGAGATAAATATGATAATATATAAAATTGGTAGGTTTAGGTAAAAGATAAACTATAAAAGTTAAAATTTACAACGGGGATGGACATAGAAGAATTCAAAAAAAATAAAAAAACATCTTTTCTTGCAGAAGAGTATATGAGACTTGAAAATGAAGAAGAGTCCATAAAAGAGATGTCAAAAAAAGACCCAAGTGTCGCTCCTCTTGCTGAGGAAGAACTAAAAAACCTTAATTCACAAAAAGAGGTTATTTTGTCGCAAATGAAAGAAATTGTAAGTGGGGAAGAGGAAGAAGAAAAATTCCCTAATGAAGCTGTTATGGAAATAAGAGCTGGAGTTGGAGGTGAAGAAGCTGCTTTGTTTGCAGAGGTTTTATATAATATGTATGAAAGATATGCTTCTACAAAAAATTGGGCTGTTTCAAAAATAAGTGACTCGCAGAGCCCCCTCGGTGGTTACAAAGAAATAGTTTTTGAAATTAGAGGTAAAGATGTATACAAAGAACTTCGTTTTGAAACTGGTGTTCATAGGGTGCAGAGAGTTCCTAATACAGAAAAATCTGGCAGAGTGCACACTTCTACTGCTTCTGTTGCTATTTTGCCGATTAGAAAAAAGATTACAATTGAGATTAAGCCTTCTGAATTACAAATAGAGACATCAAGGTCTGGTGGTGCTGGAGGACAAAATGTAAACAAGGTTGAGACTGCTGTTAGAATAGTTCATTTACCAACTGGAATTGATGTTAGATCTACAGCTGAAAGAAGTCAGGCTAAAAACAAAGAAAGAGCTATGTCTATTTTGTTTGCTAAACTTCAAATCTTAAAAGAAGAAGAAGCTGCAAAACTACATGCAGGAGAAAGAAAAGAACAAATAGGAACTGCGGATAGATCTGAAAAAATAAGAACATATAACTATTTGCAAGATAGAATTACGGATCACAGAGTAAGACAATCATGGTTTAATATTGAGAATATTTTGTCTGGTGATGGATTGGGAGAGGTCCTTTCATTCATTAGTGAAAATATTGGTAAAAATAATGATGATAAGCCAGAGCCAGATAACGAAGATTAATTTT
>CAZIID010000051.1:0-3208 GCA_964539415.1 uncultured Candidatus Saccharibacteria bacterium | reverse complement strand
CATATACAGCTGCAATATTTCCGTATGGAGTCCCCGGCAGGAAGTTATTGCTGGGGGCTACAATAAAGCTCCCGTTGGCGTTTAATAAATTGATTAACATGGTGCAATGCTCCTCTACTTCGGCAACCGATCCAAACGGCAATACATTCTGGGTATCAACTGCCCCATGGAACACGATCCTGTCCCCGAATTTTGAACTTAAAGTTTTGGGATCCATATCTTTGGTGGTAATCTGAACCGGGTCGAGAATGTCCACACCAAGTTCGATCAGATACGGGATCAATGGGGTTATACTTCCGCAGGAATGGACCATCACCTTAAAGCCATAGTCATGGGCTAACTGGATTAACTTTTTGTAATTCTCATAGTACAAATCGTGCCAATCGTCTTCACTCATCAACAGTCCATTCTGGGAACCAAAGTCGTTTCCCATGAAGAAAATATCCATTTTCCCTTTTACTGCCTCAAAATAACGCCGGTTCACCTCAAGGTAGAATTCAGTTACCCGGTCCACAAGAGTCTTTACCAATGGCCTGTCCATGGCAATGTTCAAC
Source organism: uncultured Candidatus Saccharibacteria bacterium (assembly GCA_964539415.1). Classification (GTDB taxonomy): domain Bacteria; phylum Patescibacteriota; class Minisyncoccia; order Phycocordibacterales; family GWA1-40-21; genus CAYQFQ01. The sequence goes on along the minus strand of CAZIID010000051.1, from coordinate 2,654 downwards.
AGATAGTACTCAAATCCCATCATCCGGGAACTATCGCCCTGGATGGCAGACCATAAGCCTCCAATGATAATTTTATCGGCATATTGGTCACATTCTGCTGAAAGGGGAGAAAAATCAAATGATTCAGGCGAAGGCCAATCAAAGGCCAATATGTCTTCAATGGTGATTCCTTCGCCAGAAAAGGGGCCTGATATTGCCTCGTCAACGCCAAACTTGTCGTCTCTCACTTTCCGGTGCCAGCGTATCCCAAACGGACAAGTGCGCTCCTTTTCATCCATGTACAGAGCAGTCCCGTGATAAAAGGGCCAACTGCATTCGTTCTGGCTGATATCGCGGCACGAGAGGTAATAGAAATCAACCCCAAGCCGTGCGAGCAATTCTTTTTCCGATTTTACTCCCAGAAACTCAGCTAAACCCTCCCTGACCTGCCGTGGCGCAAGAAAGTCGGAAAGAAGTATATCTTTTACGTGAGGAGCGAATAATTTTTCAAGTTTCTCTCTTTTTGTCATCTTTGTATAATTTTCTTTTTTAATTGCAGAATGTAACTCGTCATAGATAATCATGTGTCTGTCTAAGATTGTCTCTTATGGCTCGTTTTATTTCCCTAATCTATAATTACCTTGGTCTCAGATGTAAAAAGACAACGGTTGTGAAAACTTTGCGCAGCCAGTAATTATCAGCAACCCTTCCCTGTAGTGGTTGAAACATCCCATATCCTAAGGTGAAGAAAGCCATCACCCAACCAAATTGAGTCATGCTTAAGCAAATATCAGACATGATACTATCTTTTGCTGTCGAAAGGCATATCCGGTCAATATAGATCAGCAGCGTAAAAAAAGCCGAAGCTGATATCAGCGCAACTCGGATTGGAATTATAGTCTTTTCCATTTTTATTAGGTAGTTAAAAAGAATGAACAGGTTGTTATTGTTTTCATGTCCTCAGTTCATCTAATTAAGTATTTTGATATTTAATTCTAATGTGATAATTTTTGTAAGAAGGGCGGTGCAGGGATACCATTTTGATTAACAAAGTTTATTTGTTCCGGTACATTCTTCCATGCGTACCTAACGAAAGAAGGATTTGTCATCCTTTCGTTCCAAACAATCAAACTGTTTCCGCTTATTTTAACTGTTGCAGAGGAAAAGGTTATTCCATCATTTGAGATTTCAAAATTTCGTATTGGTTTTCCATCCAACGATTTAATAGAACTTCCAATACAATTAAAGACTAACTTAATTTTCCCACTTTCAGTTTTACATCGTCTTAAATAGGGGCCACTAGAAATGACATTACATTTATATTCATTTTTAGCGACTTGTAAAGCCACACGATGACCCAGTTCCATTTTTTTTGTTGGATGTATATCTAATGAATCTCCTAAACCAAGCGATACCACAAGATTTACATTTTTCAGTTTGGATGCCATAGACTGGCTTTCTCTCAAAGTAACCCAATCGTCGGTTGTCTTATATTCCGGAAGTTGAATAATATAAAATGGTAAATTTCGGATACAAAAGGTTTCACGCCAATTTCTTATCAAATCAACCAACTGTTGACGGTACACAATAGGATAATTTGCATTTGATTCCCCCTGGTACCAAATAACTCCCTTCAACGCAATATTTCTTAAGGGAAATATTAGCGAATTATATAATCCACCAGGGTTAAAACTCTCCCTTAATTGAAAAGGAGGAAAAGGTTTTACGGGTATTGCAGAACCTTCCTCTTTTGCTTTTTGACAAGCACTTTCCCAATCTTTTAATTTTAAATCATATTGTTCCTTGTAGGTTTTTGCATTCTTTTTCCAGTTTTCCCTATCAATAAAAATATGATTATCGTAGATTTTATCTTTTATAATTTCAAGCTTTGTCCAAGCCTCAACAGGTGTACCACCAACTGCATTAATGATTAATCCAATGGATTTTGGACAAATTTCATGTAGATGAAACGCAAAACTTAACCCAACTGCAGAACATTCCCCATAATTATCTAAATCACAAATCTTCCATTTCCCTCTTAGGTTGTTTAAGGGAGATGTCGATGACTCATTTGTTGCAGAAAAAAACCTAATTTGATTCATTTTTCCATTATCAGATTTAACGTCGCTAAGTTTAACCGGAAAAACCATATTTGACTGACCACTACACAACCACACCTCTCCTGCTATAGCATTATTAATTGATATTCTTTCATCTCCACTTTTCAGGTAGATTGTACCAACAGGACCTTCATTGAATCTTGGAAACCTAACTTCCCAGTCGCCGTTTCTGTCTGCTTTAGCTACTCGTTTCCATTTTAGTATTCTAACAATCACCTCCTTTCCTGGATGCGATTGTCCAATAATAACAAATGGTTTATTAGCCTGAATAACCATGTTGTCGCTATAAATATCAGAAACCGAAAATTCTGAGCATACTCCATATAAATTGAAAAGAAATAATATAATTATTAAAACTGATTTTTTCATTAAAGTAGTAGTTTTACTAGTTAGTTAAAACACATTCAATACATTACTTGATTTTTCATTCACTTAGAACATTAATAATAGTGAAATTGGCTAATTATCAGTTTACTTCCGATCTGTAATTACCCACAGCTTCAGAAGTAAAGAGGCACCGGTTATACACCCTGAAGGCTTCCATCTTACCCTTGA
>CAZIID010000050.1:0-3227 GCA_964539415.1 uncultured Candidatus Saccharibacteria bacterium | reverse complement strand
CAGATTGCAGTCTATGACTTTGGAGGAGGAACATTTGATATTTCAATTCTTGAAGTTGGAGACGGAGTTGTTGAAGTAAAATCAACAGATGGTGACAGCCACCTTGGCGGTCGCGATATAGACAGAAAGATTGTGGATTGGATGGCGGAAGAATTCAGAAAAGAAAGTGGTATTGATGTTAGAAAAGACGCACTCGCACTTCAGAGACTTGATGAAGCTGCTGAAAAAGCAAAGATTGAGCTTTCAACAGCGATGGAAAGTGAAATAAATATTCCTTTCATTACGTCTGATGCAAACGGCCCAAAGCACTTGGCGCTTAAACTTACTCGTGCAACTCTTGAAAATCTAGTAAAAGAATATATAGATAGATCTATTGAAATAACAAAAAGAGCTGTTGCTGCTTCTCCATTTAAATTTGCAGAAATTGATCAGGTTCTTATGGTTGGAGGTCAAACAAGAATGCCTGCGATATTAAAAGCAGTTAAAGAATTATTTGGAAAAGAACCAAACCTTTCTATAAACCCAGACGAAGTTGTAGCACTCGGAGCTGCGGTTCAGGGAGGAATACTTCGTGGTGATGTCAAAGATATTTTGCTTTTAGACGTTATTCCACTTTCTCTTGGAATAGAAACAATGGGAGGAGTTGGGACAAAACTTGTAGAAAGAAACACCACAATACCTACTTCAAAGACTCAAATATTCTCTACAGCAGCCGACAATCAGACTTCTGTTGAAATACACATCGTACAGGGTGAAAGACCTATGGCGACAGATAACAAATCACTCGGTAGATTTATCTTAGATGGAATACCACCATCACCAAGAGGAATGCCTCAAGTAGAGGTTACTTTTGATGTTGATGCAAATGGAATTCTAAATGTTAAAGCAAAGGATAAAGCTACTGCAAAAGAACAATCTATTAGAATTGAAGCTAGATCTGGTCTTTCTGAAGATGATATAAAGAAAATGCAAAAAGAAGCTGAACTTCATGCCGATGAAGACAAGAAGAAAAAAGATGAAGTAGAGACAAAAAATATTGCAGAACAGATGATCTATACTGCAGAAAAAGCATTGAAAGATAATAAAGATAAAGTCCCTGCAGAAATTGTAAGATCTGTTGAAGATAAAATCACTGCATTGAAAACTGCAAAAAATGGTACTGATATGACAGCTATAAAAACTGCTTCAGAAGGATTATCAAATGAGATGCAAAAGATTGGTGAAGCAATGGCTAAAGCAACACAAAATACAGCTGGAGCACAAAGCGCACCAAATCAGGGTGAAGAAAAGAAAGATGAAAAGGTAAGAGATGCTGACTACGAAGAAAAGAAAGACGATAAAGGAGAACAGAAATAAATAAGAATAAAGTCTAAAGTGAAGTTCGCCATGGCGAACTTCACTTTAGATCCCTTTGGGGATTTTAAATTTTAAATAACTAAATGCCTAAAAAAGATTACTATCAATCATTAGGAGTGGATAAAAACGCTACTAAAGATGAAATAAAGAAAGCCTATCGAAAGTTGGCTCACGAATATCATCCTGATAAAGGAGGAAATTCGGAAAAATTTAAAGAAGTAAATGAAGCTTACTCTGTTTTAGGTAATGATGAAAAGCGTGCTCAATATGACCAATATGGTCAGACTTTTTCAAATGGCGGACCACAAGGTGGAGGTTTTGGAGGATTTGATCAAAGCGGATTTGGTGGTTTTGATTTTTCAGGATTCCAAAATGCTCAAGGTGGACAAAATTTTGAATTTGATTTGGGGGATATATTTGGAGATTTCTTTGGTGGTGCTGGAGGTGGTAGAAAAAAACAAAAAAAAGGTAGAGACATTCAAGTCGATTTAGAAATAACTTTTGCTGAATCAATATTTGGTGTTGAAAAAACGATTTCTTTTACAAAACTTTCACACTGTGATGAATGTAATGGTACTGGTGCAAAAAAAGGAACCGATATGATTATTTGTTCAGTATGTAATGGTATTGGAAAAGTTGTAGAAACAAAAAGATCAATCTTCGGAGTATTTAATACGGAAAAAACTTGTGAAAAATGTTCTGGAATAGGAAGAATACCAAAAGAAAAGTGTCATAAATGTGGTGGCGATGGTTTGGTAAGACAAAAAGAAGAAGTCAAAGTTAAAATACCTTTTGATGTTGAAGATGGTGAGTCAATCAGATTAACAGGTGCTGGAGAAGCTATAAAAGGAGGTTTAAATGGTGACCTTTATATAAAACTTCATGTAAGAAATAAAACCGTATTTGAAAAAGAAGGAAAAAACATTGTTACTGTATTAAACATAAAGTTATCTGATGCAATACTCGGTGCAAAATATAATCTTGAAACTTTAGATGGACAAATAGAATTAAAAATTCCAGAAGGAGTTGCTTTTGGTGAAGTTCTTCGCATTAAAGGAAAAGGAATACCAATGGATGGTGGCAAAAGAGGTGACTTGCTTGTAAAAATAAATATAAAAATACCAACTCATTTATCAAAGAATGCGAAGAAAGCTATTGATGAACTAAAACAAGAGGGAATTTAATCTCTTTCTTCTCTGTCATTCCCGACCTGATCGGGAATCCATCCCCTCTGTCTTTCCTGCCTGCGCAGGCAGGGCGAGGGACTCCGAAGCAATCCAGGCTTTCTCCTTTGTCATTTACTCTTAAAAAGGTTAAGCCTTGAGTCTCAAAAAAGACTTAACCTTGGTCTTGGTTTAATTTGTATTTGTTATATAATATCTTTATGAATTCAGACACAAAATCTAGTCTAAAAAATAAAATATTTTATTCAATCTTTTTCTTACTTCTCGCCGGTTCTATTGTTGCTACTTATGTAAAAATAGTTGTTAATAAAAACTATCAAATAGTTGCTGAAACCTCTTGTGATCCTGCTACTGAACAATGTTTTGTCTGGAACTGCGACGTAGAAATTGACGGTGAGTGTTCAGATAACCCAGAAGAAAACATTTGGATATATAAGATAGTAAACAAAAAGGCAGCGACTATAGCTGTGTGTGAAGCGAGCGCCGAAAAGCTCGGTTGTGATGGAGAACTAAGTTGTACAGAAGGTGAAAAGGATTGCTCATATAAATATTGTGACGAAGAAAGTGTTTCTGATGGTATAAGGTGTTCTACTTTTTCTGATGTGGAACCAATTTCTGCGGAAATGGATATTTTAGACACACCATCACAAGAATAATATTAGTTTTTTTATTGAAGATACCCCCAAT
>CAZIID010000049.1:0-3260 GCA_964539415.1 uncultured Candidatus Saccharibacteria bacterium | reverse complement strand
TGAAGGCAAAAGAAAGTAAATTGTGTATTTTCTGTCTTTGCGAGCCTGCCTGCGCAGACAAGGTATTCCGAAGCAATCCAGTTTTTAGATGGTTTGCCACGTCGGAAGACATCCTCGCAAAGACGGAAATGGAAATAAATTATAAATCTTTCAAATGCTCTTTCAAAAGCTCACCTAAAATAATTGGTAATCTAGAAACATCTTCTACTACCAAAGCGTTCGGTGCATAAGTAGACAAAACTGGTGATCCCCCACTTGTAATTCCCACACCAATTGCAATTACCCCACTATCTCTTAGACTTTTCAAAACGCCTTGCACTTTTGCTGGATCATCACTACCACCATCGGTAAACACAATCACAATCTTTTTCAGTTCACCTATTTTAATTTTTATTTTGGTTTTGTCATCAAGATTACTATCTATTGCTTCCAAACAATTAAAATCGGTAGTAGTACCCGGCACATCATAAAGCTTTTTCAAAACATTTATCCTTTCAGCTTCACCAAGCTCTGTAGACATCTTTTTAAGCGGTGTTTTATCTTCATTGCTTGAAGCAAAACTATAAATTTCCGATTTCACTTCAAGTGGTTTATCAATATTTATTTTTTCCGTTTCGCAAAGTTCTGCGAATTCTTTCAAAACTTCCATAACTAAAACAGCGGACTTTCTTTGTTCTTCTGCTTTCTGACCTGCCATTGAACCAGAACGGTCACACACCAAAGTTATTTCCACTTCACCGAACCTATCACCCTTCTTTTCTTTAATTTCTGTATCCTCCCAAACTTTTGGCTGTAAATTACCAGACTTCACATCTGCTACAAGTTGAGCTGGATCTACTAGTTCTTCACCTTCTTCTACAGGGTATTTTGGCGCTTGAGCAACTTTAAGCCTTTTTGAAATGATTCTAGAAAAAAGATTTTTTAATTCTTCCAAAATACTAACTTCTGTTTCTGGGTTTACAATTTTTTCAAGATTTTCAACTATTTTTCTATAATCCTGTAAATCTTTTTTTTCTACACCAATACTCTTGGCATAATCTTCATCTGCCTTTTCACTACTATTTTTACCTTTTTGCGCTTCTTTCCATTCTTTTAAGGCTTTTTCTATTTCTTCCACAGGCACAGCTTCAGGAAATTTCTTTTCTGCTTTTGCATATTCGTCAGCAAAAATTTTATTTGGATCAGTTTCCTCTTTTTCTTCACCCTTTTTGCCGTCTTTGCGAGCGGAGCGTGGCAATCCATCTTTGTCTTTTCCTTTTCCACTTTTACCTTCTTGGTTTTTATTGTCTTTATTCTCTCCCTCTCCATCTTTATCTTCTTTCCCCTCACCATCTTGTCCTTCTTTCTTTTCTCCATTTTCATCTCCTTGTCCTCCTTCTCCTTCCTGTTCATCTTTTTTGTCTCCATTTTTATCTCCTTGCTCACCGTTTTCACCTTTCCCATCCTTTTTTTCTTTTTTGTCCTGTTCTTTTTGTTTTTTCTTATCTTCAATATCTTTTTCCAAAAGAGCTTCAACTTTAGGCCAAATGTATTTATCCTGTAAACGTAAACGCATAGACATCGGTGTCTCTGGATTGGTCATTATATCCATCAGACCTTTTACTTTATAAACTTCGTCTAAAGCAAGTCTGACATCAGGAGAAACTTCGCACTTTTCACTAGATACTCGTGATTCTCTCAAAAGTGCTTGGCTAAACTGTATATGCCTTGGCTGAGATGTAAAATCTTTTTCTGCAAATAAGTCTTCCTTATACGTTTTGACCTCAAGCTCACCCATTCCTGTATTAGTTCTAGAAACAACAGTTCTATTCTCTCTGATATCCCCATCACAATTATCCATTAAAGAAAAAGCTCTGGAATCTTTTATTCTTTTTAAATATTTTTCAAATTTTTTCTCGCCACCGTCTTCTAAAAGCATCGCCTTCTTCTCCAAAAAGTGTTCTATTTCATGAAGAATACCAAAAAGGGTTTTCTCTTCAGAAAAACCTTGTTTCTTATAAAACATTGAGTTAACATAAATTGTGTTTGTTTCTAAATTAAAAGCGAAAGTTGGTATATTTTTAGGAGCTGGTTCTATGTTTACTCTACCTTTCGCATAATGTTCAAAAAAATCTCGGTGTTTATCAAAAAAAGCAACAGCTTCAGCATGTTCATTTTCCGATTCTTGAGATAAAGCCCCCGAGGGCTCTATTTCTGGTTTTTCCGCTTTTTTTGTTTCTATTATATCTAATTGCTCCATAAGGTTATTATATATCTTTTTATTCAACTTGACACTTTTTGGGGTTTTGATACACTTGTTAAGTATCACCAACGGAAAAGATCACCCCTTAAGGTTCCGTCCTTAAGGGGCCTTTTCTTTTTTATATTCTAATCTTTCTTTTAAATCATTCAAATATCTTAAAAAAGGTTTAAATATATTAAATTTTAGAAGAGCAGAAAATTTTAATCTGTTAGGAATAATTAATGCCTTAAATTTATTATTTTCTATGAGATATTTCACTAAACAATAGAAGTCGCCGTCACCAGTCACTAGAACAGCTTTTTCATAATCTTTGTAATCAATCATTGCCTGTAAAACTAATTCTGCATCACAGTTTCCTTTTATCGTTCCATTTTTATATTTTAATGTAGGCTTAAAGATACAGATAAAACCAGCCTCCTGTAATTTCTTATATAAATCATTGTTACCCTCAATAAAGCCTATAAACAGATAAGCTTTATCAACATAATATTTTTCCTTCAAAAAAACTCTAAATCTTTTAAAATTTAATTTCCAGCCCAAACCTTGTATACTCAAGTTTAAATTTTGACTATCTATAAAAGCATAATTATTCTCCTTTGATTTCATTACTATTATTCTACCAAATTCCACCGAATCTTTCTATTGAGAGGATTTTTTAGATTATATAAATCTTCCCAAACCGTTATTACTTAAGACCGGCCAGATAAGACCTAGTTAAAGACACACATGGACTTGACAACCAATGAAGGTTTGATATACTACTTATATTAGTGGCTTCGGCCTCCGAGGACCCCGCAGAGATGCGGGGTCCGATTTGTTATTATTTAAGATATTTTACAATTCCTTCAACAACCTCGTTAAATTCTTTTTCTGAAATCATACCAATCTTTCTAAGTAGTCTCTTTGAACTCATTGTTTTTATTTGGGAAAGACAAACAAAAGAAATTCCATCATCATAATTAACTCTTAAATAATGTTCACCCTTTCTTTCTTTAGAAGTTAAAGGAACACTCCAACA
>CAZIID010000048.1:0-3314 GCA_964539415.1 uncultured Candidatus Saccharibacteria bacterium | reverse complement strand
TTGATGAATACTATTTCTATAGTAGAAAAACTTAAGGATCCACACCTAAATGATGATTTCCATAGATTTTTAATTCAGTATATAAAAGCAGGTTTTACTTTTCCTGGTATGGATGAAAAAAGTCCAGTTTTTCGTGCTCTAAAAATGACCTTATTTGAAGTTTCTTTGCCAGAGACAAAAACAGATAGTAATAAACAAAAAACTCTAAAAGAACTCGTTTCAAAAATGGAACAGTTTTATTCTGGAATGCTTTCGATGGATGATAAGGACTCGGGGTACTTTTCTTTTGAACTTGCCAATTCAGTTCATAGCGATGAATTTATTTTTTATTTTTCTGTTCCAGACAAAAAGAAAGATTTATTTGAGAAACAGCTGATGTCAGTTTTTCCAGAAGCTCGAGTATTTGAAAAGAAAGATGATTATAATGTTTTTAATGAAGAAGGTGAATCTTTGGTTTCTATTGTTGAATTAGAAAAGAAGCCTGCATTGCCAATAAAATCATATGAGCAATATGATTATGATCCTCTCAATATTATTTTAAATAGTTTTTCCAAAATTGGGAAAGAAGATGAAGGTGCTTGTATTCAGATCATAGTTAGACCAGCAGGTGAGTATTATAATAAGGCTTACAAGAGAGTTTTAACTGAAGTAGAAAAAGGGAAAAAACTAAAAGAAGCTTGGGAAAAAGTTGAATCTTCTGTATGGAATGAAATAAAAAAGATCGGAAAAGAACTTTCATCAAATGGTAAAAAAGATGAAAAAGAAAAAACTGTAGATCAGGATATTGTTGAGAACATTAAGAATAAATTATCTAGCCCTATCGCAAAAGTTAATATCAAGATAATCACGTCTGCTAAAACTGTAGAGAGATCTGCTTCAATAATGTCTGAAATAGAGTCTTCTTTTAATCAGTTTGAAAATACCACTGGTAATAAATTTAAATTTAACAGACTTAGTGGAAAAGATCTTATAAAAGCGTATAGAGATTTTTCTTTTAGAATTTTTGATGAAAAAAAGATATTGCCTTTGAATCTAAAAGAACTTACAACCATAATCCATTTGCCAGAATCTGAAATAAAATCAGATGCTCAGCTTAAACAGACGAAAGCTGTAAGCGCGCCTGCACCACTTGATATGCCTACTGAAGGAATAATCTTGGGTACAAATATTCATAGAAATGTTTCTACCGAAATAAGAATGACAAAAGAAGATAGACTAAGGCACTTTTATGTTATAGGACAAACAGGTACTGGTAAGACAACAATGTTAAAGAATATGATAAGGCAGGACATTTTAAACGGTGAAGGTGTCTGTATGATTGACCCACACGGTTCAGATATTCAGGATGTTCTTTCTTACGTTCCAAAAGAGAGATACGAAGATGTTATATATTTTGACCCTGGTCACACTGAAAGACCAATGGGACTTAATATGCTTGAATACGATCCTCGTTTCCCAGAACAGAAGACATTTGTTGTAAACGAGATGATGTCTATTTTCAATAAATTATTTGATATGAAGACTGCTGGTGGACCGATGTTTGAACAATACTTTAGAAACTCTGTAATGTTGGTACTTGAAGATCCAGAATCCGGATGCACACTTCTTGATGTGTCTCGTGTTTTAGCTAATAAATCTTTTAGAGAGATGAAATTGCAGAAATGTAACAATCCTATCGTTGTCCAATTTTGGAGAGAAGTTGCTGAGAAAGCGGGAGGAGAGGCATCTCTTGCTAACATCGTCCCCTACATAACATCAAAGTTTGATGTGTTTCTTTCAAACGAAATAATGCGTCCAATTATCGCTCAGGAAAGATCATCTTTTAATTTTAGAGAGATAATGGACAACAAAAAGATTCTTCTTGTTAATTTGGCGAAAGGTAGACTTGGTGATATTAACTCAAACCTTATTGGTCTTATTGTTGTTGGAAAACTGCTTATGGCAGCACTTTCCCGTGTGGATTCATTTGGTCAAGATTTACCACCATTCTATTTGTACATTGACGAATTCCAAAACGTAACAACAGATTCTATATCAACTATTCTTTCAGAAGCAAGAAAATACAAACTTAGCCTTACTATTGCTCACCAATTTATTGCTCAATTAGAGGACAAAATTAAAGATTCTGTTTTTGGTAACGTAGGCTCTATGGCAGTCTTCAGAATATCATCAGACGATTCTGAATATTTGGAAAAGCAATTTTCTCCAGTATTTACTGCAAAGGACTTGATGAATATAGAAAATTATAATGCATACGTAAAAATGCTGTCAAAAGGTAGCCCAGTAAAACCGTTCAGTGTGAAAATTTCATTACCACCAAGGGCAGATAAGATACTTCTTGATAAGATTAAAGAACTTTCACACTTGAAGTTCGGTAGAGATAGAGCTGAGGTGGAGGAGGAGATTATGAAGAAGTATAGAAAAGAACCTGCACCAGCTCCAACTCCAACACCCAACCCTCTTCCCAAAAATATTTTATAGTATATTATAGGGGCTGTTATTATTATTTAGTAAAAATTTTTTAGTATGAAAAATGAAAGAACATTTGTTATTGTAAAACCAGATGGAGTGCAGAGATCACTTATTGGGGAGATTATAAAAAGATTCGAGAGAATTGGTCTTAAACTCGTGGCCATGAAAATGGTTTTACCAACTGAAGATATTGCTGGTAAACACTATACTTTGGATCCTGAATGGATTAGAAAAGTTGGTGAGAAATCTATAAAAGGATATGAGTCGAAGGGTCAGACACCTCCATCAATGGATCCAATAGAAGTAGGGAATAGAGTTCTTGGTGTTTTGAAAAAATATATGACAAGTGGTCCGGTTATTGCTATGACTTGGCAAGGTGCTCATGCTGTGGGTATTGTTAGGAAAGTAGTCGGAGGTACAGAGCCTTTGTCTTCAGATGTTGGAACAATTAGAGGAGACTTCGTTTTAGACTCTTATCAGATATCCGACAAGGATGGTAGAGCTATAAGAAATCTTATCCATGCATCAGGTTCAGTTGAGGAAGCAAAGAATGAAATTGATCTATGGTTTAGACCAGAGGAAATAATGAATTACAGATTGATACAGGAATCTGTACTTTATGATGTGAATATGGATGGGATTTTAGAGTAAGGGTCGCTCGGCATATCTTTTTAAAAACACGAAAATGTTTTGCTAAACATTTTCTCTGTCCGGTGCCGTCGCACCTACCAAGGTTTTTAAAAAGATAAGCCTCGCTTTAAGTTGGAACCGGAGAAAAAGCACTGCTGTCGCAGTGTTTTTTCTCTACTCAAAACATTTTTTGCTAAAAATGTTTCTCCGTA
>CAZIID010000047.1:0-3566 GCA_964539415.1 uncultured Candidatus Saccharibacteria bacterium | reverse complement strand
CATTTCTTATAATACAGTAACAGAAAAAGCATCAAAAAACCACCTTTCGGTGGTTTTTTGTTGAAAAATTCCTGGATCCCCGTTTTCACGGGGATGACACTTAAATAATTTTACCAAATTATTTAAGTGTCACTTTACCTCCTGCTGTTTCTATTTGTTTCTTCAAAGCTTCTGCTTCTTCTTTCTTCATATCTTCTTTCAAGACTGAAGGAGCTGCATCTACGAGATCCTTAGCTTCTTTCAAACCAAGACCCAAAACTTCTTTAACAATCTTTATGATGTTAATTTTGCTTGCACCTGCATCTGTAAGTTCAACCTTAAATGATGACTTCTCTTCTGCTGCAGGACCAGCTGCTGCTGGAGCTGATGATACAGCTTGTGCTGATACTCCAAACTTTTTCTCAAAAACTTTTACAAGTTCATTAAGATCAAGAACTGACATTTTTTCTATAGTTTCTACCAAGTCTTTAAACTTTGCAGGAACTTCAACTTTTGTTGTTTCTTCCATAATAATGTTTAATTAAAATATTAATAAAAGCGGTATTTACCCTTATATTTCGACTTCGCTCGGACAAAATGTAAAATAATAATTTTCCACTTTGCTCTTCGCTTGTCGAAATAATTTAGACTGTTTTTGTACCTGCGATTTGGTTCAATACGATAGCAAATCTCTGAATTGGAGAATTGATAATATTTACAAACTTTCCGTACAAAACTTCTATTGAAGGGATAGATGCGATTTCTGTCATTTCAGACTCATTCATATATTTACCTTCAAAAACTCCTCCGACTATTTTTACAGCATCTTTATATTTTGTCTGAAAAGCATAAACTTCTCTTGCAGGACCAGTTAGGTCATCTCCGTAAGTAAAAGCAAGCTCCCCTACAAACTCAGGCATATCACCTGTGATACCGCTATCTTTCAAAGCTCTCTTAGCAAGAGTTTTCTTAACTACTATGTATTTGACTCCAGCATTTATCAAAGCTTTTCTCATTGAAGTCTCTTTCGCAACATCCAATCCGTGAAAATTCACGAACGCAACGGACTTAGAGTCCTTTATGGATTTTGTAAGATCTCCGATGAATTGTTCTTTTTGTTTTTTAGTTGTTATCGCCATGATATAGATTTTTAACGAACAAAGTGAGTATAAAAATCATCACCCTGTTAAATCCTGCTTTGCAGGTTCTGCCTTTGGCAGAAATTTAACAGGGTTTGAAAAATATAATCGCCCAGCTCATTATTTTTCTAAATAAAAATCGACCTTGTAAAGGCCTCTTAGACTAAAGAGTTTTGACCTCGGTCGGCTCGCCCGAACATTGTAACCAATGTTTTAGGGCTCTTTATGCTCGTATGAGCACCGTACTGTCTCTGGCCTTACAAGTATTATATTAGCATAAATAATAAAAAAAACAACCCACACAAAACCTTTCGGTTTTGTGTGGGTTGCATACTGTTTAAGGCGTAAAGACTGGCTTAACACCAAACATCTGAACTGCCGATTCTTTCATAGAACCAGCTTTCGTAGCACTCGGAGCAGTTGGGAAAGAAGGTAAAAGAAAAGCAAAGTATTCCCCATCACCCCAAGATCCGCTTACCAAAGGCATAATTCTTGTTACTCCACGGTCTCTCTCTACTTGAATAACAGCACCAGAAGTATTCTTGATTACATCAATCAAAGGATGAAAAATAGTAACATTTTTTGGATAACTCAAATCCGATGCAAGTTTCTCACACAGAAGAACAGAGGCTTCAAGATTTGGAATAACCAAACCTGCTATTTTTGCACGCTCAAATATTTGATCGGTATTGAAATGTTCTTGAGATGATTGTTCAAGCCACTCGCTTGCTGGTATCAAGACAAAACGATATTCAACATCCCTTGTTGGACAAAAGGCGAACCTATCAATTTTAAAAAGACGTGGACAAACCTCAATACCTTCTTTTTTATTGAGCTCTGAAAGTTTCCCTAGGACAGTACAGTCATCAGAAAATACAGAAATACGATATCTCATTTGTGGCCTAAAAAATCTCCACAATGCTTTAAAAAGAGCAATATAGTAGTCCACAAGTCTCTCAAAATTCCTCATTTTTCACCCCTCCCTTTATTTAAAAGTTAAAGAACTCCCACAGCGACAAAGTATAGCACCAAAGGCTCAAAATTCAAGCATTAAAAAACGGATGACAATCATCCGTTTTTTAATGCTTGAATTTTTAAATTACTACTTTTTATTGCACATTCTGATAAGTTCCTACAGCACCGAGGTATGTAGTACCTATAGCAACATCAGCAGGCTGAATAAGAGCTGTCATTGTTCTATATATATCTTCAATAGAGTGACCTGTAACTGACGATGGTGAACCTGATGGCATATTGCTATGACTTGGAGTTGTAATTCTTGTTCCATATTTAACCAAATTATATACATCTTCTAATGAGAATCCTGAAGCAGTATTTGTCGCTGTTGTTGGGGACAAAGAAGGAGCGATCGGTGATATTTCTGTTGGGGTAGCTTCTCCACCAGTAACTCCTAGATATGAAGCTCCCGGTTTTAGATTATCTGCATCAATAAGATTAGCAAGTTTTATGTAGAGTTCTGTAATTGAACAAATTGAATTATCACAATCTGAATCATCTGGAACAGCAGTTGTTGTGAATGAATGACTACCTGAAGTAACTGGTACATTACTTTGGATTACTTTATACAAGTCACCTAATGTGTGATGGGTAGGTTCTACTGCGGATGTTGGAGTGATAGATCCTGTGAAGACTCCGAGAAGCGTAGAATAGATGAAAGAAACAGTTCTTGAGACAAGGTCGTCTGCCTTTATTGTAATGCTGTGTGGCCAGTTTGAAGGTGTAGGGATAGTTGGAGTAGAACAGTCGATTGTAGTATATTCCCCAGCATCAAGTTTATACTTACAAACAGTTGCTTCTCCAAAAACTAATTCTGGAGACCAAGATGAAAGAACAGAGAGGTTTGAAGGTGCAGTTATTCTAACTGGATAGTTGTAACAAGCGAGATCTATAATACCGAAGGTTCCGCCATTAACAGTACCTCCTGTTTCAGCTTGAGCCTGACAGAAAGACCCTAGTTCAATAGTTCCATCTGGGTTTGAAACTAGATTGTAAAAAGTTCCACCAGAAATTGTTCCGCCATTATTATTGACGGTGCCAAATATTATTCCACCCGAGATTGTACCCATAGCACTAATTACATTCCCCGTTATAGTACCACCAGATATTGTTCCCAATTCATTATTTACATCACCTAATATTGTCCCACCAGAAATAGTTCCGTAATCATTATCAAAAACACCCCCCCATTGTTCCACCGAGGATTGAACCAGAGCTATTATATACAAGACCTGTTATCACAGCGCCGTTAATCGTTCCATTAGAGTTATCCGTAACATTCCCCCCGATTGTTCCACCAGATATAGTTCCATAATAATTATATACATCACCAATTATATTTCCACTAGAGATTGTTCCACTAGAATTATTTACACTACCTGATATTGTCCCACTCCATATTTTACCGCCAGGATTATTTACATTTCCTAA
>CAZIID010000046.1:0-3577 GCA_964539415.1 uncultured Candidatus Saccharibacteria bacterium | reverse complement strand
TTGCGCGACCGGTGGGATTCGAACCCATGACCTCTCCCGTGACAGGGGAGCGCTCTAACCAGCTGAGCTACGATCGCATTATTTCTCCAACGTAAAACATCATATCAAATTACTGATTATTATTCAACATAACGTTTGTGCCGACGATTGGGATCGAACCAATTACCTGGCGCTTATGAAACGCCCGCTCTAACCATCTGAGCTACGTCGGCAACTCGATACTCGAATAATATAACATTTTTATCACTTAAAACAAGACTACTCCTTCTTTGTGTGTGTTCTTATTCTATGACAGTTTGCACATACCAATTCACACTTACTAATTTCTTCATCTATTTTTTTAATACTCAAAACGTATCTTGAGTAACTTGCTATATCAAACTTTTTATCTCTTCTGTGATGAAAATCTAATACTTTCGGACAAATACTTCCCTGAAAACCACACATAACACAGTTATGTGCACTCTTATAATTATCAATATATTTATTAATAGTTTGTTTCAGTCTTTTCACATAACCAATATGCTTCTTCTGATTTTTTGGATACCAAACCTCCCTCATATATTTATTATGATATTCTCTTCTTTTATCATTATCCTTTAATGGCATTGTTCATAAATTAATTATGATTTATGATACCATAGCAACCAAAGAATTAAAAGATACCTATTAAATGTTGCGGGGACACGACTCGAACGTGTGCCTCAAGGTTATGAGCCTTGCGAGATACCGCTTCTCCACCCCGCTATATATAAAAAAGGTCTTAGACCTTATTACCACTATTATAAATGAGAATAATCAAAAAAGCAAGTCTAAATTATATAAGTTTAAATTCATCAAAAACCTGTTTAAATAGCTCTATTACCCTTCTTGCCTCTCTTTGTGATATTACAAATTCTGACCCCTCATGAGCAATCGCATTCCTTATCTTATGGCCTTCCCATGCTTGTTCAAGTGTATTAAAGTCACTTTTTTCAACAGCCTTTAACTTTTCGCCAATACTTTCTCCTGGTAAACTAAATTTGTCCAGCATATCTGCTAGCATAATATCAGCCTCAAGAATTGCGAGTTTCCAATCGCTGGAATTTTCGGAATCTATATGTTTTTGAACTTGCAACCACTTAGGATTTTGTAATATTTCTGTAGACTTTGCGGGTATATCTTTTGGAGTCTTAAGAGAATACATTTTAAACAAATCATTTTTATTTTTTACATAACTCAAAGAAACTAGGACAATTAAAACGATAAGTACTATAGAAATCAATACAGCAAAGACAACCCAGTTGGTAAAAAATTTTAATAAATAATAAGGTAATAAATTAAAGAAAAAACTAAGCTTATCAAAAAACGTCACCCCTCCAGAAGCATAATTTGGTGCAGTGCCATTAATCAGAAAATCATAAAGAGCCTTTAATAAGGCTATCGGATCATAAGAAGTAAATGCGTCCAACTGTGAAAACGTCATATTTATATATTATATCAGATTTCTAATTTTCTCCCAAAAAAATTTTACTAATATTGAAAAGTTTTTCCTCTGCAAAGTGCGTAGCTATAAACTGAATACCAATCGGCATTTGTTTTCCTTCAATATTTTTAAAACCTGACGGTACAGAAATTGCTGGAAGCCCAGCCAAATTCATAGGGACAGTAAAGATATCTTCAAGATACATAGTAAGCGGGTCATTTATTTTTTCTCCTATTTTATAGGCAACAGATGGAGCAGTTGGAGTAATGATAACATCCACATTTTCAAAAGCTTTTTTGTAATCTTCTTTTATTAGATCACGGACAATGTTTGCTTTATTGTAATACGCGTCATAATATCCAGAAGACAAAACATAAGTTCCTAGGATTATTCTTCTTCTAACTTCCCTCCCCAAACCTTCCTGTCTTGAAATAAAATAATCTTCTATACCATCTTTACCTGAAACTCTTTTACCAAACCTCATACCGTCAAAACGTGCCATATTTGAAGACACCTCTGCAGGAACAATAACGTAGTAAGCAGCTAAAGAATATTTTAAATTTGGTAATTCAACTTCTTTTATTTCAAAACCAAGTTTTTTTAATTTTTCTAGAGAATCTTTAAAGTTTATTAAAATATCAGAATCGAGACCTTTTGTATCAAGTAAATCTTTTGGAATACCAAGTGTTATTTTTTTTACAGCTTCTTTAGCTTTCCACACTTCATCTGAAGCAGTCGTGCTGTCTTTTGAATCATTTCCTTTTATTAAATTGAATATAGTTTCAACGTCGTCAACTGTTTTTCCTATCGGACCAATCTGATCCAAAGATGATCCCATAGACATAAGACCAAATCTAGAAATTGCTCCATAAGTTGGTTTTAATCCTACAAGTCCGCAAAAGCTAGCTGGCTGTCTTATTGAACCACCTGTATCTGAACCGAGGGCGACTAGTGCCTCATATGACGCAACAGAAGCCGCTGCACCACCAGATGAACCTCCAGGCACTCTTTGTATATCTATCGGATTTTTCGTAGCTCCATAAGCAGAATTTTCAGTTGATCCTCCCATAGCAAATTCGTCCATATTTGTTCTACCCAAAAACACTGCTCCCTGTTTTTTAATTTTTTCTATAACAGTCGCATCGTAAGTTGCAATGTAATTTTCAAGTATTTTTGATGCAGAAGAAGCTTTTCTTCCATTTATCATTATATTGTCTTTTATTGAAATTGGGATACCAGTAAGCACTGTTGCCTTACCAGATTTTATAATCTCATCTGCTTTTTTTGCCTGCTCTAGAACATCAGAAAAGACTTCAAGGTATGCATGAATTTCTTTTTCTGATTTTTCAATATTTTCTAGATAAGAAGTGGTGAGCTCAAATGCAGTATATTTGCCTGCGAGCAAATCTTCGTGAGCCTTTTTTATTGTTAAGTTTTTTATATCAATCATTTTTTTATTACTTTCTCGTTTTTTCTTTAGACTTTAGACTTCTTTAAAGTATCTTTTTAACCTTCAAGAAACCATCTTCTGATTCTGGCATGTCTGCAACAAGAGCATCAGTAAACTGACCTGTACCATTCAACACTTCATCTTCTCTCATTATATTTTTAATTTCTCCCGCCTTTTTAGTGCTATCTCCTTTTGAAGAGACTTCCTGTATTTGTGCAACATAGCCCAAAATAGGATCAATCTCTTTTAATAGACGATTTTTCTCTTCTTCATCGAGTTGTATCCTTGCCAATTTGGCCAGTTTTTCTATATCTTTAATCTCAAGCATTCTAACAATATAGCATATTTAAATAGAGTTTAGAATATACTAAATATCATTTAATTAGAAATAACAACTCTTCTTCATTTAAAATTTTAACTCCTAATTGTTTCGCCTTCTCCAATTTAGAACCTGGATTTTCACCCGCCACGAGATATGATGTTTTTGAAGAAACTGACTCTGAGATATCACCGCCCATCGCACGGATTTTAGCTTTGGCTTCATCACGAGACATTGAGCTAAGCGTTCCGGTAATAACAAAAGTTTTTCCAGAAAGTTTCTCCTCGTTCTTACCAAGGTCCGACCTTGGTAATATTTTTATGTGTTGTAATATATTGTCTAC
>CAZIID010000045.1:1671-3743 GCA_964539415.1 uncultured Candidatus Saccharibacteria bacterium | reverse complement strand
ACGCACACTGTGCGACCCGCTTCTACTCCTTGTAAACATATGGTTTCAGGTCTATTTCACTGCCCTCACCGGGCTACTTTTCACCTTTCCCTCGCGGTACTTGTTCACTATCGATCTTAAAGAGTATTTAGCCTTACCGGTTAGTTCCGGTAGATTCCCTCAAGCTATTCGTGTCCTGAGGTACTCAAGAACAACAACGGAAAAGATATTTATGTTTTCACTTACAGGGCTATTACCTTCTAGGGCTTTGCTTCCCAGCAAATTCTGTTAACAAAATATTTTGTAACTTTTCTCATTTAAAAAATGACGTTATTGTCTTACAACCCCCCTCACTAACTTTACACACAAATAATATTTTATGTACAAAGTTAGTGAGAGGTTTGGGCTCTTTCCTTTTCGCTCGCCACTACTAAGGAAATATTGTTCTTGCGAACATTGTTTTCTTTTCCACCGGGTACTGAAATGTTTTACTTCCCCGGGTCAACATCTTATGTCAAGCATAAGATTTCCAATAAATTGGAAGGGTTTCCCCATTCGGAGATCTCCGGATCAAAGGTTGCTAGGCACCTCCCCGAAGCTTATCGCAGCTACGCTACGTCCTTCATCGTCTCTTTAAGTCTAGGCATCCACCATATGCTCTTAAATTTCCCATTAGGAAATTTAAAAACCACAATTCGTTATCTTTATCATTTCGATGATAAAGAAAATTTTTATGTTTCAATCTGTTATGTAAAATCAATTGCATAACATCTCATCAAACTCGTGTTTGATGAACTTTTTTCAATCATCCTCCGCTCTCAAACGGATATGATTGACCTGCCTGTCTACAACATTGAAAAGACCCGTACTTACGGTATCGTGTTGCGACAGAATTAAAATGTCAATTTACAATCTTTCAGGACAAGGCTTTGGGCCTAAAAAAACCGCTTCGGGGCGGTTCGTAGTAACAACTTCCAAGAGAAGCTATTATACTTTCCGCTTTGAAATTTGGTTCTTTGTTAACATATCTGTATAAGGGAGAGTATATACGAAACAAAATAAAAAGCAAGGGTTTTTCATGCTTTATTTAACTTCTTTGTTTTCTTATCCAAAAACGCCTTATTTTATAGGCATAATCATACTTAGGTTGTTAAAATAGTATCTCTTTAAATAAATCCTGATTAATTATTATTAATATGTTTTCTGGTAGCTTCATAGAACAAACCTGTCCCTTGAGTCAGTCTGTAAGGTAATAGTATTTCATTCTTATAATACTCCTGATATTTTTTTACGGCTTGTTTTGTCTTTTCACCATAAGTTTCAGACTCATTTCCAATAGAACCAACACCAGATTCTGAAATAATAAATCCTTTACTGTTTAAAAATTTCTGTAATTGTCTTACATCTTCACCGGTACTATTCAATTTTAAATTTTTAGTAAAATTGTATTTTCCTTGTATCGTACTTTGCTTTGATCTATTAATTTCTATTTTGGCATTAATAAATTTCCTTGTTTTTGGTCCAAAATATCCAGAAGCTGGAGTTATTTTATTTTTAAACTGATAATTTGAAAGAGCGATTTTTGTCTGTGAATCAAAGTATCCAGAAACTTCACCTAAAAACATCATTCCATTTTCAGTGAGGAATTTTTGCAATTTTAATACATCTTCTCCACGACTTCCAACATCTAGATCATTTGAAAAAGTAACGATAGGCGTTTCTTTAGGAAGATTTTCTAACACATTTAATATAGGTGTAATTATTTTTTTTTCAGTACTTGTTGATACTATTATATTAGTACTAGTAGCTTTTGCTATGACTGGAATTATTGTAGGCGAAAAACCTCCACCCCCTCCTCCTCCACCACCGCTTGTGGTAATTGTTGGAATTGTAACAAGAGTAACATTCACCGTCACTGTAGAAGTAGCAGTGTTTGGTATAACAAGATTGTCTGTTGCTTCTACAACTAAAGTAAAAGATGTTCTTGATTCGTAGTCGAGTAAAGATGTGTTTAGAACTGTAAGGATACCTGTGTTTGAGTTAAGGGCAAAGGTACTTCCGTCATTACCTGAGAGGATTGAATATGTAGTTGT
>CAZIID010000045.1:0-1571 GCA_964539415.1 uncultured Candidatus Saccharibacteria bacterium | reverse complement strand
AGTTAAGGGCAAAGGTACTTCCGTCATTACCTGAGAGGATTGAATATGTAGTTGTCGCGATGGAGCTTGTGGCTAGAATTGTTCCGACTTGGGAGTTTAGGGCAGAGGTTTCTGGGATAGAGAAAGTGCGAGGATAGATATAAACGTTTTCATCCACATTTGTAACATTCACCGTCACTGTAGAAGTAGCAGTGTTTGGTATAACAAGATTGTCTGTTGCTTCTACAACTAAAGTAAAAGATGTTCTTGATTCGTAGTCGAGTAAAGATGTGTTTAGAACTGTAAGGATACCTGTGTTTGAGTTAAGGGCAAAGGTACTTCCGTCATTACCTGAGAGGATTGAATATGTAGTTGTTGCGATGGAGCTTGTGGCAATAACTGTTCCGACTTGAGAGTTTAGGGCAGAAGTTTCTGGGAGAGAAAGACTTTGTGTCGTTGGGAATCTAAGATCATTAACTTTAGAGAAACAAGATAAATCATAAGTAGAAACTTGATACGGGTCAGAACCTCCCTGAAGAGTTGCCATAATAGAATTTATTTCAGGAATATAATTTCCATAATTTGGACCCTGAAATGAAGTATAATGAGTTTCGGCCAAAATGAGTTGATTATTAATCACAAAGAAACCTGGATTCCCAGAATCCCCAGAAACAACACCTTCTGCAAATAATAACTGCTGTGCATCAAGATTACCACCGTAAACAATACCTACAGTACCAAAAGATTCAAAATCAAGTACTGCTGTTCGGTCGTCTTTGTCTAATAAAATCATAAGAGAATTATCAACATAGTAAGTAGTAGAAAATTTACTAGTTATTGTTAGGTAGTCCTGGGCTTGTCTAAAAGACATAATTGGATAATAGGCTACAGATGTGGGCACGTCTTCATTCAAAATACCAACCATAGCATCAGTATTTAAAACTTGCGTTTTATTTACCAATGTTCTTGTAATAATATTACTGTCTCTATCTACAAAGACGACGGTGTCACCGATGTTAAGTTGATAGTGATTAGCAAAAGCTATGTGTCTAGGACTTATAAGTGTTCCAGACCTATTATAACTACTTTGAGAATTCCAAGGTGACTGACCGGTAAAGTCTAACGGCGTAGCCCCCCTTCTTGTCCAAGCGTTTGGATTATAAACCCAAGTACCTGTAGAGGTAGCTCTGGTCGAATAAAGATTCATGGTACCAGTAGAAGTTGAAAGTCCAGCGATCCTAGAATCGGCCTGATAAGACATTTCTTGACTAAGGTCAGTTGAATAAATATCAGAACAACTACTTGGAGAAAAAACTCCTGCAATAGAAAAATTAAATGGAATTAATAGAAAGATAACCCCTAAAAATATTTTTATAAAATAATAATTTCTCATTTAAAAATCTAAATAACTCCCTATATTATAACAAATATAAGAAACCCCGCACTCCGATGCTGTGTATAAAAAAGAGTTTCGCAAAGCGAAACCATTTTTTCCCCAATCTCAAACCTAAAGCGAGGTGTATCATTTCAAAAGCCTTACGGAGAAACATTTTTAGCAAAAAATGTTTTGAGTAGAGAAAAAACACTGCGAC
>CAZIID010000044.1:0-3794 GCA_964539415.1 uncultured Candidatus Saccharibacteria bacterium | reverse complement strand
CCTGATGGAAGTCTAAGCATTCCGTGTGAAAGATGAGTTGTCTTTTCAGCCAAATCTGGATATATAAGACTCATGGCTTTTAAAAGAACTTTGAAATAATCATTTTGTTCATTCGCAGTAACCACAATAGACTTATCATAAGCTAGTTTATCAAATTTTATTTTAGACAAACCTAGATCTTTCGCTTCGTAAGTCGGCAGTCCTTCTGAGTTTATGAAGACACGTGTATGAAGTCCGTATTTCTCCCCTTTAAAAATTACCGCGCCTTCACTTTTTTCAAAAATACCATTTTCAATATTTTGTTCTACCAAGTCTCTACCAAAAACTCCAGTTTCACTTTCAAAAAAGAAGTGGTCAAATTTCGTGCCAAGAATTTTATACATATAGTCAAAGTAGTCTAGACTCCACTGTCTGCCCATATCATAAATGTGATTTATTTTTGTATCTGTTCTATCAAAAATAACCTTATTTAGTTTTTGAATCGCCTCTTTATTGTCTTCATACCATACTGCACCATACGCATAAGCAATACCCAAGAATCTCGCTTTTTTTATTAAGCTGTCATCTTCTTTAGGTAAACTAATGTCAATATTTTCTTCACCAATAGAAATATTTACAGATTCCCTAGCTCCGATTCTTTCTTCTATTAAAAGATACCCCTTAATAGCTTTCGCAATATGAAGGCCTACATCACCCTGGTAACATGCACGAATAACTTTTGTGCCACTGGCATCTATTATTCTGGAAATTGATTCACCAATAGCATTGCTCATCAAATGTCCTATATGAAATTCCTTAAAAGTGTTTGGATCGGTATATTCAATCACAATTCTCTGTCCTTTTAGATTATGATTCTTCCCATAGCTTGCCCCACTTCTGATTATCTCTTTTACTTTTTGTGAAAAGAAACTTCTCGTTAGAAAGAAATTTATAAAACCCGGGACAGCAACTTCAATTCTATCTACTATATTTGGCTGTTCACTTTTTATTTTTAAAACAATTTTATTTGCGAGATCTACTGGATTGAGTTTAAGTTTCTTTGCAAGTGCCATTGCAACGTTTGTAGAATAATCTCCATTAGAAAAAGACTCTGGGTGTTCCAAAATAATATCAACAATACGGTCTTCTCCCGAACCAACAGTCTTGAGGGCCTTACGTATTGAGTTTTCCAAAATCTTTTTAACCATAGCCAAATATTAACACAGAGAACCTTATATTTAAAGACTGGAACTTTTTCCTGCCACATACCCCGTCGTCCAACAAAGCTGTAATGAGTATCCTCCAGAAGGTCTATCAAAATCTAAAATGTCTCCTGCAATGTAAAGATTGTCATATAATTTTGATGACATTGTTTTAAAATCAACCTCTTTAAGATCCAGTCCCCCACTGGAGATAATAGCGTGATCATATCCAAGTAAAGTATCTACTGTAAGTTCTAACTTTTTAAATTTTTCTATCAGAGCGTATCTTTCTTCTTTATAAATAGAGTGCATTTCTATCTCCCCATCAATTTCGCAAATCTCCAAAATCTTTTCGAAAACTTTTGCGGGTATTTCTTCTACCACCAAATTTTTAATTTTTTTATTACTGTTTTCCTCAAAGAGCTTGAGCATTTTTTCATGCAAAATATCGAGGCCAACTCCAGGCATTAAATCTAAAACAACTTTTGTTTCACCATAAGAAAGTGCTTCACCAATACTTTTACTCATGTTCAAAATCGTCGGACCAGATAGTCCATTATGAGTAAACAAAACCCGACCCTTTTTACTAAGTCCTTTTTTTCCACTCTCCATTATAGTTACACCCACACCATCAAGCGCAGTTCCAGCCAAATCACCTACCCAGTGTTCTTTTACTTTTATCGGTACGAGTGCAGGATTTGGAGCTATGATATTGTGCCCAAGATCTTTAAGCCATTTAAAACCATCACCAGTAGATCCTGTCTCTTGATGGGATAGTCCACCAGTGGCAAGAATAAACTTCTTTGATTCTATTTCTGTTCCATCTAAAAGTTTTACTGATGAAATGTGTCCAATTGTGTTGTCATTCCCGTGAAGATGGGAATCCATCTCTGATTCTCTGGATCCCCGCATCCGCGAGGATGACAAAGAGGATACAACAGATGACATTCTAAAAGATACTCCTTTTTTCGCACAATATTTTGTTAAAGCATCTCTTATATCTTCGGCACTATCACTCTCAGGAAAAACTCTATTCCCCTCCTCCATTTTTGTCTTAACTCCAAGCATTTCAAAAAACTTTATTGTGTCTTCAATACTAAATACTGATAATGGTGAAAAAAGAAAGCTTCCGGACTTTCCAAATTTCTCTACAAACTTTCTCACGTCCAATTTGTTTGTAAGGTTACATCTTCCCCCACCAGTTAGAAGTAGTTTTCGTCCAACTTCCTCGTTTTTTTCAATCACCAAAACTTTCGCTCCATCTCGAGCAGCAATACTTGCAGCTATAAGCCCAGCAGGCCCAGCGCCAATTACAACCACGTCGTAAGTAGAAGTTTTTATTTTAGGGCTTTTAAGTTTTGGTGTTGTTTTTTTGATCATAAGCAAAGATTAACACAAAAACACAAAAATGGAACGAATGTCTAACCCATGTTACTGTTAAGTGCAGAAGCTACGATCTTTAACATAAGGAGTTTACACAACATGAATAATATTCCGAGTCTCAAGATTAGAAGTTTTGAATTACCTTACTGCATCATCCAGGGTGGAATGGGCGCAGGCGTTTCTCGGCCAAGACTCACAAGAAAAGTTTTTGAACACGGAGGTCTAGGGGTTCTTTCAAGTGCTGGCTTAAGAGACATTATTAGTATCGAACGACACAAACAATACAGTACTTATGACGCCGTAAGAGAAGAAATTGAAACGGCAATGGATGGAGGGTATCTCGTCGGTATCAATGTAATGCGTCGTTTGAATGAAAGTTACGATGAGACGATTCGTGCAGCAATTGATGCAAAAGTTTCTGCTATCTTCTTCTCAGCGGGTGTCCCAAAACGCACAGATACTCGTGACACGGCAAAGGTTCTTGTTACTTCTTCTGCACGATTCTTAAAATTGATATTACACTTCTGGAAAGATAGACCTGACGCAGTGGTTCTTGAAGGACCAAGAGCTGGAGGACATTTAGGTTTCGATATTAATGATATCGACAAACCTGAGTTTTCTTTAGAAAATCTATTGCCGGAAGTCCTGGAAGTTGCTTCAAAGAATGGAAACTTTCCAGTCATTGTTGCTGGTGGGATATATACCAGAGATGACATTTTGAAGTTTATTCGGATGGGTGCAAGTGGTGTTCAGATAGGCACACGTTTTGCCGCAACGAATGAAAGCAGCGCTTCGGATAGGTTCAAACAAGCAGTTATCAATTCAACCGAAAGTGATATCCTTGTGGTGAACAGCTCACCGTGCGATTTCCCCTTTCGTATATTGACGACATCTCCGATGTACAAAGAAAGAGGAATTCGCAAACCGAGATGCAACCTTGGTTACGTACTGGAAAAAGACAGCGAGGGAAGATATTCAGTTTGTAAAGCACATCCGAATAATCCAAAAAATACCGAGTACCTCTGCATATGTAACGGGCTTTTATCCACGATTGGATTAGCCTCAGATGAACCTGCTCTTTATACTGTCGGCAGTAATGCTTACCGTATAAAAAAAATCATTCCAGTTGTGGAACTGATGAATGAGTTGATTGAAGGTTAAAGACGTAAAATAGTACCCGCAGTTCTCACGAACTGCGGGTTTTTTCTAACTTGGCTGAACAAATTTTTT
>CAZIID010000043.1:0-3933 GCA_964539415.1 uncultured Candidatus Saccharibacteria bacterium | reverse complement strand
AAAACAAAAAGATGGACTACTGGTCAACGTACCACGTTGACCAGTACACAGCAAAAATGTTGAAAACACTCAGAAATATAACAAAAAAAATAGACTGCTTCGTTTTGCTCGCAGAGACGAAATACAAAAAATTAACCTATTAATCCCTATTTGTCTTTGCGAGAAATGAATCTTTGCAAACTCAACAAAGAAAAAACCGCTATTGCGGTTTTTTCTTTTCTCCAACTTAAAGCGAAGTGTGGCATTTCAAAAGCCTTACGGAGCAAATTTTTTAGCAAAAAAATTTGTGAGTAGAGAAAAAGCACCGCGACGGCGGTGCCTTTTATCGTGCTTTTGAAATGCCACACTGAGCGACCCCTTACTTTTTCGCCTTCCCAACCTTTCTTCTTGAAACTATCAAGTAATTTGAATATTTCTTTGGAGATCTTGATTTCTGACCCTTACCGACATGCTTTCCCCAAAGGGTTTTAGCAAATCTTAGTCCTCTACCCTGTCTTCCTTCTCCTCCACCGTATGGGTGGTCTACTGGGTTCATAGCAGATCCTCTAACTGTTGGTCTTATACCAAGCCATCTTGAGCGTCCTGCTTTACCAATATTTACCAACCAACTTTCTTCGTTTGAAACTTCTCCAACACAAGCCCATGCATTTTCAGGAATCTTTCTGACTTCTGTAGAAGGAAGTTTTAAGTTTACATATCCTCCTTCAAGAGCAATAACCTGTCCGAAGTTTCCAGCTGATCTACAGAGCTTTGCTCCGCCACCAACTTTCAATTCAACGTTGTATACAAAAGTACCAACTGGGATTTTCTTTATAGGTACTCTATTACCTGGTTTCAATTCAGCATTTTCAGACACTAAGAAAGTATCTCCTGCTTTAAGTGACTTAGGTAAAAGTACATATCTCTTTTCACCATCTGAATAAGATACGAGTCCAATAAAACCTGTTCTAAATGGATCATATTCTACAGACAATACCTTTGCTGGTATATCTTTCTTGTCGTACATAAAGTCAACCTGTCTAAAGAGTTTTTTGTTTCCAGCTCCTTGATGTCTAACTGTAATTCTTCCTCTGTTATTTCTACCAGCAGAAGACTTCAATCCTTTTGTGAGAGATTTTTCTGGATTTCCAGTTGTAAGTACTCCCCTGTATGTAACAGTGGACATATTTCTTCTGGATGGTGTTTCTGGTTTATAAAATTTCATGATTGATTTTTATTTTTCTAAATAAACTCTATCTTCTCTCCCTTTTTAAGATATACGACCGCTTTTTTGACTCCACTTCTCATTCCACTCTTCCCTCTTGAAAAAATAGTCTTTGATGGAAGTTTGGTTATGTTTACTTTTACAGGTGTAACTTTGTAATATTCTTTTATTGCATGCGCTACGTCTGTTTTTGTAACTTCTGGATTTATTTCAAATGTATAAACGCTCTGACTTTCTGCTTTTATTCCTGATTTTTCTGTTATTCTTGGTCTATTTAAAACCAAAGAGTAATCTTTTTTCATTGATTTCATATGGTTTTATTTTTTATTTGATAACTTATTTTCAATAAATTTCATAGACACTTCTGGATTTTCTATAACAAGATATTTGTAGTTTAGAAGATCAACTGGGTTGATGTTTCTAAATTCATCTACTTTTATAGATCCTACATTTGAAAAACTTTTCTCAAGTGATGAATTTTTATCACTTGTAGCAATGATTGCACTGTTGTTTTTCTTAGACAAAATATTTTTTGAATTTTCTATCTTTGAAAGAGCGCCGAGTGTTTCAATTGCTTGTGCTGTTTTTGGTTTCTCAAAATTAAATTTATCAACAAAAACTATTTCACCTTCTTTGTATTTCTTTGAAAGAATAGTAAACAAAGCTTTTGCTTTCATCTTCTTGTTTATTTTTCTAGAATAATTTCTGAGACCATCTGGACCCTGAGATACACCTCCACCAACCCAAATAGGAGATCTTGATGAGCCGTGTCTAGCTTTACCTAGACCCTTCTGCTTCCAAGGTTTTCTTCCTCCTCCTCTTACCTCTCCTCTGTCTTTGGTGTGTGCTACGATAACTCTAGCGTCTGAGAGCATTGATGTAACAACCTGATGAACAAGGTCAGCATTCCAATTTAAACCAAAGATATTCTCTGGTAATTTTATTTCGGAAACTTCTTTACCTTTTTCACTGTAGACTTTTGATTCAAGATTTACAGAAGATTTTTCTGATATTTTCTTTTCTTTTTTTACAGCAGGAATTTTTCCTTCTATTTTTTTATCTGTTTTCTTCATGGTATTTTTTTATCCGCGAACTTCAACAAGAGTACCTCTCCTGCCTGGTATCGCACCGTTAATCAAAAGCTGGTTGTTCTCCTTATCAACTCCTAGGATCACTAAATTTTTGACAGTTATTCTGTCTCCGCCCATTCTGCCTGCCATTCTCATACCTTTTGGAACCCTGTTTCTCAAGCCTCCTCCGATAGAACCTGGTGCATTTTCTGAGTGTTTTTGTCCATGGCTTCTTGGTTGACCCTTAAATCCATGTCTCTTTATAACGCTTTGGAAACCTTTTCCTTTTGAGATTGAAGATAATTCAATAACGTCTCCTGCATTAAATACAGAGAGATCAACCTTATCACCAACTTTAAAAGCTTCTGTAGAATCAAGTCTAAATTCTTTTAAGAATCTAAAATTGCCTAGATCTTTTATGTGACCTTTGATTGGTTTGTTTATATTTTTTTCTTTCTTTTCTCCAAAACCAACCTGGATAGCATTGTAGCCATCTTTTGACACAGTCTTTATTTGAACCACAGTAAGAGGACCAGCAGACAATATTGTAGCTGGATGCACTTTACCTTTGTCATCGAAGACTTGGGTCATATTCTGTTTTGTTCCGAGTGTAAATTTCATACTGATTTTCCCAAACATTTTCTTTTTTATTTAAATTTTAATTACTAGATAAGAATGACTGATTAAAATCAATCTCATAAAAGTAATTTTTTAAACAAAGAACGTGCTGGATTAATTTTCTTAGATCATCTTGACATCGATGCTCACACCTGAAGGCAAACTCAAATTAGTAAGTGCCTCTATGACTTTTGCTGATGGGTTGATAATATCTATAACTCTCTTGTGAATTCTCATCTCAAATTGCTCTCTTGCATTTTTGTATACAAATGATGCTCTGTTAACTGTATATTTCTTTATCTCAGTTGGTAGAGGTACTGGACCTACAACCGTAACATCATGTCTAAGAGCTGTTTCAATGATCTGCTTTACTGAAGCGTCAAGAATCTTGCTATCGTAAGCTCTAACTCTGATTCTCAATTTTGAAGCTCCTTCAGCTTTTACCTTTTTTGCAGTCTTTGTATTTGTTTTTGTTTTTGCTTTTTCGGTCATATTTGTAATTAAAAGCCGGGCTTTGGACGACCTTTTGGTCGTCCTCGCCTGCCTTTAGTACTGTTATTAAGCTACGATCTTTGTAACAACTCCGGCACCCACAGTCTTACCTCCTTCTCTGATAGCAAATCTTGTCTTGTCTTCAAGAGCAACTGGAGCAACGAGTTTTACTTTGAAAGTAACTGTATCTCCTGGCATAACCATCTCAACTCCTGGAGCCAATGTAACATCTCCTGTAACGTCAGTTGTTCTGATGTAGAATTGTGGCTTGTAACCTGAGAAGAATGGTGTGTGTCTACCTCCCTCTTCTTTCTTAAGAATAAGTACTTCTGCTTCAAATTCTGTATGAGGAGTAACTGATCCTGGTTTTGCCAAGACTTGACCTCTATGAACATCTTCTTTCTTAATGCTTCTTAGAAGAATTCCAGCATTGTCTCCTGCTTGTCCTTCTGAAAGCTGTTTGTTAAACATTTCAATTCCTGTAACAACAGTTTTTGCTGTTGGCTTGATACCAACAACTTCAACTTCTTCACCAACTTTAACCTGTCC
>CAZIID010000042.1:0-4281 GCA_964539415.1 uncultured Candidatus Saccharibacteria bacterium | reverse complement strand
ATTGGAGAGGTGGCTGAGTGGTTGAAGGCACCGCATTCGAAACGCGGCAAACCTGATAAGGGTTTCGGGAGTTCAAATCTCCCCCTCTCCGCAGGAGTTTAAAATGAAATTTTAAAGGGAGATTTGAAGACCTTGAGTATATCGCACGGAGCGGAGCGAGTACGATACGAAAGGTGTACAGAATCTGTAAGATTCAAATCTCCCCCTCTCCGCAACTTGCTTTTTTTCTCAAAATACACTATTTTAGTTAGCAGACAAAAACACACAGGAGGTCATATGGCGAAAGAACGTTGTCCGCATCAGAAAAAGGTCAGTTCGAGTGATAACAATTTCACTTGCCCCAAGACGAACAAAACTGTCCCCGTCAAGAACGGACGATGCAATGAAGCATCGTGTTCATGTAAACGTTAAAAAATGACCGTCAGTGCCACACCCAAAAGGTGTGGCACTTTTTTTATTCCACATCAATATGATATAATTTTTCTATTATTAGAATAATTTAAAAAATTATGTTAACTATTTTAGGTCTAACAATCATTTGTTTAGCTTGGGCTTATCAAGCGTATTTAGTAATTATTAAAAAAGATACAATAATCAGTATTGCTTTTGTCGGTCTTTATATACTTGGTGTTCTATTTTTGGTAGTTGATGGATTCATGTCAGGGGTCTCATCAATCACATGGTTAAATCTTATTTCTGGTTTTGTTGCTTTAGTGGCTTTTGTTGCAATGATGATGAAAAAATAGTCTTTTTAAAAAATACAAGAAAAGAAAAACGGGTTTCGCGAAGCGAAACCCGTTTTGATTTTAATCAAACTCGGAGCAAAGAACGAAAGAGACTCGCTTTTTCAAAATTGAGATTCTTTGGGAAACTCAATCTTGGTACACCTTCTTCCAGACTGATCATAGCATCAAGAAAACTGTGCGGACTAAGACAAAGAATTGGAGAACGTCCAAGGACC
Organism: uncultured Candidatus Saccharibacteria bacterium; assembly: GCA_964539415.1. Taxonomy (GTDB): domain Bacteria; phylum Patescibacteriota; class Minisyncoccia; order Phycocordibacterales; family GWA1-40-21; genus CAYQFQ01. Next base: position 3,320 of record CAZIID010000042.1, on the reverse strand, counting down.
TGTGTATGAATACACAAAGAAACAACTTCTTCGAGTAAAAGAACATGATCATTTGCAACAAGATCAAATCGATCAGATTCTTTAATTTCCTTCTTCAAAATCTTCTGACGTACACCCAAGATATAATATGGGTCAGTGCCTCTTGAAGTCCAAGTATTTGCAATCCTGAAATCATCTTGGCTAATACTTCCTTTTTTCCCCGAGAATTCATAAATCATCCGCATTTGCGAATGCAAAGACATCTGAATCTTCGGAATCACCGGGAAAAAGAAAGGCGCGAATGTAGTTGTATTATCAACATAAAGACTCAATTGATTTGAATGAATGAGTACTGATTCAAGAACTTGTCTTTTCTTGTCGTTCAAACTTTTGACAATGTTTTCAGGTACACCCCGATGTTCAAGCCTTTTAATCTGCCTATCAAAAAGATCTTCAAAAAAAGAGATTCTTTTCGCTTTGTTCACCCGAAGAATACTTACCCAATCATTAACCTTTTTCATTTCTCCCCCTTATTTTAAAGAACCTTTTTTATAACTTTACCTATATTTGCATAAAAACTTTCTATAATCAATACAAAAGAAAAATCCGCTCTTGTGAAGCGGATTGAAGGTTGAAGAACTCAGGGTTTGTAGAAAATCATCATTGCAGTCAGAAAACCGACTGCAAAAAAGATAATCTCCTTTTTCCATTTCCTCCAGACATACTGAAGGAGTTGGACGATCTTTGATTTGGACCATGATGCGAAGTGATGGTGCTTACCAACAATCATCGCAATTCCAAAGCAGACGATCCACAATGTTAGTAAAGACACACCAGTCTCAAGCAGATAATATGGACCATTCATCTAAACCCCCTTTGTTAAATCTAATACTATTATAGCAAATAATAGTCTATTTGTCAACTATAAATATAGCCCTAAAAACATTGCCTATTTAGCCTTTTTTAGTTATTCTTGTTTTAATCATGAAAATTTTAGGTATAGAAACATCGTGTGACGAAACGGGTATTTGTATCCTTGATGCCGAGGGTGATATTGATAATGCCTCAATTAAAATTTTAGCTAACGAACTATATTCTCAAATAGCTATCCACGCTCAGTATGGAGGTGTCTTCCCTGTCCTAGCAAAGCGTGCTCATTCACAAAACCTTGTTCCTATTTTTGAAAAAGCTCTTGAAAATTCAAAACTACTTTCTTATCGTGAAAAAACAAAAGAAATTGATGACGAAAAAAAAGCATTACTCAGACTTACCCTTGCTAAAGAACCAGAACTTTTTGATAATTTTATTTATCTTGCAGAAAAAATTGAGAAACCAAATATAGATGCTATTACGGTAACTTATGGACCAGGCCTTGAGATTGCACTTTGGGTTGGAGTATCTTTTGCAAAAGCTCTCGGTATACTTTGGGATATACCTATAATTCCGACAAACCATATGGAGGGACATATTTTTGCCGCAATGCTTCAAAAAGATAATGATAGCTATAAAATAGGCAACATAAAATTACCCGCTGTCGCTCTACTTATCAGTGGTGGACACACTGAAATTGTTTTAATAAAAAACAGTTTAACTTACGAAGTCGTAGGAAAAACAAGAGATGATGCTGTTGGTGAAGCTTTTGATAAGGTGGCAAGAATCTTGGGACTTCCATATCCTGGTGGACCACAAATTTCAAAACTTGCAGAAAAAGAAAGGACCGAAAATCCAAACAAAAAAACAGATTATCCCCTACCTCGTCCGATGATCTATTCAAAAGATTTAGATTTTTCTTTTTCCGGAATAAAGACAGCAGTACTTTATACAGTAAGACAAATAACTACTAACCTTCCAAAGGGAGCTTCTGGTGAACACTTGTCCGAAAAAGATTTTTCAACCGTAATGACGGACTCAATGAAACAAGATATAGCCTGCGAATTTGAAAATGCGGTTGTGGAAGTTTTGATAAAAAAAGTGCAAATGGCAGTAGAACAATACGGTGCACAAACGATTATTCTTGGAGGTGGGGTTAGCGCAAACAGAAAAATAAGAACTGATTTTAAAAACTTATCCACAGACTTAGGAATAGATTATTTTATTCCTGAAGTAAGTGCTTCTACAGATAATGCATTGATGATTGCAGTGGCCGGATATATAAACTTAATCTCTGGGCAAAAAGCTCAAACAGAATTTAAGGCTGAAGGCAATTTGACTTTCTAAACTCAAAAGAATACAATTTCTCCCAGATAATAAACGAGGTTGTAGTGTGGCGGTAGTCATGCGGGCAAACTCGGTAATGTTCTTTATTTCTTAATTTGAAGCAGGATGAGCTTGTCTCTAGTGGTAGGATACTGGAACGAAAACCGGATCAACAAGTCGGTCCTAACTATCAGGACCCCTAACCGAAGTTTTTCGTTCAAACCAACACGCGCCTTAGTTACGTTGGGATTCCTCCACCAAGCATGTCCTTCCTGCTGTCTGATATAGAGAACATTATGCCTACGTCTAGGTTAAAAAAGTGGTTTGTTGCTTTACCACCACCTCGGACAAGTCACCTAAACCAACAAAAGAGGCGGGCACGCTCGATAACTGCCCAGGCCATCTTCATTCTATGAAGGTGGCCTTTTTAATTCCTATATTACAACACACTTTAAATTTACAAAGGCTTAGCCTTTGTAAAAAAATACAAGCTTTCAAAATTAAGCTTCTTTTGTTATATTTATGAGTATGAATGATAAATTTTTAAAACCCTACGACCCAATAGAAACAGAAGCAAGAATTTACAAAATGTGGGAAGAGTCAGGATATTTTAATCCAGATAACTTACCAGAAAGACACAAAGACCCTTTCACGATAATGATGCCTCCCCCAAATGTTACCGGTATTTTACATATGGGACACGCAATGATGGTTTCTATTGAAGATACTATGATTCGTTTTCAGAGAATGAGAGGCAAAAAAACTCTTTGGCTTCCAGGGACAGACCACGCGGCTATTGCCACCCAATCCAGAGTTGAAAAAGATATAAAGAAAAACGAAGACAAATCTAGATATGATCTTGGACGTGAAGAACTCCTAAAAAGAGTTAATGATTTTGCGTCACAAAGCCACGATACTATAATCTCTCAACTTAAAACAGTTGGTGCATCTTGTGATTGGTCACGAGAAGCTTTTACTTTAGACGAAAAAAGAAATACTGCAGTCAAAACAGTTTTCAAAAAAATGTATGACGATGGACTTATTTACAGAAAAAACAGAATTGTAAACTGGGATCCAAAAGGTCAGACTACTATCTCAGATGATGAAATCGTTTACGAAGAAAGAGATGCAAAGTTTTATACATT
>CAZIID010000041.1:0-4427 GCA_964539415.1 uncultured Candidatus Saccharibacteria bacterium | reverse complement strand
CGCTATTAATGTAAAATGAACAGCACCTATAACTGTAAGTTTTGATGCTATAACCAAATGAGATATAAGCAAGATAAATCGAGATATGTGAGATAATACACGAAAAGAGTGAAAAAAAATAAGTCATACTTTTTTGTATCCATGAATGTACAAGATCAAAGCTACTGCATATTGAAATCCTGGACAAGCAACCGCAAAAATAATTTTTCATCAAAAAAGAGCTCCCATTCGGGATTGAACCGATGACCTCTTCATTACCAATGAAGTGCTCTACCAACTGAGCTACAACGGCAAACCATTGAATACTAAGCGATTTTATATTTTTTTGCAAAGATCCATATTAACTTTGAAGACTTTTTTTATACCCAAAATTTTGTTATATTGGTCTAATGGAAGATAAAAAGACGAGAATTACAGAAATAGAACAGCTTATGTCACAAGCTGATTTTTGGGCTGATAAAATAAAAGCACAAGCATTACTCAAAGAAATGCAGAGTCTTAAAGATGAAATAGAAGGAAAAGATAAGTATGATAAAGGTGATGCTATTATGACTATTTTTTCTGGTGCTGGTGGGGATGATGCTGAAGATTTTTCTAGAATTCTTTTTGAAATGTATGGGAAGTTTTTTACAAAAAGAGGTTGGTCTTATAAAGTAGTGGATGAAACAGAAAATGATCACGGAGGTTATAGAAATATAACTTTAGAAATAACTGGTAAAAATATTTATGGAGAGATAAAAAATGAATCTGGTGTTCACCGCCTTGTTCGCCTTTCTCCATTTAATGCAAAAAGTTTAAGACAGACATCTTTTTCTATGGTAGAAGTTGTTCCAAAAATAGATAAAAATACGGATTTGGATATTCCAGAAGTTGACCTTAAATTTGAAATGTCTAAAGCTGGAGGCCCTGGAGGACAAAATGTAAACAAAAGAGAAACAGCAGATTTAAATAACGAGAATGCAAATTTAAATTATTCTTTTCATTTAAATGGTATGCAGTCTTTATCAGAAACAGCAGTAAAGGTGATACATATTCCAACAGGGATTTCTGTACGTTCCACAAATGAAAGATCTCAGGCACAAAATAAAGAAACAGCGATGCAGATTTTGAAGGGTAAAATTTTCGCAAAGAGGGAAGAAGAAAAGAAACTGCAAGAAAAGGGACTTTTTATAAGTAAAACTGTCTCAATAGATTGGGGAAATCAGATTCGTTCTTATGTTTTTCATCCATACAAAATGATAAAAGATCACAGGACAGATGTAGAGACTAGTAATATAGATAAAGTTTTAAATGGTGATTTGGATGAATTTATTTTAGCTGAAAATAATTTGAATTAGGGTAAATTGTGATATAATTAAAGCAATGATTTTTTTTGATAAAGTTACAAAAATTTACGCTGGTGAAGATACCCCCGCTATCTCTGATGTTACTCTTACTATAGAACCCAAAGAATTTGTCTCTATTGTAGGGCACTCTGGTGCAGGGAAAACTACCCTTACAAGAATGTTCCTTGCAGAAGACAAACCAACATCTGGTAAGGTCTATTTTGAATCTGTTGATATTCATAGCTTAGGACATGAGGATTTGCATAAATACAGAAGAAAGATAGGAACAGTGTTCCAAGATTTTCGTCTTTTACCAAATAAAACTGTTTATGAAAATGTAGCTTTTGCTATGGAAGCGGCAGGTAGATCTGATGAAGAGATCGTCGCTGATGTTCCGCACGTTTTAGAGCTAGTTGATTTGGGTAAAAAGGCCAATAATTTTCCTAAAGAACTTTCAGGTGGAGAAAAACAAAGAGTCGCAATAGCTAGAGCTATTGTTAATCAACCAGATATTATTATTGCAGATGAGCCCACCGGAAACCTTGATCCCATAAACACTTACGAAATTGTTCAGATTTTGAAAAAAATAAATGATTTAGGAACTACGATCATTTTAACAACTCATAATAAAGGAGTTATAGATTCACTTGGAAAGAGAGTTATAAGTATGGATAAAGGTAAGATTGTGAGAGATGATAAGACAGGAAGGTATGTGTTGTAATTTATTATAATAAAAAAATATGTTTGGTACAAATATAAAAAGAATATTAAATTCAGGATGGACAAACTTTTTTAGAAACGGTTTTGTTTCGCTTTCTTCTGTGACTATCATGACAATAACTTTAAGCATTATTGCTTCAGTTATTTTTATGGGAGCTTTTTTTAACTTTATGCTTTCGCAAGTTAAAGACAAAGTTGATGTAAATGTGTATTTTGTAACTACAGCCACCGAAGATGATATAAACTCTGTTAAAAAATCACTAGAAGCATTGCCTGAAGTTTCTGAAGTCGCCTATGTCTCAAGAGAGGACGCACTTGCAGCTTTTAAAGAAAAAAGAAAAAATGACCAATTTACAATGCAGGCGCTAGAGGAGCTTGGTGAAAATCCTTTGGAGGCGTCATTAAATATTAAAGCAAAAGAAACATCACAATATGAAGGTATTGCAAATTTTCTTAGCAATCCAAATCTTATCTCTAATGACGGTAAAAATATAGTAGATAAAGTAAATTATAATCAAAATAAACTCGTTATAGACAGAATGACGACCGTTGTTAATTCTGCTCAAACAATAGCTTTGTGGTTTACTGTTTTATTTGTACTCATATCTATAATTATTGTTTTTAACACAATTAAACTTTCCATTTTTATCTCTAAAGATGAAATTTCAGTTATGAAACTCGTGGGTGCAAGTCATGGTTATGTTAGAGGTCCATTTATAGTTTCTGGTGTATTGTGTGGACTAATATCTTCAGTGATTACAATATTTGTATTTATTTTCCTATTTTTATGGCTTAACAAATATAGTACAGATTATTTTGCTGGTTTTAGTTTCTTAAGATATTTTGCTATACACTTTATAATGGTATTTTTCACAATTGTTGGATCAGGAATAGTTCTTGGTTCCGCAGCGAGCTATCTAGCTGTCAGGAGATATCTTAAATACTAATTTAAAAAAGCCTCGTTCGCTTAAGCGAACTGGGCTTTTTTATTAGAAGCGTTTAAAATACCAAGTAGCTCCGTGCTATTTTGTCCCATCTGTCATCCCAAACTTGATCTGGGATCCATGGTCGCTTTGGAAAAAACTGGATTCCCGTCTACACGGGAATGACAAGAGGTAGAAGATTTTGTTATTTCTTTAATTTCTTCATTATATATGGAACTGCGAAATAAAGAATAAAAACTGCAAATAAAATACCAGCCCCTCCGTAATAAATACTTTTATTAAAAGAAAGAAAACCAAAATAATATATGATGAAAAGCTGAGGTGTTACACCAATAACTGTGGTAATTAAAAATCTAACCCAAGATATTTTTGTTAATCCTGAAATATAACCGAGGTAGTCAAAAACAGGATTAGCCATAAAACGTAAAGCAACTAAACTCCAAAATTCTACTTTTGTGGAAAGGTGAGACTGCCACTCATTAAGTTTTTCTACCGCAACAAATTTGTGTACTAAAGGTTCACGGAAATACCTTGCTAAAAAGAAAGTTGTCATAGCACCAGTCACAACTCCTATTTCTGCATATAAGAATGCGAGAATTGGTCCAAAAGCAACGTATCCAGCGAGATCAAGTATCACACCAGGAATTGGCGGTATAATGATCGCCAAGGCTCTAAAAGCTATAAAAGAGATTGGTCCCAATATTGGATTATTTGAAATAATTTGACTAAGTATTTCTTGCATTGTTTGTGATTATATTTCAGTAGTTTTAAATTCTTTTAAAATAGCCAACTTTAAAATATTTTCTTTGGTTATTTTGTTTGTATCATATTTTACATCAAACTCGTCTGGAGATTTGTATGAAACTTCCGATACTCCGCCTTTTTTTAATTCATCTGTAATCAGTGTTGCATGTCCAGAACAAGGGATTCCAACTTTTATTTTTAGTTCTGAAAGTGCGATGTTTGATTTTTCTGTCGATTTTCCGCTTTGATTTGCTACCCAAGGGAAGGCTACATAAAATAGAAGCCCGTTTACGACAAGGACACTCGCGAACAACATTGAGACATATTTTATTTTATTAATACAGCAGTTTTTCTTTAAATAGAAAAAGGCTGATATTCCTGCAATAACAAAAGAAAAGAATACTAAAACAGGGAATGACCAAGAGGCCAAAATAAATTGTTTTAGAAATACTGACCCAGCACTTATTCCAAGTAGTGTAAAAACAATAAAAGCTATACAGCCCAAATGTGGAACAATAGCCGAAATAATTCCACTTTTAATTCCACTTTTTATTTCGTCTTGTTGCATGGGGAAATTATAGCATAAAAAAATAGCCAACCCCGAGAGGTTGGCGATTGCATGGTTATGGCTAAACGAAGCGCCATATTAACCACGAGATGTAAGAGATTCTATATCTTTTATAAGTTCCGGGAA
>CAZIID010000040.1:0-4864 GCA_964539415.1 uncultured Candidatus Saccharibacteria bacterium | reverse complement strand
GACATTTCTATGATTGTGGGGTTTTCTAGGGACATAGGGATATTATATATTAGAATAGTGTTGAAGGCAAAAGAAAGTAAATTGTGTATTTTCTATCTTTGCGATCCTGCCTGCGCAGACAGGGTATTCCTAAACAATCCAGTATTTAGATGGTTTACTTCGTCATTACGTTCCTCGCAAAGACGGAAAATTAAAGATCTTTCAAATGTTCAATTTTCTCTTCTAAATCATTTTTAATTTTATAAGTGTCCCCATATTTTAATAAGCCTAAATATGATGCAATAACTTCTGGCTTAGTGTCGGGGAAAATAGTCTGATACATTCTCACTTTCGTACTAGTCCTCAATATGCGATGTTTCTCAAAATGTACCCAGCCAAGGAAATCTACTCCCGAACTCACGGTTTTTATAAATACCTTCTCTGGATGCAATTCCAACTTCAGATTATCAGCTAAGAATATTTTAATTTTAGGTATTAAATTCTCAAGACATCTTTTATCCCTAGAAAAAATTACAAAATCATCCGCATAACGAATATATTTGGAAACTTTCAAAACTCTTTTTACATACTGATCAAATTCATTTAAATACAAATTTATAAAAAGCTGTGACGTAAGATTGCCAAGCGGTATACCTTTGGGAAAGCTATCTATCACTGCGTGAATGACCTGGATAGATTTTTGACAGACTATATAACAACCAATAATCTTTTTTAAAATTTGATGATCAACTGAAGCAAAGCATTTTCTAATATCACCTTTCAATACCCAAACTGTTTTAGTATTATTTAAACCTTCTTTTCTGACAAAAGACTTGAATCCGGCCAAAGCTTTATGAGTTCCCTTATCCAAACGACAGGAATATGAATCAAAGATAAAGAATTTATCAAAATATGGATACACCGCCCTATATATGGCATGATGTATTACTCTGTCTCTTACCGTAGCCTTATGAATATCCCGAAGTTTTGGCTCCCTGATTTGGAAAAATTCATAAATACCATGACAATAAACGCCATTCATAATATCCTCTTTCAAATCAAAAATATTACGCGATATGTTAAGAGAAAAATCAGCCACATCCGACTTTTTCTTCTTGCCGTTTCTAAACTCTAGCCAACTTTTCAGTAAAGATTGATAAGAAAAGATTTCCTCAAACTTGCCGGTGTATATTTTATCATTATGCATTATAATTGCCTGATTATGAATAATACAAATAAAATCTGCCCTCGACCGAAGAAATTATCTGGCATTCCGTTAAATTTACTTGAAGCCTATGTCTTCTGGCAAAATAATTCAAAACATATTCCCAAGATGCTTCGCCACTCTATGGGTGTGCGGATAGACTCTATCTTTGCGGAAATAACAGAAATTGTTTATCTCGCTATTTTTACAACACCAGAAAAGAAAATTATTTTGATAGATAAAGCTAATACTAAAAATGACTTGCTAAAATTTATGATTCATACCCTATTTGAATTAAAAGGATTGAAAGAGAATGCTTTCATTGAAATATCTGAAAAAATGGAAGAAATTGGGCGAAGATTGTATGGATGGAGAAACCAAATAGAAAAGCAGAACCAAAACAGTTCGGCAACTCCTGCCGAACCGTTTGGAAAAAATAAAAAGTAACGAGAAGCACGACACGATAGTTAGAGTTCCAAGTGTTATCCAACCTATTCGCATTGCGATTCCAATCCGACCCATTCCAGTTCGCGTTAGGCACGTACCAGTTGCCATCGGAATTGCGGACAAGGGAATTATAGTGCAAAGACCTCCTAGTCCACCGCCAGCAAGAGGCCTAATAACCCAATTGTACCAGCTGAATATAATACGGCATTATAATGCCCTAGTCTTTGCACAGATTTTTTATTTCTTTTTTTTAATATGAAACACACTTTTCTTTGAAACTTCGCAGAAAATTCCGGTGACATATATCTCGACACTGCATCGTGAAGACTTCTCCCTCCGCACGCATATTTGCAAATGCCTAAGCAGTATAGCATTGTATGTTTATAATCCAAAAAAAAATCGACAAAAAACAAAAGAAATCAAAAAGCAGAAGAGGCAAAAGAGAAGACAAACACCCACCGTAAGAACGGCGGGTGCAAAGATCAAAACCCATCACCAATTTTAGAGAATAGAGATTAGCAATCTTTTGATTCTCAATTAGTCAATGATGTTTTAGTAACTGATTAGAGATAGTGAAATTGGTGACGGGTTAAATCTCGAGAAGCACGACACGACAGCGAGAGCGCCAAGTGAAGCCCAACCTAAACGCATCGCGATTCCAAACCGACCCACGCCAGTCCGCGCTAGGCACGCAGCAGAGGCCATCGGAATTGCGGACAAGGGAACCGAAGTTGAAGTAGTAGTTACCGTCTTTTAAATTTACTCCACTTGCGTCAGCTGGCACCTTATCTGGATTTTCCAGCATAAACTTCCAGAATTCAATACCAGGAATCTTATACTTGTCAGAATAATTATCTATTAGATATTTCGCTACTTCGCTTAGAGGTTTGCCGTTTAAGGCTGAAAGGTCAGGAATAAAAATCTTATCTTTAAGAGATTCCCAATCCAGATTCTGAGTATCTGGGTTTACGGTAAACTGACCAAATTTTGAAACATCCACATCAGCTTGACGAGCTTGATAATCCTCTGTTTTAGGATCAATGACTTCCGAATGAATAACAGCATTCTTTATTTTATCGGCATCTATTCCCCAAACCTTATAAGTCTTTCCAAGAAATGAAGAGAACTCAGTTTTGATAGACTCTGGGTCAAGCGCTTCCTGATTCTTCTTTATAATTCCTTTTAATCTTTTTCTTAAGGATTTACTAAAATCATCCCCTTTTAGAGCCTTTTCATCACCCAAAAGTGCTTCAGCTTTACCTTTTAATATTTCAGCTCGTGTGTGGAATGGATCAAGCTCGGCCACATCTTTCAGAGTCAAATGTTTAACTGCTCCGGATTCTTTTTGGAGTTCAGATATGGCGTCTTCCCCACGCATAGCCTTAATGGTGTTGAGTTTAAATATATCTTCCGGCAAGTCCAAATCTTTTGCCGTAAGTGTGAGTAAAAAACCTTTAGAAGCTAATATTTTAGCAACCAAAATTCTATCTTCCTTTGGATACTCTTTGAAAGTTAAAGCTGTTTTAAATCTTTCATCTAAGAACTCGGCAAAACTTCTTTCTTTTTTACCAGTTTGTCTCTCAATCAAATACGAAGACAGAATTGCCTCTACAGAACCTTGAGTCATTACGAACTTTTTCAATGAGTATACTTTGCCAGAAGCATCCATTGCACCAGCTTTCTTAGCGACTTCTTTATTGGTCTCATTGGTGTAAGATTCTTGAATTTCAGCCATTACTTTACAGAGGTTTGGCAAAGTGGTATTCAAATCATAGAAAGACATATCTAAAGTTCCATCTCTGTTTAATAAACGAGAGAGCATAATATCATAAGCTTCGTCAGATGGTGTGTATTTTACCTCTAGGTTATTTTGCTCAAATTCACGGGCAATTTCCGGTGGTAAATCCTGTCTTTCTGGATTTTTCTCAGATTTTAAGTTAGCAGTGAAGATCATTTGGAAACCAGACTTTATTTCTACAATACCATTGCCTACTATATTTATTCTATCTCCTACTTTTGCATTAAAAACACCCTTTATGAAAACCATTTGCTCTTTTGGCAAAGCTGTAAATTCATCAAAAATTACGGTCTTGCCATCTATCATAGCTTTTGCAAGTGGACCATAAATCTCTACTGTTTCTATCGCACCACCTTTGGCTGGTTTGATACCGGTCTTACCCCAAACATTTGACTCCTTGGTTTGTGGGTTACAAAAAACCATCTCTGGATCTTTGCCAGTAAAATGTGTCGCCGCAAAACGAGCAAGGGAAGTTTTACCAGTTCCAGTCGGTCCGTGAAGAAACATCGGCTTACCTGTAAGCATTCTGTCACCTATTGCTTCTAAATCTTTTTCTACACTTGGAGTAATACAAATATGTCCACTTTTTGCCAAATCTTCTTTGTATTCTATAAGTTCAGCTTGGCGTAAAACGAGAGGTTCTGTTTCGGTTAGTTTTTCTTCACTAGTTTTAATCTCTCCCTTGATGGTTTTTAAAACACCTTCATTTCTTTTTCTCGCTGATAGTGAAGTTTGTGGACTTAAAATTTCAAACATTCGTCGCATTCGGAAATCTTTTAAATCAGAAATATTTTCCATTGTCTTTTGGACTTCACCTACTTGTGGAGTAGTCTTTAAAATAGATTCATAGTCTATATGAGCTCTGTCTTGTAACGACTCTTGCTCATGTTCGGTTTTTTGTCTTCTAAGAGCATCTTTTGCACCTTCTAGACCACCAAAATCAGCTATCTTAAATTTAGAAGCTTGTGTATCAACATCTTCTAATGGCTTTTTATAATGTTTATTAAAGATAACGCCTTCTGGAGTATCTGAATTAACTTTTCCCTCGCCAGTCTTAATTCCTAGTTCACTAATGGCTTTTTTTAATTCTTTTCTTTGTTCTGATATTTCATGAAAATTAGGAGTACTTTCTTCAGTGTTTTCTGCTGGTTGATTATAAAATTTTTCCATAACAATATAATATCATAATCAAAATTATTTAAAAGATAACAAGAGTTAAACAAAAAATATTTACCTTGTTAAACTTCTTGTTGTTTAATAGGGTCTATTCAAAAACCAAACTGAGTAAGTTAAGTAAGAGGCAAAAGCTACCCAAAAAGCATACGGTAACAAAAGCATTGAAGATAGTTTTGAAAAAGGATAAATTAAAACCATAAGTATGATTACTGATAAATCCAAGATGAGTGCTTCTATCACAGCCCATCCTAAATAGTGAA
>CAZIID010000039.1:0-5160 GCA_964539415.1 uncultured Candidatus Saccharibacteria bacterium | reverse complement strand
TGGGCAACTGCAGGAGCATACTGTAGTGTAACTCTTGGAAATGGGTATAGACTTCCACATATGTGGGAATTAGCACAATATTATCAACAAAATGGAGCGGGCAGTTTTCAGGCCGGCTACTACTGGTCTAGTACTGAGTATCCGGACGATCCAGACTTCGCTTACGGCGTCTATGTGAGCAATGGCTACGTGGACTTCTACGGTAAGACGAGTCCGAACTACCTTGCTCGCTGTGCCCGTTAGCATTCTTTCTGCATTTCTGCATTTTCCCATTCTCTCTAAAACAACTCTGGTACTCCAGAGTGTTTTAGAGAGAGGATAAAAATATGTCACAATATTCACAACTTCCAATATATAAAACCAGATAAGGACCGTCCTTGTCACGAGCAGATAATGTCTTTATCACAATTTAACTAAAAACCTATGAGCACAATATCAGCACCACTCCCACCTATCCTAGATGAATTTGTAAAAAGGATGGTCAAAGAAGGAAAAGCCCACAACAAAGCAGATGTTGTGCGTAAGGGTTTGGAGCTATTGGCAGAGAAAGATAAGCAATCGGATAAGAGCAAGAATTGAAATTGTTTAATTAAAAGCGCCGAGTGTCATTCTGATGGCACTCGGCGCTTTTCTTTTTTCTTAAATTACCTTGTCTATAATTCCATACTTTTTGGCCTCATCTGCAGACATATAGTAGTCACGATCTGCATCTCTCTCTATTTGAGCCAAGGTTTTTCCTGTATAGCTAGCCATCATTTTGTTTAACTTTTCTTTTAGTTTAATTATCTGCTTTGCTGTAATCTCAATATCTGAAGCTTGTCCCTGTGCTCCACCCATTGGTTGATGAATCATTATTTCAGAATTTGGTAGTGAAAATCTTTTTCCTTTTTTACCAGACGCAAGTATCAACGCTCCGGCTGAGGCTGCAAGCCCGACACAGACAGTAGAAACATCATTTTTGATATGATTCATTGTGTCTATTATTGCAAGTGCAGCTGTCACTGAGCCACCAGGAGAGTTTACATAAAGGTGCACATCTTTCTTTGGGTCTTCTGATTGCAAGAAAAGTAACTGTGCAACTATAATATTTGCTGTGTCATCATCTATAACCCCACCAAGGAAAATAATATTTTCTTTTAGAAGTCTTGAATATATATCAAAAGCTCTTTCTCCAAACTGTGATTTTTCTATAACTGTTGGTATTAGATTCATATTTTTATTAATTACGATATTGGTTAATAGAGTAAAATTAACAAAAAATAGGTGAAAATACAAATATGTAAATTTTTTTGTATTAATATGAAATTCATTTGCCTTTGATATGTTAAAGAGGGGATAGTTCTTGAAAAGATAGCAAGTTTATCAATATATTGACTTTTAAAAAGAAATTTGCTATAATTGTATTTAGATTTTGATTTGCCTGTGTCATCTGACATCGTGCCACATCCTGTGTCACATAGGTGGTCCCCCCACACCTTCCACCTATTGTCAGCCTGTTTCCGACCGGAAATAATGTTGATCCCTTGGCGGGGAAGAATGACACGGGCAACCCTTTTTTTTGTTCTTTCTTTTTTTACAACTGTCTTAGCTTCGGCTGGGCAGTTTTTTATTGACAAAAATAAGAAAGCAATGTAATATATAATTTGGTGTATAGTTCTTAAAAAACAAAAAAAAGGAGAAAAAAATGACCCGCAATATTCTTAGCCGTATCGCTCTCGGAAAGAATGCCCCTGTACGGCATCTCATGAAGATTGAATATCTGAGAAGAATGGTGTCGGAAAATGTTTCAGGTAATGGTTTCGAACTCTTTGGAGGAATTGTTGATTCTGCTATGGAGTTCGAAAAAACCCCGTTAGTCATCAATGGTTCAGTGTCTCTCGTCCCGGATATCAGATCAGAAATCTTTTTTCGGAATTTTGATTTCAAAAGTCCTGTGACCTTTTCTGACTCTTGGGGAATGTTGTCTTTTCATGATTCCGAATTTGCGGATTTTCATTTTAATGGTAAGTCTGCAGAATTGTTTTTCGGCAACAAAACCAGAGCAACAAGTGTTTCTGTGAACAACTCTGTAATCAATGGATTCTTTTTATACTTCTCTCACATCTCCGGAGATGTTGTCATCTCCGACAGTTTTGTGAGATTGGTTTTTTTAAAAAAATCGGTGATTGATGGTGACTTGGATTTGTCTAGTGTTCGAGGACTTAATCATCTGTCTCTTTGTGAAACTGAAGTTAAGGGGTTGGTGATCGCACCTTCAGACCCTCATCTGTCACATCACTTCAGGGGATTGCAAAGAATCTTTGGAGATAGGGTTGTTCTCGGTAAGCACAGGAAGTAGTTTGTTTTATTTTTAGGCGTTTCGCGAAAGCGAAACGCCTTCTTTTTTTCTTTAAAAATAGTATATACTATATTGAATATGAGATTACATAGATTTTATATAAAAAACAAAATAGAAAACGAAAGTTTTGAGATCACAGATACAGATTTATTATATCAATGGCAAAAAGTTTTTCGTTTTAAGGTTGGTGATGAAGCTATAATTTTTGATGGCACAGGTTTTGAGTTTTTTGTTTCTTTTGAAAATATTTCTAGGAGTAGCGCAACTTTTACTGTCATAGAAAAGAAAGAGGTTAAAGATGAAATAAAAACTGAATTGAATATTTTTCAGTCAATAATAAAAAAAGATAATTTTGAATTTGTCGTTCAAAAATGCACAGAGATAGGTGCGTCATCTTTCCATCCTGTTTTATCTGAAAGAAGTGAAAAAAAAGATTTAAATATTGAGCGACTTGAAAAGATTGCAAAAGAAGCGAGTGAACAATCTGGCAGGGTGACAGTCCCACAAATTTTTGAACCAAAAAATTTAAAAGAAGTTTTAAAAGATTTTGATGGTAAAATTTTTGTATTAGATTTTGAAGGCAAGAATGTTTCAGAAGTAGATATCCTCGGTAAAGTTGGGATCCTCGTTGGTCCAGAAGGAGGGTGGAGTGATACAGAGAGGTCTTGGTTTAAGGAACAGAATATTGTTTCACTAACACTTGGTAAACAGGTTCTTCGCGCTGAAACAGCTTCAATATCAGCGAGTGCTTTAATTCTATTAGAAAAATGATTTATTTGATTTATGGAACAGATAAAGACAAAGCGAGAAAGAAAGCTTGGGAAATAGTGGATTCTTTACTTGCAAAAAAGAAGGATGCTGTATTTAGCAAGTTTACTGAGGAAGATGAAATAACTCAGAGTCATTTAGATGAGCTTGTCGGTGGGCAAGCACTCTTTGTTAATAAGTTTATAATTTTGTTTCATGAAGTTTTTGAAAATGCAGAAACAAAAAGTTTAATAACGAAAAATATAAAAGAGATAGCAGGCTCAGATAATATTTTTATTCTTCTAGAGGAAAAAGTTGACGCAAAAACTTTAGAAAAAATATCAAAAGTTTCTGTGAAGAATCAGGAATTTGAAAAGAAAGATATGACCAAGAAAGAGAAGCTTGCCGAGATAGGGGAGAAGATAGATTTTTTTGAATTTGCCGATGCTCTGGGTTCAAGAGATAAAAAAGTATTATGGAGATTATATCAAGATGCTCTGATAGAAGTTGTTCCCGCTGAAGAAGTTCACGGTATCTTTTATTGGCAAGTAAAAAGTATGTTGCTTGCTTTGAAGTGTGCTAGTGCAGAAGATGCAAAGATGAAACCTTACCCATTTCAAAAATCAAAAGCTTTTGCTAAAAAATATAAACAAGTAGAGTTAGAAAAGATGTCTTCGAATTTAGTTTCAATGTATCACGAAGCTCATCGTGGAAAGATAGATTTTTATATTGCACTCGAGAAGTTTATTTTAAGTCTATAAAAATACCCCTTCAAGCTTTCGGCTTGAAGGGGTTGATCTAAGAGAGTAAATAAAGATGTTTTACTTTTTCTTCCTTTTACCCAAATAAGGGAAGTTGCAAGTGCAACGACAGTTCTTCCGATCCAAGCACTTGCTATGACGACCACGAGCACATTCTGAGCAAAAGATTTTTTTTGCCCTCTCGATGATCGCACTTTTCTTGTGGCACTTGCACGAGCAGCTGCAGATTGATCCATCGAGTTTTTCAGCAGTTCCATTGCATCGAGCGTGATCTTTGGTCTGACACATACGTGACACGAAACTTTTTTCTTTCATCTTGTCCTCCTTTTTCTGATTTGAATATTAACCTAAAAACATAATATGTCAAATCTTGTATTGCTAAAATAATAAAAAAGTGTAGTATTTTTGTTAGAAAGAATTTGTACTAAATATAAGGAGTCGAAATGAAAACGGTAAAGAGGAAGCTTATCTATCTCGTCAGAACTTCTGTTGGAGTTGAAGTTCACAATACCAAACCGAGTGATGTTGTGTTCCCGTTGAAAGACAAAAAATATTGGCATGTCCGAACATTCAGGTTCCGTGTAGGGGAAGCTGATACAAGGTTGCTTTACTCTAGCAATTGGCTTGGAACTATCGGGGTATATGATATAAGTGATCCGAAACATGTTCAGATAATGATCAAACAGTTTGATCAACACTTAAGACAGATCCTTTTTTGGAATGTGAAGTGTGAACTTGAAAATAATGGTGTTCCAATGAGTGAGCGTTCAAAACAACATCCATGGGAAAGACCACCGACATTTTTGTCCTCACGTCTAAAAGACTTAATTTGGCCGACATGATTTTTGTGAACTTAACCAGCCCCTTAAGAAAGGGCTGGTTTTTAATTGGACTTTTTGTTAATTTCTTGTTATATTTTTTAGGTTTTAGGAAGTTAGGTTTAAGTATGCCCTCATAGCTCAGTTGGTAGAGCAGCTCCCTTTTAAGGAGATGGTCGTAGGTTCAATTCCTACTGGGGGCACCCGAATAAAAAACAACGGATGAATATCCGCTGTTTTTTATTCGTTGGAGGAACCAGTAGGAATTGAAAGACGGAACAGGAATTTTTAGCAAAAAATTCCTGTGAGTCGGGGTCGAAGAATTTTATGAGCGACGGCGAATAAAATATCTGTGACCAAAAGTGGTATTCCACGGTTCCTACTGGGGGCACATTGCAAATATATGAAAACCGCTTTTAACTTTAGCGGTTTTCTTTTGCAATGTGCCGGCCGGACTGAGTCTTCGAGGGAGGCGGGGGCTGCGACTTTGCCTTGA
>CAZIID010000038.1:0-5324 GCA_964539415.1 uncultured Candidatus Saccharibacteria bacterium | reverse complement strand
TTAAAGAAAAAAGTTTTTGGCAAAAAGTGCTGTCCACACCTGTTTCTTTGTTTAAAGGTATAAAAAATTCTTTTTATGAGACAGAATAGGTTATAATAACAGTATGTTAAATAATTCCTTCATAAAATTTGTGATTTGGTTTATTGTGGTCCTTATATTCGGTTTTGTTGTGATGGCAGTATGCAAAATGTTTGGAGTTGGTGATGTGGATATGGGTAATTTATAAATTATTTTTAATATATGAGTAAAAAAAGTAAATTAAGTTTAATCTTGTCGGTTATTGTTTTGGTATTGGTTGGAGTGGGTCTTTTTGGAGCGAATAAAGATAGGATATCTAAATATTTTAATGATAGAAAAGCACAGACTATTTATAATGAAATGCTTGCTGAAAAAAATGCTTTAGAAGAAAAGAAAAAGAATGATTTTGCTGGAGGGAAGACACCGGAAGAGACAACAGAAATGTATCTAAATGCTTTGAAGAAAGGGGACATTTATCTTGCTAAATCTTTTTATGAAGTAGAAGTTCAGCCAGAAGTTTTAAAAGAAGCCGATAAAGTTAGTACAATTATCAAAAACGTTGAGTTGATGATTAGCCAAGGTGTTAAGAAGTGTTTTGTGGGTTTATATAAAGAGGACATTTGTTCTTGGTCTATAGAAAAAAGTGATGGTTTGGTAATGGATTTTGGTCTATCAAAAAATATTAACAATGTTTGGAAGATTATAAGATAATATAAGATGAGTTTTTATAGGTCTTTATTTTTAATAATTATCTCATTTATTCCTATTTTGTCTGGTGCTTTTTCTCCTGGGACAACTCATCCTGCTATTACTAGTCAGGGTATAGATTTTTATAATAATTTTTCTGAGCAAAAAATTACTGGTAGTAAAGTATCTTGGATGGTACAAGGTTCTATGGAAGAGGATAGTGACACTAGAAGTCTCTATCATTTTTATGATCCTGTGAACAATCGTGGAATAAAAGGTTCTATGTCAGCTAAATTATGGGCTCAATATTCTGGTAATGAATTTTCTTGGCAGAAAGCTAAAGAAGCGTATTTTATTGGAGATGACAAAACTGTATACCTTATACTGGGTCATATAACACATTTGATTCAAGATATGTTTGTCCCAGATCACACAAGAAATGATTCGCACCTTCCTCTTGATGAAAGTGTTTTTGAAGTTTGGGCAGGAGAAAATAGAAATGAAGAAACTTTAAAAGGTCTTTCAGATAGTGTTTTGTCCTTAGGTTTAAGTCCTAAAATTTTTGGATCTTTAGATGAGTATTTTGATTTTTCAGCTTCCTACTCTAACGGCAACTTCTTTAGTAAAGATACGATAGAAGACAAGAATTATGATAACCCCGTGGTGAAAAGATATGAAGATAAACTGGCTTACGGTGATGATAACCTATACTTAGACGAGCATGTATTGTTAAAAACAAAAGCCAATGAAGAAGGAGTATTGTACAAATTTCTTTATAATATTAAAGATGGTGATACCTCTGTCGTCTCCGACTATTTCTCCCGTCTTTCAAAACAAGCGATTATCGTTCAAGCCGGTGTAATGAAACTTTTCTTTGAAGAGGCTGAAAAATATAAGCTTGAACAACAAAAAATACAGACAGAACAAAAGGTAGATAGCAAATTATTCCTTTTAATAAAAGGAATAAGAAAGAGTCTCGCTAGTGGTTTTTATTTTATGATTGATGTTTCTAAAACTAGCAATTTGGCTACAGTGTCTGAAAGCTTGAACTTTTCACAGAACATTCAAAGTATTTCAGTATCGGTTGATAGTAGTGGGGAAGCAACTTTTTTTACTAATCAAGCGGAATCTAATAATGAGGAGTCTGAACATCTTCAAGTAGACAGCCAAAATAATATTCTTGATCAAGAATTGGAGGATATGGTAGGTGTGAAAAAAGAAGACTTATTAGAAGCTTTGAGGATTGTTATTGAGGAGGCTAATAAAAAAGATAAAATTTCCACGGATACACAAAATGACTTTTCATTTTATTTTTCGGGAGGCGGTGGAGGTGTTTCTCTGGTTCAAGATAATGATGAAGAGGAAGATATTTCTACCACGACAGCAACTTCTAGTTTACACAATATAAGCCTTATAAGTCCCAATAATTTTTCTGATTATTTTTTCACCAACGATTTGGAATTTTCTGGAACATCAACTCCGGATAGTGTTATATCAAACAGTTATTCAAATTCTACGACTACAGCAAATGAGAAAGGTGAGTGGTCTTTGACGCAAAATTTTGATGAAGGCACTAGCACTATATTTTTTACATCAACGTTTGAAGACAAAATCGCCACTACATCAGAATACAAAATAAAAATACATTTGTTGCCTGAAGCTCCAACAATCACAAATTCATCGTGCGTTCTTTCTTTTGTAGATAGTAAATGTGTTTTAGCCACAACAACATTTTCTATTTCTTGGGGCTCAGAAAATATAGGGACAACAACTTATAGTTTATCTTTTCAAGACAGTACGTCCACGACAACTTCAACGACGTCTGAATACACAAACCTTACTGAGGGCGAGCATAAAATAATTGTGAGTGTGTTGGATGATATGGGTTTTTCTTCAGCTACGACATCTTTAGATTTTGAAATTATTTCTCAGCCTGTTGTTATTAATGAAATATCTTGGGTCGGGGAAGCTTCTAGTTCTGATGAATGGATAGAACTTTATAATAGAACAAATTATGAAATAGATTTAAGTAATTGGTCACTATATTCTAATGACCTTTCACCAAATATACTTCTCGTTGGAAAAATTTTACCAAAAGATTATTATCTAATTGAACATAAACTTTCTAAAGCAAAGAATGAAGAAACAGAATCACCAATTAAAAACATTCAAGCAGATCTCTGGGCTTCTTTTAGTTACGGCTTAAAAAACTCAGGAGAGGAACTTACTTTGAGTTACAAAAAAATCCAAAATGGAACAACCACTGAAATGGTTTCAGATCACCTTGATCTTTGTGATAACTGGTGCGGTTATGGCGGAGGGACCAAACACCTTTCTATGGAGAGATGGAATGCTGACCTTCCTTCAAATTGGGCTGATGGTTTTGGTGGTAGTAACTGGGGTTCAAATATAGAAATAGTCAGAAATGGTTTAAATAAAAACGATGGAGAAATATATGGAACTCCAAAAAAGAAAAATAGTATAAGTTATAAACCAGTAAATAATAATTATTTTGTTGGAGATTTAACTCTTACAAAAGAAAAAAGCCCATATCTCATATTTGGCTCTTTGTTCATAGATGGTATAGATAGTAATTTGAAAATTGAAGATGGTGTTGTTGTTAAGTTTGCAGACGCATCAGCAATAGATGAATCTTACATTTCTTCTTATGGAAAAGTATTAATAGAGGGCACGGCAGATTCAAAAGTGATTTTTACCTCTATCTATGATAGAGACGCTGGCGAAGACCTTGTGATGGCAAGTACTTCAAATTCAACCCCAATACAAATCAAAGGAGGCTTATATGTTTTTGACCAATTAAGAGAAAGTGAGATTAAAAATACCGTATTTAAATATATGAAGCAGTCAGTGTCTGTGTATAACAGCCCTTTAAGTATTGAAGATTCCACTTTTGATAATGGTAATGGCCTATGGATTTTTGGGGCAGATATTAAAGTCATAGATACATTTTTTAAAAACATATTGGATAATCCACTTGGTATTTTTGAAGACGGGGGCAAATCAGGTTTCTTTACTGGTAGAGACATAACAATAGATGGCGGTTCGGGAATGTTTGGTATTGGTATAGACGGATATGATTCAAATATTAATGGAGTAAATATAAAAGGCATTAGCGGTAGCTACGGGATGAATATTCAAGACAGCAATTCAGTTTTAAGTAATGTTAAAATAGAAAAAGATTTTGGAGTTGCATTAAATTTACTCGGTGGTAAATATGAAATATATGATTCAAATTTTGATGGGCAAGGATTTTCTGGAACTGGTATAGTGGCAAGCGGGGACAATTTTAGTCTAAAAAATATTAAAGTGAATGATTTTGATCATGGCCTTGTCTTTGTTGATGGTTTGACAAATATTTTAAATTCAGAAATTAAACAAAACATTGTTGGTATTGAAATTAATTCTGGAGTTGGGAACGCAAAAATCTTTGGTAATTCAATCGTTGATAATACAGAATACGGCTTATCAAACTTATCCGGTATTATACTTGATGCAAAGGGTAATTGGTGGGGAGATACATCTGGTCCAAATGACGGAAGTGAAGAATATTTTGGAATAGGTGATTACATAAATGGCGATATAGATTATCTTGAATTTTTAGCATCAAATCCTTTTTCTCTTTGTTTGGAGTAAATATTTTTGTCTTAAAAAATAGGATTCAAGTGGCCGAGGCGAAGCCTCGGCCACTTAAATTAGCGTAATCATATATTAGCTGTTGACTTTATTCTATATTTTGCTAATATGGTGGCTCAGGCTCTTTAGAGCTTATTGTTTTAATTTTAATCAAAAAATGTCACGATCACTTAAGAAAGGTCCATACGTAGATGAAAGACTTCTAAAAAAGATAGAAGGAAAGAAACCACTTGAAACTGGCGTTGTTAAAACGTGGGCAAGAGCAAGTCAGATATCTCCTGAAATGATAGGTTTTACTTTTGGAGTGCATAATGGCAGACAACACGTAGAAGTCCTTGTTACAGAAGAAATGGTAGGACACAGATTGGGTGAGTTCTCTCTTACAAGAAAGTTTACAAGACACGGAGGTAAGATGCAGAAGGATATTGATTTGAAGGCAAAAGAAGCCGAGATAACCGCAGCTAAATCTGCAAAGACAGCTGTTGATACTAAAAAATAATATATGATTACTGCAAGATTAAATGATTATAGACAGTCCCCAAGAAAGGTTAGATTGGTAGCAGACCTTATAAAAGGGAAGAAAGTCACAGATGCAAGAAACGCATTACTTCTTTTGGTTAAGAGAGCTTCTTCTCCAATGTTAAAACTTTTGGATTCTGCGATAGCAAATGCAAAGAATAACAATGGCTTAGATGTAGAAAATCTTGTAGTAAAAGAACTCAGAGTTGATGGCGGAGCTGTTTTACATAGAAGAATGCCTAGAGCTAGAGGTATGGCTTTTGCTATAAAGAAAAGAACAAGTCACGTTTTGATCGGTCTTGATGTCAAAGAACCAACAAAGAAAGAGCTAAAGGCTGCAAAAAACGTAGAATTAAAGCCAAAAACTAAAAAAGTAGCTAAGTCTAACAAAAAATAAATTTTAATAAATAATTATGTCACACACAGTTCACCCATATTCACATAGA
>CAZIID010000037.1:0-5339 GCA_964539415.1 uncultured Candidatus Saccharibacteria bacterium | reverse complement strand
GAAAAGTACCTGGCTATGTAGTAGCCAAATCTCTTACCCTCCGCAAAAGAGATAAATTTGCTATAATACATCTATTATTAATTAATATAAAAAACTATGTGGTACATCCTTTTAATCATTGTTTTCTTTATTGTTATATCAAGTATTCGTCAGATCAATCAGTATGAGAGAGGTGTAAAATTCACTTTAGGAAAATTTACATCAATAATGGAGCCAGGATGGAGAATAGTATGGCCAATTTTTCAAAGCTATCAGAAAGTAGATGTAAGAACTAAAGCTGTAGATGTTCCAGATCAGAATGCTATTACACGTGATAACGTCACAGTAAGAGTAAATGCTGTTATCTATTATAAAGTTAGTGATGCAAATAAAGCTATTATTGAAGTTGAAGATTTTAGATATGCTATATCTCAATATGCTCAAACAACAATGAGAAATATTGTTGGCGAAGTAACGCTTGATGAACTGCTTTCAAGTAGAGATAAGATTGCCGAGAGGATAAAAGAAATTGTTGATAAAGAAACAGATGCTTGGGGTTTGAAAGTCCAAAATGTTGAATTGAAGGATGTGAGCTTGCCAGCAGAAATGGAAAGAACTATTGGTAAACAAGCTGAAGCAGAAAGAGAAAAGAGAGCTGTTATTATAAATTCACAAGGTGAACTTGCTGCGTCTGAAAATATTGCAAAAGCTGCGGAGATGCTTGCAAGAACTCCTGGAGCACTTCACTTGAGAACTTTGCAGTCAATAAATGATATGTCATCAGATCAGAGTAACACTGTTGTATATATGGTGCCAGTAGAAGCACTTAAAGCATTGGAGGGTTTTATTAAAAAATAAATAACCTAGCATTTACAATAAATAAAATGGAAGAAGATAAGAATAAAAAACTAAACGAAATACAAGTTACTTTAGATAATATCTATAAGGTATTGAAACCTACAAGATATCAGATGTTCATACAAGGTTTTTGGCGTGCTGTGGGTTACCTTGTTGGTCTTATGCTCGCTATAGTTGTTATTGGTTGGATTTTAAATCTATTAGGCTTTGTACCTTTTCTTGGTAATATTTCAGATACACTAAAAGAAATACTAAACGCAGTTAAAACTAGATAAAATTTAAAAATGGAAAGTTTGTCGCATTATATAGCTGCCAATAGATACAAAACAATAATTTTATTATTATTGATTTTGTCTATTGTTGCTTTTGTTATGAAGATGTCTCTTCCAGATAATGCTTGTGGTAAATATGCTGTAGAAATAATATATTTAAACGACAAAACTTTATCTGTCCAAATTGCAGATAACGATTGTAAAAGGATACTGGGTCTTTCAGGAAAAAGCTGGCTGTTTAAAGACGAAGGAATGCTGTTTGTTTTTGATGTTTTAGACGATCACGCTTTTTGGATGAAAGATATGAATTTTCCTATAGATATTTTATGGCTGGATGATACTTTAAAAGTAGTTGGTATAGAAAAAAGACTTTCTCCAGAGACTTTTCCTGAAATTTTTGGTAAGGATTTTGTTTCAAAATATGTTTTAGAAGTTAACTCAGGTTTTGTGGATGAAAATAAAATAAAAGTGGGAAATATTATTTACTTGGATAAAAAAGAATACTAAAAAGCCATTATTATTAATTTTTTGGTGGGAAATCATCAAAAATAATAAAAGTTTTTTTATTTTTTCTCCTTATTAGCTGTAAAAAATGATAGTTTTAAAGACTATTTAGAGAAGGTTCTTTACAGTTTATTATTTTTGGTTTCTAAACCCTAGTTTGGTTTTTTTTTGTAACTTTCTGAGGTAAAATTAGTTGTAAATTTATTAGCAATACGTTAGATAATTATTAAAAACATGGTAAAGAGCAACGAGACTTCAAAGGGTAAGATAGTATTCATTAAAAATATTAAAAAGAGAGATGGAACATTAGCTCCTTTTGATGTTACAAAAATTGCCAGTGCAATTTTTAAAGCAATGACAGTTGTAAACGAGGGAACCCTTGAAGAAGCTGAACTTGTTGCTAATAAAGTATATGCAGAGCTTGTTCGTATTGCAAAAAAATTCAAAGACTTTGTCCCAGATGTTGAAGGAATTCAAGACATAGTAGAAAAGGAACTTATTTTAAGCGAATACGTAAAATCAGCCAAGGAATATATTCTTTACAGACAAGAAAGAAATAAACTCAGAGAACAGGGAGTACAAGTTCCTGCAGAGTTAAGAAAGCTTACAGAAGAAAGCAAAAAATATTTTCATAATCAGTTGGGAGAGTTTGTATATTATAGATCGTATTCAAAATGGATAGAAACAGAAGGAAGAAGAGAGACTTGGATTGAGACAGTTGATAGATATATTTCTTTCATGAAAGGTAAGCTTGGGAATTTACTTAAGGATGCTGAATACAAAGAAGTGCGTGAGGCAATTTTAAAACAAGAAATTATGCCTTCCATGAGACTTTTGCAATTTGCAGGACCCGCAGCTGAGAAAACAAATGTCTGTGCTTACAATTGTTCTTTTATTGCTCCTATGTCTCTCCAAGATTTTGGAGAAATAATGTATATATCAATGTGTGGAACAGGAGTTGGATTTTCTGTGGAAAGTCAGTATGTACAACAGTTGCCACAAATTAAATTTCAAACAGGTAAAAAACTTCCTACTTATTTCGTTGGAGATAGTAAAGAAGGTTGGGCTGACGCTTTAGTGTTTGCGATGAAAACATGGTTTGAGGGAAATGACGTTGAAATAGATTATTCAAAAGTTAGACCGGCTGGAGCAAGACTTAAAATTATGGGAGGTAAAGCTTCTGGTCCTGAACCATTAATAAGATTAATTAATTTGGTTAAAAAGAAGGTTTTATCTAAACAGGGTAGAAGACTTAATAACTTGGATGTTCATGATATTGTCTGTTCTATAGGTGATTGTGTTGTGTCTGGAGGAGTTAGAAGAAGTGCTTTGATTTCTCTTTCTGATCTTGATGATGAATTTATGAGAGATGCAAAGAAAGGACAGTTTTATCTAACAGAACCACAGAGAAGCATTGCTAATAATTCTGCTGTCTATGTCACCAAACCTTCATCTACCGAGTTTCTTGAGGAATGGATTGCTTTGATGAAGAGTGGTTCAGGAGAAAGAGGAATATTTAACAAAGGTGGTCTTCTAAAGACATTACCAGAAAGAAGATTGAAAGTATTGAACAATGATATTACTCAAATGGGAGTAAATCCTTGTGGAGAGATTATTCTACAAAATAAACAGTTCTGTAACCTTTCAGAAGTTGTCGCTAGATATGAGGATGATGAGAAATCATTACTTAGAAAAATTAAACTTGCAACATTGCTTGGAACATATCAAGCGACTCTCACAAACTTTGGATATTTATCTAAAGAATGGACAGAAAATTGTAAAAAAGAAAGATTGATAGGTGTCTCTATCACAGGTCAATGGGATTGTCCTGCGGTTAGAAATCCAGAGACTCTTAAAAAACTTAGAAAAGAAGTAATAAAAAATAATCAGATTTACGCAAAGAAATTTAAGATTAGTGAAGCAACTTGTACAACTTGTGTTAAGCCATCGGGAACTGTATCTCAGACAGTAGATTGTGCTTCAGGAATGCATACAAGATACGCAGAATTCTATATTAGAAGAATTAGAATTTCAACCACAGACTCTTTGTTTAAAATGATGAGAGATCAGGGTATTCCTTTTTATCCAGAAGTTGGACAATCAAAAGAAAGTGCTATGACTTACATTTTCGAATTTCCAGTGAAGGCTCCAAAAAATTCTAAGTTTAAAGATGATCTAACAGCTCTTGATCAGCTTGAATTCTGGAAAATGGTAAAAGAAAATTACACGGAGCACAATCCATCAGTTACTATTTATGTTGGTGAAAAAGAATGGATAGATGTTGCAAATTGGCTTTACAAGAATTGGGATATAATCGGAGGACTTTCATTCTTACCAAGAAATGACCATGTATATCAGCTCGCTCCTTATGAAGAAATAAGTGAAAAGAAATATAATGAAATGGTAAAAGCTTTGGGAACAATAGATTTTGCAAAATTAATTACTTATGAGAGACAGGACGAAACTGAAGTAAAAAAAGAGCTTGCATGTTCGGGTGGGACGTGTGAAATAGTATAGAGGACGCTCGGCATATCATTTCAAAAGCACGATAAAAGGCACCGCCGTCGCGGTGCTTTTTCTCTACTCACAAATTTTTTTGCTAAAAAATTTGCTCCGTAAGGCTTTTGAAATGATAAGCCTCACTTTAAGTGGAAGAGAAGAAGAGAGAAAGAAAAAAAAGGAAATGAAAAATGGCGAGTTCCGTAAACGGAACTCGCCATTGTGTTACAATAAATTTTTTGCAGAGAGAATTAAACCCACTGCCCATATTGATATTAAAAGTATCAGGCTTAATATAACAAAAGATCTAATACCTCTTGAACGTTTTTTATCGAGATTTGCCAGAGACTTATCCTTGAAAACTTTCTTGCTTTTTTTGCTCATTTGCCACCTTTTGTTTTGGCGATTGCACTCACTAAAGACTACCTAAAATGATAGCATATTATGTAACAAAAGTCAACATATATAAAACCCCCAATAAAATGGGGGTGTGTTTGTATAAAAATATCTATACGAAACAATAGCTTATCTGAAGATAAAGTTTTGCTTTTTGAGCAAGCTCTTTATCATCAATTAAAACTTCAACAAACCTAGGTAATTGTTCAAGTATAAAATCTTTTGCAATGGTTGCTAAGTTTTCAGAATAAATATCAATCGCGGTAAGAATAATGACGATCAAGTCTTTCACTGTTTTTTCTTGTCCAGCATTTTTTAAAATGGTTGGGTAAAAATCTTCAAGTAGGTGAGTTGAACTGTTCACATTCATCAAACGTTGAAGCATCTCTTTCCTATTAGGAAGGAGGATTTTTTCATCTTTCATTTTTAACTACCTTTCTATTTGATTGGTATCTATTTTTAAATAAGAAATAACATTTCTTATAAAATTTTATACTCATATTTTTTATGTGTCAAATATGAAAATGAATTTTCTTCATTGTCAAAATATTAAGTTTGTATTGTGGGGGGGTCTTGAAACTTACAGTTTCTGTTTAAAATTAGGACTTGGTCACAAGTATTTTTTTAAGTTTTATACACAACAGAGAGGAATCTTTACTCTTACAGAGTCGGTACAGGTTTCATATTTTTATTTTGTGAATACACTCATAAAAATATATTCAACCTTTTCAAGTCCTCTCGCGTAAGTGCTATTGAGCACTTACTCCGTGCACAATAAAAAAAAACACTTATAAAGTGTTTTTTTGTCTGTGCACGGGAGAGGACTTGAAC
>CAZIID010000036.1:0-5873 GCA_964539415.1 uncultured Candidatus Saccharibacteria bacterium | reverse complement strand
GGATTGTCTTCTCTTTCTAGAGCGATTCCCATATGATAAGAATAACATTTTGCACCTTGTAGAGAACATTCTGACCCGTTGTTTTCACCACGGTAAACTATTTTTGCGTTTACTGATTCTATATATTTAGTCGTTTCAGAAGTTAGGGAATTTGGCATATCAGAGGTTGATGGAAAATAACCTTTTGTGGTATTAAATAATTCAAGGGCAGATTTAACTTCATTCATTGTTTGAATTTTTGCCACATCCCTTGCTTTTTCTCTTGATGTTGTTAGAGATGACATAACGACAGTGGATAGTAAAGCAATAATTGAAACCACCGTTAGAAGTTCTATTAGAGTAAAACCTTTTTTTAAACTAGTTGTTTTCATAAAATGAATATCTTTACGAATGTTAACACAAGACAAATGACAGAGATTATTATCATGAGAGTTTTAGCCCCGTCTTCGTCTTTTACTATTTCCTTTTTTATCATCCATCCGGTAATCCCTTTTACTTCTGGTGATCTGTATGAAAAATTATATTTATTTTCTTCTTCAAATTGAACTGACATGTGATTATTTTACCATTTTATTTTTAATAAATCATTATATGCTTTTTGTGTCTCTCCCATACTTTCTTTTATAGAAAATTTTTCTTTGATTTTTGTTTTTATTCTTTTACTAAAATCCTTGGTTGTTGTTTTATCTTTTAGAAGAAAATCAATAATCGCAGATATTTCTTTAGAATCTTTTGGTCTTGAAAGTAATCCGTCAATTTCATCATCTATTATCTCAGGTATTCCACCAACTCTTGTGGCTATTATAGGTAAGCCAGCGAGTCCTGCCTCAAGTAAAACATATGGTAAGGCTTCTGTTGTGGAAGTCAGTAAGAATAAATCAAAAGCTTTTAATAATTCTGATGCATTTGATATGTTGCCGAGAAGGAATATATCTTTATTTAATTTATATTCTCTAATCATATTTTCTAGTTTTTTCCTTTCTTCTCCTTCACCAATTATAAAAAATTTACAATCTTTTCCAGCAGGGGTGCTTTTAAGATTTTTTATTGCTTCTATAGCGTATCCGATGCCTTTATTTTTATGTAATTCAGATATTGTGCCAAGCCATTTAGTATTCTTATCTAGTTTTATTTTTAGCTTCGCTGATATTTCTTCTCTAGAAAGTTTTTTTGTTTTAAATTTTATATTTTCTATTCCATTGTAAATAGTAACAATCTTGTCATCCTCTGAGATTTGGTCTTTTAATATATTTGATACGGTGATAATTTTGTCTGAAAAGTGAATAGTTATTTTGTTTAGTAATTTAAAAATTATTTTTTGCCAAAGAGGTCTTTGTTCATTGAACACCCACCCATGAGCAGTAAATACACATTTTATTTTTTGTTTTTTATCAACGACGAACCAGTTTTTTATTTTCCTTAGTAAATTTAAATATTGAATTGCCATTGAACCCAATAGGCCAATTTTTGAACTGTTGAGATGAACTATCTGCGGATTTTCTTTTTTGTATATAGATATTAATTCTATGAGGGTAGAGAAGTCTTTTGAAAAAGATACGTTTCTTTCTAGGTTTTTAATCGTGACGACAGGGACTTCTTTTTCTAATAGTTTATTTTTTAATTCTCCTTCACCTCCACAGGCAACAACAACATCAAAAAACCTCTTATTTATGGAAGTTGCTAGGTTAAATACGTATTTTTGGGCACCACCCCAGTTGGATTTTGTGATGCAAATTAAAATTTTAGTTTTTTCTACCACATGTCTATTATATATAAAATAATTGAATTTTGGAATGAAAAATGTATACTTATCATTGTTTTCAACTTATGAAAGGATTGAACAAAAAAAGCCCGTTATTTCTCTTTTTTGGAGATGCCATAATACTTGTGGTGTCTTTGTGGTTATCTCTATTATTTAGATATTGGGAGATTCCTTCTAACAATCTATTTTTGTCGCACCTAGGCCCTTTCTCTTATCTTTTTTTGGTATGGCTTTTAGTTTATTTAATATCAGGGCTTTATGATAAAAGCGTTTTAACTTTTTCCAAAAAACTTTTTTTTGAAGTATCAAATGCTCAAATCGTAAACACTTTTATTGCTATTGCCTTTTTCTATTTTATTCCGATGTTTACCATAACACCAAAGACCATTCTATTTTTAAATCTTGTTATTTCTTTTGCTTTAATATTGTTTTGGAGAATATATGTACTCAAATATATTGGGATAAGGAGAAAGATAAAAGCCGTATTTGTTGGTACTGGAAAAGAGATTGAAGAATTGAGTCATGTTTTGTCTGAGGATACCGAATCAGAAGTTGATGTTGTGAGTATTTTTGATACAAAGAAAAATGATAGTGATGCATTGTTTAGATCAATTGTGGAGGATATAACTTACAGAAATGTTTCAACTGTTGTTGTTGATTTTGAAGATAAAGTGGTTGCTCCGATTCTTTCTAGTCTTTATAGCTTTATTTTTAGAGGTGTTAAATTTGTTGATATTCAAGACCTTTATGAGGATATTTTAGAAAAGGTTCCTCTTTCTTTAGTTAAACATGAATGGTTTTTAGAAAATGTTTTTGTTTCTTCCGGTGATTTTTATGGTTTTTTTAGAAGACTTTTTGACATTATTTTTTCTCTAATTATTGGCTGTGTTTTCTTGATTATTTTACCTTTTATTGCAATAGCAATAAAAATAGAAGATGGTGGCTCTGTATTCTTTATAAACAAAAGAGTAGGGAAGAAGAATAAAGAAATAAAAATATATAAATTTAGAAGTATGAGTGTTAGAGAAAAAGAAAAAATTACACGTGTGGGTAATTTTATAAGAAAAACTAGATTAGATGAACTACCTCAATTTTTCAATGTTTTGATTGGTGATCTTTCTTTTATTGGACCAAGACCAGAAAAACCTGAACTTGCGTTTACATATGAATCTGAAATTCCTTTTTATAATGTTAGACATTTGGTAAAGCCAGGTCTTTCTGGTTGGGCACAGATATATCAAGATAACCCACCAAAGTTTGGTCTTAATATTGAAGATACAAAAACAAAACTTGCCTATGATCTTTATTATATTAAAAACAGGTCATTGCTTTTGGATTTGAAGATTGCGCTTAGAACAATTAAAACTCTATTATCAAGGACCGGCAAGTAGTACTAAATGTTGCAAAAAGGCCAAAAATCTCTATACTTCTATTATTATGTTAATGAAAAGATTTTTGGCTTTGGCCCTGCTTGTTATATCCGCAGCTATTGGATATTTTGTTTATAATTCAGAGATTACTAATTCAAGGTTTAAATTTAAACTTGGTCTTGATCTAAATGGAGGAACAGAGCTTGTTTATAGAGCTGATACTTCTAAAGTGATAAACTCCGACGTTAAAAGTTCAATGGACGTTTTGAGAGAAGTCATTGAGAGAAGAGTAAACTTGTTCGGAGTATCTGAACCAGTTGTAAGAGTAGAAAAGGTTGGTTTGGTTGGAAGCGCGAGTGAACAACAGCTCACAGTTGAACTTCCTGGCGTAACAAACATAGACCAAGCTATCAGTATGATAGGTCAAACTCCTACGCTTGAATTTAAACTTGTTAAAGAAGAAGCTTCAAATTTTTCTGAAGAAGAATTAGCCACAAAAAAGCCAGAAGAAATATTTACAGACACTGGTCTTACTGGAAGATATTTAGCTAAGTCATCTTTGCAATTCAATCAAACAACAGGTGAAGCTTTGGTAGCTCTTGAATTCAATAGTGAAGGTAAAGATCTTTTTGCAAAAATAACAAAAGAGAATATCGGCAAAGTACTTGCTATATTTTTGGATGGAGAAATAAAATCAGCCCCATCTATTAGAGAAGAAATAAAGGATGGAAGCGCTGTCATCTCTGGAGGATTTACTGGAGCAGCTGGAATTGCAGAAGCAAAGAAATTAGTTAGTAATTTAAATATGGGAGCACTACCTGTACCAATAGAACTTGCATCAACTCAGCTCGTTGGCGCATCACTTGGAGTTGACGCAGTAAAAGCATCCCTTGTTGCAGGTATGTGGGCTTTTATAATTATAGGATTATTCTTAATAATATGGTATAGACTTCCGGGATTGCTTGCTGTAGTAGCACTTATGATATACACAGTTTTGAGCTTAGCAATATTTAAACTTATACCAGTCACCCTCACAGCTGCAGGTATTGCAGGTTTTATCCTTTCGCTTGGTATGGCAGTGGACGCAAATATTTTAATTTTTGAAAGAATGAAGGAAGAACTTAAGAGAGGAAGAGAGCTAGGGGACGCTGTTAAAGAAGGTTTCGGAAGAGCTTGGCTTTCTATAAGAGATAGTAATACTTCTTCTATGATTACTGCTATCATCCTTTTCTTTTTCTCAAGTACATCAGTTGTAAAAGGTTTTGCACTTGTATTCTTTATTGGTGTCGCAGTTTCTATGTTTACTGCTATTACAGCTTCAAGAACTTTACTTCTTGCAATCAAGCATGACAACGCTGGTCGCTTTATGAAATTTATATTTGGTAATGGTTTTAGCAGATAATTAATCTTCAAATTTATGTTTATAGTAAAATACAGAAAAATATTCTATATCTTCTCAAGTATCTTGGTCCTTGCATCTATTGTTGCAATATCCTTGTGGGGATTAAACCTAGGAATTGATTTTAAAGGTGGTTCATCCGTTGAATTCAAATACGAACAAAGCAAACTTGATTCAAGTATCGTAAAAGAAAGAATAGATGCGACAAATATTTCTCCAGCACTTAGAAATTCTTATTCTCTAGTAAGTTCTGGAAATGACTCTTATATTTTAAAAACAAGAAATATTACTGAAGTTGAAAGAGAAGCTCTTGTTTCCTCAATTTCAAATAATGGAGCAGACAAAATAGTTCTTACAAAATTCAACTCTATTGGTCCATCTGTTGGTTCAGAGTCTGCTAAGAAATCTCTTGTTGCCATTGCTTTGGTTTTGGTCTGTATAATTCTATTTATCACTTTTGCATTTAGGCACGTATCTGAACCAATCTCTTCTTGGAAATATGGTTTGTTTTCGATAATAGCACTTGCGCATGACGTTTTGATTCCTACAGGTGTGTTTGCAGTGTTGGGACATTTCCTTGGGTATGAAGTTGATACACTTTTTGTTACTGCGATTCTCGTTATTTTGGGCTTCTCAATTCACGATACTATTGTTGTTTATGACAGAATCAGAGAGAACTTGAAAGTAAATAGGGATGACAATACAAAGAAAAGTTTTGAGACAATAGTGGGGGAGAGTATTAACCAGACTTTTATAAGGTCAATTAATACATCCATGACAACTTTCTTTGCGGTCCTTATGATGTATGTTTTTGGTCCAGAAGCAACTAAACATTTTTCTTTGGTGCTTATGATTGGAGTAATCTTCGGAACATATTCTTCAATATTCTTGGCATCAAATATGCTAGTTACTGCGGAAGCTTTTCAGAAGACAAAGTAATTAAAGGTATTTTTGAGTTATTTATTTAAAGCCGTTTTTTGCCTTAAGGCAAAAAACGGCTTTAAATTTGACTATTTTGGGATTTCATTTGAACTATATATTTGACCATATTTTAGTGAAAAATTGCTTGACGGCAAATGAAATATGAGTATAATGATTGAGCTGTCTTATTTAGGTAAGGCAGCGTTCTTTTACAAAAGAATAAAGTACAAGATTTATT
Organism: uncultured Candidatus Saccharibacteria bacterium; assembly: GCA_964539415.1. GTDB lineage: Bacteria > Patescibacteriota > Minisyncoccia > Phycocordibacterales > GWA1-40-21 > CAYQFQ01. The sequence goes on along the minus strand of CAZIID010000036.1, from coordinate 183 downwards.
AAATGTGCGAGTCTAGAGATTCAATTTGGAAAAAAGTTTATCTCGTAGAAGGGAATCGAAATTCCTTTGGTACAGAGATGAAAAAAGAAGATTTATTATTCTTTCTTTTGTTCCGTTCTAATTCTTAATTAGAGTTTGATCCTAGCTCAGGATGAACGCTGGCGGCGTGGATAGGGCATGCAA
>CAZIID010000035.1:0-6383 GCA_964539415.1 uncultured Candidatus Saccharibacteria bacterium | reverse complement strand
GGGGAACAAGACTTGCATTTTAGTCGTGGATTTTTTTGTTGCCTCGTATTTCATTTCAAAATAGGCAAAAGACATTTGCGATACTCGCTCGCGCCTCAAACTCTGGCAAAAATCCTAATAGTTATAAGAAAAAAACCACTAAATTTAGTGGTTTTTTGTTGCCTTGTATTTAATTTCAAAATAGGCAAAAGTCCAATCTCTTTCTCCTCCGTCATTGCGAGTGAATACGAAGCCCCTGCCCGAGTGAACGAAATATTCATATCAGTCGTTCGGGCGGGCGTCCGAACGGATTCATCCGGGCGGGCAATCCAGTTCTTTCTTATACCTGCCTGCGCAGGCAGGCTTATACTATTTTAAGATGGTTTGCCACGTTCGGAATACCTCACTCGCAAAGACGAACCAAAGCTCTACTTGGACACTCGGTGTCCAAGTAAAACTTATCCACACCATTCAATATATATATATATATAACTTATGATATAATCTACTCATAATATTATTAATCTGTCTTTTAAAGACAACAAACAAACCAATGAACAAATCATTCAAAAACATAACACTATATGTCGTAGGCACACTCTGCACTCTTGCAGTCATAGTAGTCGCAGGCTCACTTACTCCTACAGTAAGCACAAACTCTACCTCAATGGTCACACTACAAGATATATGGAACAAAACCCAAGATTTCACCTATTCCACATCTTCTTCTCCTCGTTATATTTCAACTTCATCTTCTCCTCTTGCATCTTTCAAATCATTACAAGATGTCTGGGACTCCCTTACTGAAAATCCTATAACATCAAACATTATACTTAGTGGTAATACTGTGATGGGTGTTGCGGGAGGTGCGAGTGCAGGTATTACTTGGCTTCCCGCTGAAGCAACTGCTATGGATTGGGCAACAGCAAGTTCTACATGCGTAGCCAAAGGAAATGGGGCTAGATTACCTACAATGGGTGAATTAATTAGAGGTTATGCAGGTCAAATCGGAGACTACCCGCAAACTAATAGTGGTTTTCTTGAGGACATTCCCCATTGGTCTAGTACTGTCTCTGGCTCTGGTGCTAGTGCGGGCGCGGCGCACGGCGGTGGCCAATTAGAAACCGAATCTGGCTATTTGATGGTGACGTACCAAAATAAGAGTTCTGCTGAGCCCTTCGTTCGCTGTGTCCGATAATATTTATCAAACTATTTAATTAAAATCAGCGCGCGGTACTCCGTGCGCTGATTTTGTTTCTATTTTTTTCTGTTTTCTGTCTTTGCGAGAAATGAAATGACGAAGCAATCCATCTTAAAATAATATGAGTATTAGCCTGCCCCGTAGTGAAGAGTTCTGATTCTTCTACTACTGGGGTATAAGAATAAACTGGATTGCTTCGCTACGCTCGCAAAGACAGACACAAAAAGTCACCGATTGGTGACTTTTTGTTTTTAACATCGTTAATGGAACATTTATATTATTATTGATATAATGTTGGTGTTGTTATTATGTATAATTTTAATATTAATATATGAATATCTTTAAAAAAATTTGGAAGAGTATATATGGTCCAGAGTTTTATGCTGATTTAGCAAATAAAGGCACAGGTTTTTCTGTTGGTTATTATGTTAAATTTATACTTCTCGTTTCAATAATAACAATGATTGTTGTTTCGGCTGTTTTTATCCCGCTATCAAGGGTGTTTCTTTCAGATAATTCAATAAACACTTTTGTGGCAATGTATCCGGCAGATCTCAATCTAAATGTTAAAGACGGAATCCTCTCAACAAACGTGGTAGAGCCGTATAAAATTGCCTTACCGTCAATAAAAGCATTGGATAAAAATCTATCAAAAATAGAAAATTTTGCCGTTGTTGATACTAAGGTGAGCACTATTTCGCTTGAGTCCTTTAAGCAGTACAACACTATGGTGCTTTTAACAAAAGATTCAGTTGTAGTTATGAAGGATGGCGGTTTGCAGATTATCCCTTTTACTCCAGTGAAGGAAGAACTTAATATAAATCGCCAGACTATTACTAAGTTTTCTTACTCGGTTGCTCCTGTTTTTAGAAAATTGGTCTGGTTAACACCAATCTTTGTTTACGTCGGAAGTTTTATTGCTAATTTGTTTATGTTAGTAACATTTTTTATCTTTGCTTTACTTACCTGGCTTATTTTGGTTCTACTCAAAAAGAGTGGGGGATATATGCATTCATACAGAGTTACAATACACGCAATGACTTTGGGAATGATTATTTCTGCTTTTATTGGACTAAGCTGGTTCATACAGATATTATTTATGGTCATAGTAATTCTTATTAATTTTCTTAAGAAAGATAATACGGCTCCAATAGTAATCCCATTGGAAGGCACTATTTCTTAATTATTAGTGATCCGGCTTTGTAAGATCAATTTCAAAAACTCCCGAAAGGGAGTTTTTCGGGTTTGCTTTTTGTGAAATTTTGATGTATTCTATCGCTACCAATTCGAGTTGGTTCATTTTTTTAATTTATTACGTTTAATTATTAATTAACATATTTATGTCACGAGACTACCCATTAGAAAAAGTAAGAAACTTCGGAATTATTGCCCACATTGATGCGGGTAAGACAACTACATCCGAAAGAATTTTGTATTACACCGGTATGTCTCACAAAATAGGTGAGGTTCACGACGGAGCTACAGTTACAGACTGGATGGAACAGGAAAGAGAAAGAGGCATTACTATTACTTCTGCTGCTATTACTTGTTTCTGGAACCCAACTTATATGGGTAAAGATTTGACTCAAAAGCACAGATTCAACGTTATTGATACTCCTGGACACATTGACTTTACAGCCGAGGTTAAAAGATCACTTAAAGTTCTTGACGGAGCTGTTGTGGTTTTTGACGGAGTTGCTGGAGTTGAGCCACAATCAGAAACAAACTGGAGATATGCTGATGATGGAAATGTTCCAAGAATTTGTTTCATAAACAAGCTTGATAGAACAGGAGGAAATTTTGAAAGATCATACAAATCTATTTTAGACAGACTTACAAAAAATGCCGTTAGAATGCAAATACCTATAGGTGAAGAGGAGAATCACAAAGGTGTTGTAGATCTTTTGAAGATGAAAGCTTTTTATTTTGAAGGAGAAATGGGAACTGATGTTATTGAAGCAGAAATTCCTGCAGAACTTCTTGAAAATGCCAAAAAATTCAGAGCAGAACTTCTAGAAAAAATTGTTGAAAATGACGATGTTGTTATGAGTGAATATCTTGAAGGAAAAGAGATTTCCCTAGATGTTTTGAAAAAACTACTTAGAAAGGGTGTTATTGCAAACAAAATTGTCCCTGTATATACAGGAAGCGCTTTGAAGAACAAAGGAGTTCAGCTCGTGCTTGATGCTGTTGTTGATTATCTTCCTTCACCTTTGGACGTTCCACCAGTAGAAGGTATTGATCCAAAAACTGGAGAAAAGTCAGTTAGGAATGCTTCGGATACAGAACCATTTTCTGCTCTTGCTTTTAAACTTCAGAACGACCCATTCGTAGGACAGCTTACTTTCTTTAGAGTATATTCCGGAACAATTAGCGCTGGTTCTTATATTTACAATTCAACAACAGGTGAAAGAGAAAGACTTGGAAGAATTGTTAGAATGCAGGCAAACGATAGAGAAGATGTTGAGACTGTTTATGCAGGAGAAATTGCAGCTGCGGTAGGTTTAAAGAACGCAAAGACCAGTCATACTTTTTGTGATGAAAACCAGCCAATTATTTTAGACCAGATTGTCTTCCCAGAGCCAGTTATCTCACTTAGAATTGAACCAAAGACAAAAGCTGACCAAGAAAAAATGGGATTTGCTTTGAAGAAGCTTTCTGATGAAGATCCAACATTCAAAATCGTATCAGACCCAGAAACAGGAGAGACTGTTATAAAAGGAATGGGAGAACTTCACCTTGAAATTCTTGTTGATAGAATGAAGAGAGAATTTAAAGTTGAGGCAAACGTTGGTAATCCACAGGTTGCTTACAAGGAGACTATTACTGCAGAAGCTGAAGCTGAACACAAATATATCAAGCAGTCTGGAGGTAAAGGACAATACGGTCACGTTAAGATTAAAATTAAGCCACTTGAAGCTCTTGAGGAAGGGGCAAAGATTCCAAAGAACGTTTCAAGATCAGAAGGTTTTGAATTCGTCAACTCAATTAAAGGAGGAGTTATTCCACAAGAATTTATTCCAGCCGTTGAGAAAGGTATCGTTGAAGCTATGGAGAGAGGAGTTACTGCAGGTTACAGAATGGTAGATATTTCTTCTGAACTTCTTTTCGGATCTTATCACGATGTTGACTCATCAGAAATCGCTTACAAGATCGCTGCAGCTATGGCATTTAGAGAAGCAGCGGCAAGAGCAAAACCAGTTATACTTGAACCTATTATGAAAGTTGAGATCGTTGTTCCTGAAAAGTTCATGGGAGACGTTGCTGGTAGCTTGAACTCAAAGAGAGGTCAGATTGAAGAAATGTCAGATAGAGGAATAAATAAAGTTGTAAGAGCAAAAGTTCCACTAGCTGAAATGTTTGGATATGTTACATCTCTAAGGTCTATGTCAGAAGGTAGAGCATCACTTAACATGGAGTTTGATAACTACTCTATCGTTCCACCAAACGTTGCAAAATCTATTATAGAAGCGAGAGGAGCGGGGGAGGCGAAGAAGTAGGGATCGCTCGGCATATCTTTTTAAAAACACGAAAATATTTTGCTAAATATTTTCTCTGTCCGGTGCCGTCGCACCTACCAAGGTTTTTAAAAAGTTAAGCCTCGCTTTAAGTTGGAGAAAGAAAAAAGTCACCGCCTGGTGACTTTTTTCTATAAAATTTCCTTCCGTAATGTTTTTAAAATGATTACCCTCACTCTAAGTTGGAGAAAAGAAAAGTTAGGTTTTTAAAAAGATAAGCCTCGCTCTAAGCTGAAGAAGAGAATACAAAAAGGGGTTTTCGCTTCGCGAAAACCCCTTTTTGTATTTAATTAATTAAGCTATTGATTTATTTATCAATATATGATATAATACTAGTAGATTTAAAACAGAAAGGGAAAAATATGGCTAAGAAATTGACCCGTATCAATTTGAAGAGATTGAAACATGGGGCTCTCTACGGTGGCAAAACCATTCGTGATAAAAAGGGTTTTGCATTTAAGTTTGTCGTGACCTTCAATAAAGAAGAAGTTGCGAAAATGGTTGAAGCTCTCCCCGAATTGCTTCGTGTGAGGTATCGGACTTATTTGAAATTTTATCGTGACGACCAAAAAGTTCTCACGTTGTTTATTTTTAAATACAATTCGAGAGCTCATGCGAGTGTGGTTGGGTCTGACCTGCGTTGGCGAAATCTTCGTCCTGCAAATGCACTTGACCTTGGATTTCTTTTGCCTTTTGCAAAAGAAATTAGCAATCGCACTGTGATTGCTATTGCCGATCCGATAAGGCATGTTTTTAATTCATCGCTCGGTACATATTATCCTGCGATGAAGTTCTATAAAGGGAAAGGTGAGAGGACTGCTGTGGAAACCATATATACGGCAAATCCGCTAATTCGAGGAAGGTTTTGTTACCTCGCTCTTTATTGGTCGGAACCTGCTGAAGATATAAGTTCTTTGTAAGGTCTTGTCCACCCCAGAAACGAAAGTTTCTGGGGTGTTTTTCATTAATTTTTATCACTATTGCCTTTTTTATTGTTTTTTGGTATATTTGTACCACGCATAAGTTGCGCTTTTTAATTTGCTTTTAAGTCAAAAAGCAAGTAATTAGTAGAAGTAGTAAACGATCAGGTCAGAAAGTTTACTACCATTTATAAGCACCCCAGAACGCCTCGCGTTTGATGGGTTTAATAATTTAATAATTAGTTAGTTTTATAAATAGAGACCGGGTTTCTCGCGCTCTCTGTTTGTGAAGCTAACAAAACAAAATTATGGCAGAATTCGTAAGAACAAAACCACACGTAAACGTCGGTACAATCGGCCACGTTGACCATGGTAAAACAACATTGACTGCAGCAATTACATTTGTTCAGTCAAAGAAAGGTTTAGCAAATCATATCGCATATGATCAGGTTGCAAAGGCATCTGAGAAAGACGGTAGAAGAGACGCTACAAAGATTATTACTATTGCTATTTCTCACGTTGAGTATTCAACAGAGTCAAGACACTACGCTCACGTAGACTGTCCTGGACACGCTGACTATGTTAAGAACATGATTACAGGTGCTGCTCAAATGGACGGTGCTATTCTTGTTGTATCAGCAGTTGATGGACCTATGCCTCAGACAAGAGAACACATTCTTTTGGCTAAGCAGGTTGGTGTTCCAAAGATCGTAGTATTTTTGAACAAGTGTGACTTGGTAGATGACAAGGATCTTTTGGATCTTG
>CAZIID010000034.1:0-6472 GCA_964539415.1 uncultured Candidatus Saccharibacteria bacterium | reverse complement strand
AAAGACCCTTGGGAATAAATTCTGGATTTGCACTCAAATAATCCATGAATTTATAGGCGAGGAGAACACTGTTCCATTCATAACCACCGTGTATACCTCCTATAAAAGTTATATTCGTTGCTCCATTACCGTATTTATAGCTTTCAATATCACGTCCTAGAACTGACTTCCCTATTACATTTTTCTTCGGACTTTTATTTTGAAGTTGTAGAAGTGCTTGTGCAGCTTTTTCAGATGCAATGTTTTTCTGTCTTTCAGTAAAATAAAATACACCAGCAAAAATCACAACAATAATTACAATTACTGCTATAACTTTCTTAGAAAAAAACGTTCTCATTATTTAGCTATGTATTTAAGTATTGCTTCGATACCCGCTTTGTTTTTACTCCATTCAGTACTATCATGTGTGGCAAGCAAAACGCTGATTGCAGGAATTTTTATTTTAGCTAACCAGTTTGTCATATCTCCAGTTGTCTCATAAAAATCAAAATCCTCATTTGCAGTATATCCGGAAGCCTTAGCATAAGCACTTGTAAGAGCTGTCGTTGTGGCCAATATACCATTGTGACAGTTTGAAGAATACACACCACCAGCAGCGCTATACCAAGCAACAACAGCCTTTGGATTTTGTGTTTCTACATAATTTTTCAAAGCTAAAGTTTCTGGTTCAGAAAAAGCTTCTGTTCCACCACTTACAGTTTTATTTTGCCATTTCCCAGTAGACTGCCAATCACAAGCAAAGTTTCTATTTAAATCAACTTGATTTGCATTGTAACGTCCAGAAACTACCACCTCTTGTGACTTTGATACGTTTGAAGATACAAAAGCACTAGATGTTCCCACAACTTTATTTAAACCATCAGGATTTAGTACTGGAATAATTGTAACTTTGATATTCGCAGGAATTGAAGTAACATTTGCTTTAAAATAATCCATTGCTTCATATGCAAGTAATGCTGTGTTCCACGCATATCCTCCATGAATACCACCAACAAAAATAACTTCATTTGCTCCTTCTCCAAAATGATATGCGACGATGTCACTACCCTGAACTGACTTTCCAATAACTGTTTTTGTTTTATCTACGACAGTAGTACTTGAAGCTGTATTGTTAGTTGTTGTCGCAATGTTTTGACTTACATTTACATCAACATTATCAACTGGACTTTTAGTAAAGTAATAAACCCCAAAACCAATAGCAACAATAATAACTAAAAATATTATCTTTTTCATAATAGTATTATTGTATCACAAAACCAAAACCTATATATAGTTATATTATCAACAGATAAAAAATGGCTTATTTATTAAGTGCAGCTCTAGTTCCTGGTCCAACAGAACCAAGCTGTTCCAGACCAACTTTCTTTTGATATTTTTTTACAGCAGCTACAGTAAGTGATCCATAATATCCAGTTATAGGTCCGGAATAAATACCTTCTTCTGTTAGTCTCTTCTGTAATTCAGTAACTTCAGTATTAGTTAGTCCAAACTTAAGTGGTTTTGTAAATTTATATTTAGAATTATTTGACGACTGATTTCCTCCCTGAACTGATACTGAAATAGAAGCACAGGCATTTGCTGAAGAACACACAGAGATAGTTCCAGAACCAATAGCTTTACCAGCAATAATCAAAGTGTTACCTAATATGTACACACCAACAACATCAGATTTTGAATTATAAGATATATAGTATCCAGATCCTGATCCTCCAGAAACAACAGCACTTGAGGCATCACCCGGTTTTAATGTTATTGATTGCTTATCAAAAGTTATCGGTATCACGGTAGCGTTACTTGTCGCTGAATTACTTACAGTGACATAAAGCACATTGCATTGTCCTCCAGTTTGGCAGACATTAATATTTGCTGAACCGATAGCAACACCTGTAAGAACAAGACTGTTTCCACTAACAGAAGCCGCAAGAATATTTTGATTTGAATTATTTGATATATAGTATCCGCCATTACCAGTCATAAGTATTGAAGTTGTCTGGTTTGTGTTTATTGATACATTATTTTGACTAAAAGATGGTTGAACACCTGACACTGTATTACCCGAAGAAGAAACAATTACTGTTAATGTAATACAACCTCCCGCAGAAGAACACACCGTAGCCTGTGAAGTTCCGGATTTTATCCCTGTAACACTAATAGCACTGTTATTTAAACTATATTGTGCGATTCCGTCATTTGGTTGAATTATTGAATACGGAACTGTACCTCCAGAAATATTTACACTTATAAGTTGCCCAGCTGAAATTGTAACGTTGTTTTGTGACAATGCTAATATTCCACCAGAAGCAGCTATAACTGTCGTCGTAATTATTCCGCAATGACCAGAAGGAGCACATACAGTAATAGAAGTTGTTCCAGGATTATTTCCATAAATAGTCAATGTGCTTGTAGAAATATATGTCTGAGCAACACTAGAATTTGAATTTGAAGAAACATAATATGTTCCATATCCACCAGAAATATTTATCGTTGTTGTCTGACCTGTAGTAACACTTGGATAACTTGTGCTAAAAGAAAGCCCTGTACCATTTGATGTATATGTCCCGATAGACGCATTAACAACTCCGCAAGATGTTGTATCTACTGTACAAACAACAATTGTTGATGAACCTGTTGTGCTATTTGCATATAAAGTTAGAGCAGGACCATTTAAACTTGTACTTATTGCAGTTGGATTAGAATTATTTTTAATTGCATAAAAACCATTTCCACCAGTTATATTTATTACTACATTTTGTCCACTTATAATGGATGTATTATTTTGACTGAAAGATAAAGTTTGAGAAGAATTGCTTTGAACGACAATATATAAACTTGAACAAGCCTGACTTGCAGAAGAGTTGACCATGCAGATGTTTGCGGTTGTTTGACCAGCACTTAAACCTGTTACAGATATTTGATTACCACTAAATGATATGTTGGCAACTTGAGGACTTGAATTACTAGATAAATACAATGAGTTTGAACCACTATTTGAAGAAGTTACAGTAGCCACCTGGGTAGTATTTAAAACTAAACTACTCTGACTAAGAGTTAAATTTGTTGAGGATGTATTACTTGAAGAATATGGCCAAGCAACATCGGTTGAAGCTTGATTATTAACCAAAACACCAACAGCGCTATTTGAAGTAATATTTAAATCATTTAAACCCATAGAAAGATTAAAAGATCCAGATGAATTGGTGGTACCGAGTGCTTTTAGTTGCGGTCCGGAAGTATTATTTGAAAAAAACTTTAATAAGACGTTAGAATTTGCATCACCGACAACATTTATTTGTACAACACTGTTGTTAGTTGAATCAGTATAAACAGAAAGTGATGGAGTCATTGCACTTGCACTGTTCACTTGCAAAAAAAGAAGTGTAAAAACGAAAAACGCTAAAAGTTTTTTATAAGTAATCATATTTTTTAGAAAATTATTAACTCAATAATTATATCACAAAAAAATTTAAATCAATTATCTGTTTTTGTTATTTTTTTGATAATCCAAAATAGCCTCTCTTAAAGCTTCGTGACCAAGAACAGAACAATGAAATTTCTTATCTGGCATTCCACCAAGACGATCGGCAATTTGTTTAGGAGTAATTTTCATAGCGTCTTCAAGAGTTATCCCGCCATTTTCCATAACCATAACAGACATCATAGAAGTTGAAGCTATGGCCGAAGCGCAACCAAAAGTCCTCCATTTACATTCCTTGATTCTTCCTTTTTTCTTATCAACTTTTATCCAAACATTCATCATATCCCCACAATATGGATTTCCAACCATACCAACTCCGTCAGCTTTATATTCAGACTCGTCTATCAAAACATTTCTAGGGTGAAAAAAGTGCTCTTTTATTAAGCTCGTATATACCCAACCCTCACCATCTTTTTTTATTTCTTTCTTTTTCATTTTGTTTTGATTGTGGAAATGTTCCTTATGTTCTCTACTGCTTTCTTTAAAATTTCTAGCGTTTTAATCAAATCTTTTTTCGTTGTATATCGTCCTAAAGTAAATCTAACACTACAATGCGCAAGTTCAGCAGATATGGCACATTTTATTAATACATGGGACGGTTTTAAATCATTGGCTGAACAAGCTGACCCAGTTGAACAAGCTACTCCTGCATCATCAAGCAAAAGTAAAAGTGACTCCCCTTCTACCCCAGAAACTGAAATATTTATATTGTTTGGTAGACGTTGAGTCCTATCACCATTCAGTGTGACCCCCTTAATATCTTTAAGTATCTTGTCTATAAAATAGACTCTGAGAACTGACAATCTTACAAACTCTTTTTCTCTTTTCTTCTCTGCGATTTCAATAGCTTTTGCAAAACCTACTATATTTGCGACATTTTCAGTTCCCGCTCTTTTCCCTTTTTCTTGTCCTCCACCAAAGACAATCGGCTCAATATTTATTTTTTTATTTAAATATATACAACCAACGCCTTTTGGACCATAAATTTTAGAAGAGCTTATCGTCATCGCATCAATACCTAAGTCTTTTATGAGAATAGGCAAAGCACCAACAGCCTGACATGCATCTGTATGAAATACCGCTTCGCTTTTTGAAGCTTTAAGTATTTTAGCAATCTCTTTTAAAGATTGTATTGTTCCAACTTCATTATTTGCATACATTACAGAAACCAATATCGTATCTTTTCTTAAACTTTTCTTTAAATGTTCAAGAGATACTACAGCATGGTTGTTTACTTCAAGATACGTAATTTCAAATCCTTCTTTTTCAAGTCTTTTACAAGATTCAAGAATTGCTTTGTGCTCAATACCAGAAACAATAATATGTTTTCCTTTACTTTTATTCGCTCGTGCAATTCCAAACATTGCCAAATTATCAGCTTCCGTTCCTCCGCTTGTAAAGATTATTTCTTCCGGCTCTGCACCAATCACAGAAGCAATTTTTTCTCTAGAATTTTCAATTGTGCTTTTAGATTTTCTCCCTTCTAGATGAATCGATGATGGGTTACCATACTGTTCTTTTAAATACGGCAACATAGTCTTAAAAACCTCAGAATCAATTGGGGTTGTTGAAGCATTATCAAGATAGATACGCTTTTTTTCTTTCATCTTATTTTTTACCGATACTTCTTATTAGATATACTTCGTCATTTTTTCGAGCGGAACAATCAACAACGAGTGCAACCTTTTCACCCTTAAGAGCACTTTTTACAATAGTATAATCTTTACCAATAGACTTTATTTCTGATTCAACACTTCCAGTTACTGGCCCCTGAAAAATCATTTTGTCTCCAATTTCCAATTTAATATTTGGCAAAATAGTCGTTTCAACAGCACTAATCTTTTTATAGAAATTTGAAACCTTACCAATATATATTTTCTTTTGAGTCGCCTGACTTCCAGTAGATTCCGTCCATTCGTTTATTGGCTTACCCAAGAAAAATCCACTACTATGTCCTCTGTGATATACAGTATCTAAATCAGCACTTAATTTATTTTTCAAATTCGCTAAATCTGCATTAAACTTCTTATCTCTTTTCTTGGCTGAATATATAAAATCAATAGCGGTTCTATAAGCCTTGGTCACACTCGCAACATATTCAGGACTTCTGTTTCTTCCTTCAATTTTAAAACAATCAACGTTAAGATCAATTATTTTTTCAATAAAGTCTATCGTGCACATATCTTTTGGACTCATAACATAATCCTCACCGAGTTCAAGTTCCTTGTCTCCATCAATCTGTTTAATCAAATACTTTCTTCTGCAAGGTTGCTGACACTCACCACGATTTGCCGATTTACCGTAAAGAAACTGAGACATAAAGCATCTACCGGAAACCGAAACACACATCGCGCCATGAACAAATATTTCTATTTCAACTTTGCTTTTCTTTTTTATCTCTCTTATCTGTTCAAGAGAACATTCACGTGCAAGAACAACTCTTCTCGCACCGAGCTTTCTATAAAATTCAGCAGTTTCTACGTTTGCAATACTTGCTTGAGTACTGATGTGCACTTCAATACCTAACTTTTTAGCTATCTGAATTACAGCAAAATCCCAACATATGATCGCGTCAATCTTTGCTGCTTTTACTTTCTTTAGAACATCTTCAACTTTCTTAAGTTCGTTTTGATAAATTATAATATTTAGTGCCAAATATGTTTTGACATTATTCTCGTGTGCAATTTTAGCGATTTTCGGCAAGTCTTTAACAGTAAAGTTTTTTGCTCCAGCTCTCATATTAAAACCGATAATTCCAAAGAAAACCGCATCTGCACCATTTTTAATGGCAGCTGCAAGAGATGTATAGTCTTGTATTGGCGAAAGCAACTCTGGTTTCTTTGTTATAGACATAATTAATATAGTTTTATCATTATATTTGGATAAATGGAAGAGTTTAAAAAAGTAACCTCTGGATTTGACAAATACACCAATTAGATTAAAGTTTATTCAGATACGAAACTAGAAAAAAGGAGGCTCAAAATGAACTGTGCAAGG
>CAZIID010000033.1:0-6616 GCA_964539415.1 uncultured Candidatus Saccharibacteria bacterium | reverse complement strand
TTGAAGCGCCTGTCAAACCAGCTGCGTTTCCGTTAACATCTGTCCAAGTAAACAAAGTATTTGATCCAAGAGATGTTCTCAAAGAATCGTCTGAGCTTGTGAATGTAACTGTATCCCAGATATCAAATGTAACTGAAGCACCTGCTGCTACTTCATAACCACCTGTAAAGGTAATTGTTCCTGTAGCTGCTGTTGTTGTTCCAACTGCACCCATATTTTCTGAGATTGAGACTGTTGAACCTCCAACCTTTACAGTAAGAGTTCCTGCTGATGAACCAGCTCCTGCTGCCTGCATTGACAATGGCAATGTAGTAACTGTAACTGGACCCTTAGCGTCTGCTGATACTGTAACTCTTGCTACGATAACTGAACCTCCTGCTCCGACTGTATTGTCAGATGGGTTAGCTATAGCAAGTGTTGGTTTTGAACCAACTACTGTCATCAAGTTTGATTCTACTGTTAAGCTTGTCTTTGTTGCTTCAGTATTACCTGAAGTATATTTCAAACCAGTGATTCTAACACCTGCTGTTAAGCCTGATGCTATACCGTTTTGTCCAACTGTGTTGTACTTAACTGTAACTGGAATGTTTGTACCTGCGTAACCAACTGGAACGCTTATTGCAAGGCCTGAAACTGTAGCTACACCTGAAACAACTGGAGATGTCTTACCACCAACTGTAACTTCTGTTATAGCTGAAGCTGAACCTGTTCCTGTTGCTGCAAATGTTATTTCAGTTATAACTGAAGTACCATTTGAAGATGTTGCGTTAAAGTATGCAATAACTTGTGTTGTATCTCCTGTTACAAACTGAGCATCTGGTGTATAACCAGAACCAGTTTTAACTGTAGGATTAGCAAGAGCACCTGAACCTACTGTAGCTGTCTGTCCTGAACTTACAGTACCAGTAACACTTATATTACTTGCTACTCCATAACCATTAACTAACAAAGATGTAACAACTGAACCAGTTGCGCTTCCAATATTAGCATAAACATCAACAATTTTTGATGAATTTGCAGGGATTTGGAACATGGAAACAGGAACATTGTTTGAAGTCTGAACGCTTACAGGTGTTGAAGATATTCCATCAACTGTAACATACAAACTTGAAAGATTAGTTGTTGTGAATGTAGTTGGTGTTACCCCTACTGACATACTTGTTATTTGAACAGCTTCATTTGAGTTAGCTTGTAAAACAAATGATCCAATTCTTTGTGCTGTAGTATTTGGAACTGCTGATATACTTGTAACAGCTGTATTAACAGCTGCTGTCAAACCTGCTCCTACAACTGTCATTGTTGGACCTGTTTGTACTGCTTCAGGAACTGTCAACAATTGTGATGAAGACATTCCCTGTGCGTTGTTAAGATCTCCTAGCAAACCAACTTGGATTGTATTATTTGTAGTTGTAGCGTTTGTACCTAGATATTTAGCATCACCTCTTACTTCTACAGTAACTGTTTGACCAGCACTGACTACAAGTGATGAACCGAGGTTGTACAATTTTGAATAACTATCTGTTGTAGTAGCTGAAGCAACTGTACCTGTTGCTGCTATTGTCTGTGTGCTTCCAATCTGAACTCCGTTTGCATATAAAGCAACATTGTCCAATTGATCTGTTGAAGCTACTTTAAGAGAAGAGATCTTTACATCTTCACCAAAAGCTCTAAATGTGTATCTTGCAAGAGTAACGTTTGATCCACCTGTAACAATATTACCTGATGAAAGAGTACCGTCCTGTGATACTGATATTGTACCAGCGGAAATTATTACACTTGTACCATTAGCTGGAATACCAGTTGCGCTAACACTTACGTTATAGTCTGTGTCAACAACCTGTAAATCAGCAACGTTTTGCAATGAAACCTGGAAGGTTCTTGATGAACCCTTTACAACATCCGCTCTTACTTCTAGAGTTCTTGTAGAATCTATCTTATAAGGTGCTGATGAAAGATTAAAGGTAACATAACCATTTGCATCTATTCCTGTTGCTGAAGCAACTTGAACACCAGACACAAACAATTTCCAATTCTGTAAAGCATCTGAAGGAGCTGAGCCTATAACTTTAAAGGCTGCACTTCTTAGATTTACTGCTCTAGTTGAAAGACCAAGAGAAGCTGACCATACTGTTGTATTGAGAGTTCCTGCTTGAATTGTTGCACCAGTGTTTGTTGGTGTACCAACAACGACTCCTGCCAAAGTAGCACTGAAGACGTTCATATTAGCACCTGAAATTGGGTATGAAGCTGATACAGCAACATTTGATGTTATACCTGTAAGAGCAACTCCAACCAATTGTCCTGAAATGCTAGCTGCTATATCTGATTTAACAGATATAGTTCTTGATGAACCTGATGGAACTGTAAACAAACCTGCTCCTGAGTTGAAAGTGATTTTACCACTTGAAACTGTAGCTGAGTCTGTAAGTCTTGTAACACCATCAAACAAATAAACGTTTGTAAGTGTTGTATCTGCTGATACTCCAGTTCTAGCCAAAGTTACATTTGTAACTACTGCTGGTGAAGCTGAAGTGTTTGTGAATGTGAATTCTGCTAAGTTAGCAGCTGCTTGTCCTGCAACAATAGTTCCTGACATAGGTGAAGTTGCTGACAAAGTAACTCTAAGATCAGTTCCTGTTGGAACTGGTGTTCCTGGAATTACTACTGAGCCTCCTGCATTCAATGCTGCTCTTGTAA
Organism: uncultured Candidatus Saccharibacteria bacterium; assembly: GCA_964539415.1. Classification (GTDB taxonomy): domain Bacteria; phylum Patescibacteriota; class Minisyncoccia; order Phycocordibacterales; family GWA1-40-21; genus CAYQFQ01. The sequence continues at coordinate 3,919 of CAZIID010000033.1, read as the reverse complement.
TTGCTCCTACGTAACCAGCTGCTGGGGTTATACCCTTTGCAATCTGATATTGTATAACAGCGGCCTTTGTGATTGAACCAAAGTAACCTGTAGCTGGAGAAATTCCGAGCATATTCTGAAGTGCTGTAACATCTGCACCTCTTGAACCGATTGTTAGGTTTGTATTAAATACATAACCTGTTGTAGCTGCAGCTGTTGTACCACCAACGATGGCCTGAACTGCTGAAAGCTGACTTGAAGTCAAAGCTCCACTTTGAACGAGCAAATTTAACAATTCGCTTGTTGTCAAAGCTGAAGTGCTTGCAACTCCTACTACCATGGAGAGAACCAAAGTCAAAGCGACTGCGATTCCTGCTCCTGATTTTCTTAATATCATAATTTGTTTTTAAAGTAACTAACGATAATCTTTTCCACTTAACTAATAATAATTAAAATAAAAAGTATTGTAATACTTTTATATTAATTCCTCGGTTTGGAAAGAAAAAAGAAAACTTTTTTCTTCTCTCTCGCCTTACGTCGCTAATAAATTTGGAATTGATTATCTTCTTTCCTCACTGATAAACTCTGACCGCAGATTTTTGTTTTCAAACAAAAACGACCAACGGTTTGCATTAAAGCAAGACGAGCTAACTAAATGATTTCGACTAAAAATCAAGAAGTTAAATTCAGTGAAATGTCTGTATGTTTAGAACAAAAAAGAAATGACCTTCTTTTTTGTAAAAACTAACGCATCTACCGACAAGAATAAATGCGACTCTCTCTAAACTATTTCATTTCTCCCATATTTTCATCAGTATATTACTGATGAGTTCGACACAAAAGAAATGAATTAGCAATCATAATTAAAACTGCATTTCTGTATTGGTATATTCTATTGTCAAAGTTCTCGACCACTGACAACGCGGGCGTGTGCCCGTGACATCTGTGAAATACTGAAATATAACTTTTTTAATATTAGTTTTAAACCAATATTTAAAAGCTACAAACGAAATAGCACAACTCAGTTCGCACCGGTAATACTATTTACAACACAATTATATAATTTTGTTAGAAAACTAGCAAAACACACAACTGTGGATAACTAAATGGTTTTTAACTCAAATAACCAAAAAACTATTAAAATCCTTGGTTTTTCAAGGTAAAACACTCAAATTTAGCTAGTGAGTACATTATTGCACAAAATCAACGAAATTGCAAAGAAAATAAAGATTAATATTCATCATTTTTTAATGTGAGTTAGAAACCCAAAAACTTATGTTAAAGATGGTCTTTTACCATAAAAGACAGTGAGTTTCCCTCTATAAAAGATAACTAAAATATAGGCCTAAAAGGACAAAAACAAGGGCTTGATTTTTATCATTTATTGCAATAAAAATATTGAGTTTATAAAAGACAAAAATGTTCGGTTGTTTTAAATTAAGGAATACTTACTCCACCTTCTTTCCCCCTCTTTTTTTATTGAACCTGAGGCTACCAAAGCCAATAATTCACGTTGTATGGTCTTTTCACTGCAACCCTTTATCTCCATTGAAAAATCTTTTACAGTAAGGTTTTTCCCATCCTTGAGCATAGACATTATTACTACTTGTCTTTTATTTTTGTCCTCTTGGGATGAGTGTATGCTTCCAGTTTTTTCAACTGTATTTTTATAAGAGACATTGCTGTCCTTTATGTCCTTTTGTCCTTTATCCGAATTTGTACCCATAAACCCTAGAGAATCTTTTGTAAAAGTATTTCGGTTATCCACACTATAATCTTCAACCTTGAAAAAATCTTTTGCTAAAAAAGAAGCCCTTTTAAAAGAATTAAAATCATTATTAGTTAAAATAGTGTTTACCAGTTTGGTCACTTCTTCCTTAATGATCTCACAGTTCATTTGTGAGATGATTTTGGACATTGAGAGTATTTCAAAAATTGAATTAATTTCAGTTAAAGAAGAAATTATTTTTGTAGTATTTTCTAAAGAAATTCCACGGCTGTCATCCATTAAAGAAATGCCACCTCCAAGAGTAATAAGAGACAGTTCTTTTAATCTACTTTTTGCTGGTTCAGTGTCCGTTAGAAGTGAGCTGAGCATATGGACAGCTAGTGCAATTTTTTCAAGTCTCTTAAAGACATACAGTTCAAAACCTCTACCATTAAATAACAAAGAATAGTCTACACCTAATGTGTTAACGATATTGATATCTGATATTTGTTTTTGTTGATTTTTCTTATTCTCCATAAACCTGTCTTTGACGGTCCTATAAAAAACGTCCTTGATTATCAAGTGTCTTTTAGAGATGTCTTTAAATAATTTTCAAGGACGAGCAGAAACTTTTGTCCATTATATAACGGACAAAATTATTGTAAATATAAATAAAAACAATGGGAAACAAATAATATGTTGTGGCAAGAGAATGAAACAGTCTAAAGTTGAAAGCCAAAAGCTTAAAGATAAAGACCAGGGAAAAATATGATATAAAAATACCTCACAGAAAAAGTAATCTAGCTAAAACAAACATGTTACTTTGGTAATACTTCGTCCTATCTAAGCAGACAGGAAAGAAAAAATTGAGACGTGGTAAAGAAACTAAAAAATGAGTAAAAAATAATAGAGAAAAAAAATAAAAAATTTGATATAATTGATATATGTCAAAGCCAAAAAAATCTTTCAAAGAAACTAGTAAACCTAATCTCTGGGATCAAGTCAGAATAGAAACTAAACAAGCAATAATGGCGGTTGTTTTTTTCGTCCTAGCTTCCCTCTTTTTATTAGCCTCTTTAGAAAAAGCAGGAATCGTCGGTAATAGTATTTATTCATTTTTTACTTATCTTCTAGGTATAGGATATTTTCTCATACCAACTTTTTTCTTTTTACTTAGTGTATCTTTCTTAAAAGATGAGGAGAGGAGTTTTAACAATTTAAAACTTGTTGGCGGAGTATTATTTTTTATATCTGGTCTCGGACTGATTGATTTAATCTCAAAAGCATATTGGACAGCACAAGGAGGAAAAGTTGGATGGATAATATCAACACCTTTGTTAAAACTTTTCGGCCAAACCGCATCACTTATAATATTGTCTGCAATGCTCATCATCTCTTGTTTAATACTTTTTGAAACAAAGATAACTGTTGAGTCATTATTCTTCTGGAAAAGATGGTATAAAAAAGAAGATGATGAATTTGAAGAAGTTGATGACAAAGATTTGAAAGTCATAAAAGGAGATGACGAAGAAGACGCAAAGAAAGAAGAAAAAGAAAAGTTGAATGCAATCGCACCTAAAGTTAAAAAAGATGAGAGAGCTCCTGTGGTAGCAAAGAACGAAGAAGATGATTTGATAAAAATGTCTCCACGCGCTTTTGGAAACACAGCGTACACCCCACCGCCACTAACACTTCTAGAACACGATAAAGGAAAACCAGGAGTTGGTGACATAAAAGCAAACGCAAACATCATAAAAAGAACTCTTCTTAATTTTGGAATTGATGTTGAAATGGATGAGGTATCTATCGGTCCATCTATTACACGATATGCACTCAAACCAGCAGAAGGAGTAAAATTATCCAGAATAGTTGGCTTACAAAATGATCTTTCACTTGCACTTGCAGCACACCCTATCAGAATAGAAGCTCCTATTCCAGGAAAATCACTTGTAGGAATAGAAATACCAAACACAACAAAAACAACAGTCGGTCTCGCCTCTCTGCTTGGAGCTGAAGATTTCCAAAAATCTGAAAAACCACTTATGGTAAGTCTTGGTAAAGGAATTTCTGGTAAATCACATTTTGCAAACCTAGCAAAGATGCCACACCTTCTTATTGCTGGTTCAACTGGTTCTGGTAAATCTGTAACTATTCACGCCATAATCACTTCCCTTTTGTACAGAAACTCTCCAGACAATATGAAGTTTATAATGATAGACCCAAAGAGAGTTG
>CAZIID010000032.1:0-6623 GCA_964539415.1 uncultured Candidatus Saccharibacteria bacterium | reverse complement strand
GCCGACCACATCCTCTTCAGGGATATGCTCTACCAACTGAGCTACCTCGGCAAATGTTGATATATGGAGATATTACACTATTTCCAGTAAAATTTCTAGTGTAAAAAGTTTATTTAGTAAAGAATCCCCCAATCGTATTAGGAATCTTAGTTGTTACACTTTTAATATTATTAATATCAGAAGATATACTCTGATACGTATTCTGCATAACCTCTATATACGGCTTAACATAATAATAAGCACTTAAAGCGAATGCAATTATCACACACCAGTAGAAAATTCTAAAAAACATACCCCACCTAGCTTTTGAGAGCATACCTCTTAAAATCTTGTTGTTTTGTTCTCCTAATTCAAGACTCCTCCTTAACATATCTTTTTCTTCTGGTGTCATAGTTAAATTATAGTATTTATAAAAGACAAAGTAAACAATAATTTTAATTAATGAATTGTGCCCTTGGCCGGAACCCCAAGTAGTAAAGTATAAGAATACTTACTACGGGGCAAGTCGAACCTACATTTACCTACTGTGATTAACTTATTCTGTCATTATCGATAACCTTTAGTGCCCTTGGCCGGAATCGAACCGACATCTATTTCTTAGGACGAAGCTGTTCTATCCATTGAACTACAAGGGCAATGCTGATTAAATATATCACAACAGTGGGCATTTAAAAACCCTTCATTTTATAGAAGGGTTTTTAAGAACTTGTATATTATCCTAGAAGTTCAGTTAGCTTATCTTCATTAAAACCTACTATCATTTCTTCCTCTACAAAAACTACTGGAACCCCCATCTGACCACTCTTGTCCATCATTTCTTTTCTCTTTTCGAGATTTGAGGAAACATCAAAGTTTTCATACTTAACGCCTTTTGAATCCAAAAACTCTTTTAGCATTAAACAATAGTGACAAGTTGGTGTTGAATATATTGTGACTTTTTTCATATTTTTTTAATTAAACTAGTAATACAAAGATTATATCACAACACAAATAATTAAACACGTCTTGACAAAAATCTTTTTTCTAAAATCTATATATTATCAACCAACTTTATACACAATAAGTGCGAGTGGCGAGAGATTCGACCCTTACAGGGTCAGTACCCACACTTGGATTTTCTCTTCGCCTAAGAAGGCTCGATAAAATGCTCAAGTAGGCTTCGACTCTCGCACGAAAGCACCACCCAGTGCTTTCTCACCCGCACAAAATAAAAACCAAAAAGGGCTTTTTATTTTGTGCGAGTGGCGAGAGTCGAACTCGCCTATCAACCTTGGGAAGGTCGCATACTACCGATATATTACACTCGCATTACTATTTCAAAAAACATCCAAAAACTTTTGCCAAAGACTTTTTTCACTTATCATTTCTATTTTTTTACTGGAAGAAGAATTATCAATAATAAGCACTGAAATTTCCCCTTCTTTTTTTACACTAAATTTATCTCTTATTTCTTCTTCTATGCCATCTTCTGTATTCAGTTTTTGTATTTGTCCTTCTAAATATTTTTTTCTAGAAGACATATCTTCATATTTTCTCTCAACAACAGACAAACTTTCTCTACTAAATTTTTCCTTTTTATATATATTCCATACAGATCGAGAAAAAACAATAACCAAAACCAGCAATACAAAAATTGTAAACTTAGAATATATTATTCTTCTAACTGTTCTCTTTTGTTGAAAATCCATTCCTTTTCTGCTACTATCTTACTATTGTATTAAAATATAGAAAAATCACAATGCTTTTCGATAAAAAAACAAAAAAAATAATTAGAAACGTCTGGATAGTTGTAGCAATACTTCTTATTTTAAGCTTAGTAATAAGTCTTGGAGCTATTTCTGCTTTTGTTTAGTCAGAACAAACCTATTCACTCTTTATCATTTTCAAGAAGACATCATGGTCTAGATTGACTTTACCTGTCTCTTTCATTCTCTTCTTACCTCTTTTTTGTTTTTCCCTAAGCTTCATTTTTCTTGTAATATCTCCTCCATAAAGATAGTCTGTAACATCTTTTTTAATTCCAGACAAAGTTCTTGAAGACAAGATCCTACCCATTGCCTTTGCTTGGACTTTGAAATTAAACATTTGTTTTGGAATAATCTTATACAACTTTTCAACCATTTCCTCAGCATCTATTTCAACTCTTCTTCTTGCAACAACACGAGCAAAAGCTTGCACCGGTTCATCAGCAACCAAGACATCAAGTCTCACCACATCCGCCTCTCTCATCCCTATCATTTCATAAGAAATAGATGCATAACCGGACGTTGTGCTTTTTAGTTCATCAAAAAAGTTTCTCATAAGCTCACGAAGTGGCATCTCTATAAAAAGAGTTGTTCTATTATCGCCAAAGTTATCTGAAGACGTGACGGAGGCTTCATGATCAAAAAGCTTTTGCATAATATTCCCGACATAATCATTCGGAGTTAGAATTCTTGCTTTTACCCATGGCTCAAAAATAGTTTTTACCATATGATCGTCTGGAAAAAGCGACGGTGAATAAATCATTTCCCTTTTACCGTTAATAAACTCTATCTCGTAGGTAATACTAGGCAAAGTCACCACAAGATTTAAATTGTGTTCTCTTCGTAATCTCTCTGTGATTATTTCAAGGTGAAGCATTCCAAGGAATCCACATCTAAAACCTCTACCCAAAGTTCCAGAAGCCTCTTCATCAAAAGTAAAAGATGAATCAGAAAGCTTTAGTTTTCCAAGTGCCTGTTTCAAAACCATAAAATCATCTTGGCTTTCAGGAAAAATAGAAGCCCAAACTACAGGACTTGGGCAAAGATATCCAGGCATAGCGGGATTTGGATCTCGAGTGCTTGAAACTGTGTCTCCAACAGATGCAATTCCAGGTTCTTTTATACCAGTCACAATGTAACCTATCTCACCAGAAGAAAGAGTCTCTACCGGTTTTTCACCCGGAGAAAATATTCCCACTTCAAGAGCTGTAAAAGTCTTATCTGCAATTTTAAAAATCAAAGGGGTGTTCTTGCTTACTTGCCCATTGAATACACGAACAAAGACAATAACTCCACGGTGATTTGAATACTGAAAATCAAAAATAAGTGAACGAAGAATTTTATTGTCCTCCAATTCATTTTTAGGTGGTGGCACCCGATCTATAACCTCGTTCAATAAGTGTTCTACACCCTCTCCTGTTTTTCCTGATACTTCTATAATCTCACTTTCATCTATCTCAAGTAGTTTAGAAATTTCTTTTTTTACTTCATCAGTTCTTGCAAGCGGTGAATCTATTTTACTTACAACGGGAATAATTTTGATACCAGATTCACGTGCCATATTAAGCGTAGTGAGAGTTTGAGCTTGAACACCCTGAGTAGCGTCTACAAGAAGTATTGAGCCTTCTACAGCCTTCAGAGCTCTTGAAACCTCATAAGAAAAGTCTATATGTCCAGGGGTGTCTATTAGGTTAAGCTCATATTTTTGTCCGCACTTCGTCCATTCCATTCTCACAGGTTGCATCTTTATTGTAATACCTCTTTCTCTTTCAAGTTCCATACTATCAAGAACTTGCTCCATCATTTTTCTCTTTTCAATAGTGTGGGTAACTTCAAGAAGCCTATCAGCAAGGGTAGATTTTCCGTGATCAATGTGAGCTATAATACTAAAGTTTCTTATATTGTTCATATTAGTTCCTGCTCATTTAAGCATAAAAATCACTTTTTTACAAAAAAAATAAAACAACCAAAAAAAAGGGCGCGGTTTTTTCAAACCGCGCCCTGTACGCTCACTACTCAATAAGGAACATCAACCGAGTCCACCAATCGCAGGACATGCCTGTCGTATCTTCCCGTCTTTATCGGGAAAGACCAGCCGTATCGAACTCTGGTTTTGGTCGAACCACACACCTCGCTTAAGCGGGATGAAGATAAAGCCATCTTTCGATTCGAGAGCCGAAGTGGAATATTCAACGGTGATTTTAAGACCGTCGTCCCAATAGCTCAGGAAGGCCATGACCTTCGTTCCGTTAGGTATAATCGTTGCGATTTGAAGCGCGTAGCAGTCTTGTTCCGAATCGTAGATCTGATACATATAACTACCTACAGATCCGTACTGCATCCATGAATCATCACCAGCGTAAGAAACCGCTACCATCTGGGAGACGGAATCTTGACTGGGGTTGATATTCGCCTGAACAAGCGATACCACCCCACCAAATTTAAACGAAGGACTTACAGCAACGTTCCATCCGCCATGTCCCGTCCACACGATTCCAATCGCGTCCAGAAGCCACGGCTGATTTATTTGAGTGTGCCAATACCCTTCGTTAAACCAAGCACGATTGCCGTTAATCCAAACTTCTTCGTTGTTTCCAACGCCTTCGATTTGAAAACGGACCATCCGGTTCGGATCAAGAAACATTGGGAAGTCCTTGGCATTCAATCCGGGCCAGAATGTCGTCAGCTTATAGTCGTAGGAATAGAATAATTGGTTACCCAACTTGTCATTCCACGAAGCATAGCCACGATAGTTCCCGGGGCCGGACTTAACGTCCATCTGAAGCGACGCTTCACCATTTAAAAAGCTCGACACTCCACCGCATTCCCTTTTGCCTTCCTGATCGTAAAGGTCGACCTGCAAAGTTGTAACCTCCTGCAGGGCGGCCAGTTCGTATTCCATCCGTTTCAGATCCGCAGCACTCGGAGTAACGATGGGTGTGACCGGACCACCAGCCGCAAAAAGCGACTGGACCGAAAAACCCATCATCATAATCACCATCGTAAACATCGCAATAATCCGATTCATCTTGTTTCTCCTCCTTAGAATGTTATTGTTTCGCCTTCTTCAACTTCTCAATCTGTTTTTTCAACTCCCTTTCTCGTTGCCCTTTATTGGCGACAGTAACCATCGACACGATATCCTTTCCTCCATTTGTATTCACCGTCTCACCCGAGACGGCATTCTTGGTTCCGAAAACTTTGTTTCCACCTTGTGAATCCAGCGAATTGAATGCTGAGCTCAGCCTGGAACTTGTTCCAGACTCACTCATTTTATCCACGTTCTCCTTCACCACTTCATCGTGCCGACTGATACTCACATGACGCGAGTAACAAGCAAACACCACCATGATGACTACCACAATCATTATGATCTGAAACAACGTCAAACCTTTCATACCATTCTTCATCTTGTCCTCCTTTTTTGTTCCTTTATTGAGTTATCAAAAAACCAAACAACAAAAAAAGGTCACTCGACCTCTTTATTAATCTCTACCTACTATTATAGCATACATACTAATAAAAAGCAAGGGGTAAATAATGGCCCTAATTATACATAAAATCGCTTAATCAAAGGGTTGATCCTTGTAATAAACTCGTATCCAGAAGCTCCAATCTTCCCTATAATGTCGTTTATTCCTATGTCTTTTTTGCCACTACTACCTAAAATTACAACCTCATTGCCTACTTTTACACCTTTTATACTAGTAACATCTATCATAATAATATCCATACAAACACGACCTAAGACTTTTGCAGACTGTCCATTTACAAGTACCTTTCCAATTCCAGAAAGAGCTCTGACAAACCCGTGCCAATACCCTATCGGGCAGATAGCCACGACAGAATCTCTTTTTAATATTTCTGTCCCGTCATATCCGATCCTGCTTCCTTTTGGAAGTTTTTTTATTTCTGCAATGATTGTTTTCCAAGTCATCACTGGAATTAACCCGAGTTTTTTGGCTAAAGTTTTTTCAATTTCTTCTGACGGATATATTCCATAAAGTCCAATCCCAATTCTTACCATATCAAAATGAGACTCTGGAAAAAGTATTGTTCCAGATGTTGCGCATGCATGTCTTATGACATTAAAACCTACGTTTCTAAAAGCCTCTGACCATTTATTAAAATTTTCTATCTGACCTTTCGTATAATCTAAATCTTTAGGATCTTTCGCACTAGAAAAATGAGTAAACAATCCTTCAATGTTTACGTTTTTAAGTGACTTCAAAATTTTAACAACATCATCAATTTCTTTAACAAGAAATCCGTGTCTCCCCATTCCCGTATCAACTTTGATATGAATCCTCAACTTTCTCCCCTCCGTCTTTCCTGCCTGCGCAGACGGGGCGAGCGAAGCGAAGCAATCCATCTCCATGTCATTTCCTCTTTTCTTGTCATTCCCGTGAAAACGGGAATCCATCTTTCTTATCTCCTCCAGCATCTCAAAACTTGAGACCGCCACACTAATATCTTTTTCCACCGCTTCAGGAAGCATCTCGGGCAGAGTATAACCCAAAACTAAAATAGGTATTTTTATTCCCTCTCGTCTTAAAGTGATCGCTTCAACGATAGAATCAACTCCCAAAAAATCTGCTCCAAGTTTTTCCATCTCTTTAGAAAATTCCATTAGATTGTGCCCGTAAGCATTAGACTTTACAACAGCAAGAAACTTACAGCTTTTGGGTATGTTTTTTTTAAACACGGAAAAATTATGCTTAATAGCCTTTTTATCTATTTCTATCCAAGTTCTAAGACCTTTTCGTAATTCTTTATTCACTGTTTTATATTACAGCAAAAACAAAAAATTAAAAAGTGCCGATAATGAAAGAAAATTCCATCTCATATTGTATTAATAGTAGAGAGGTCGTAATAGTT
>CAZIID010000031.1:0-6877 GCA_964539415.1 uncultured Candidatus Saccharibacteria bacterium | reverse complement strand
GGTTTTCAATGCCTCAATTGAGCATTGAAAAGTCTTTATATCTTCTTAAGATATAATGCCACTCTGGAAAGACAGAGAGGGCCAAAGCTTTTAGGAGCTTTAGGCCAGGGAGTTACGAACGGGACAAAAGAAAGAATAATACAGTAGAAATACGCAAAAAACAGCCATAAAAGGCTGTTTTTTGTTGTCCACATTTTGTGCTTGACTTTATACTTTAAATATGCTATCATATTAAAAGAGGTTAGACTGGGTGTCTAACTTCAGATGGTTCTTTAACTATTTAAAATAGGAGCGATCAAATGAAAGTGTTGCTTACTGAAAGAATGGGCCTCATCAACTTTGAGATTGAAACCCTCAAGGCGGAAGCTCGCAGGTTACAGATCCGGTTGGTGAAAGAACGGATCCGTCTGGCCATATGTGACCTCATCATGATGACCAAAAAAAGTCTGCCCATTGTTTTGGGGGTTGTAATCTTTGCGGTCATTGCGTGGGGATTTATTCATCTCATGGACAATACTCCCATCGTCGATACATCATTTTCGACAGGGGGAGAAGACTGTGTATGTCCATGGTCATCTCGTGACTGATCTCGTGGAGAAGCAAAAAATTCTCTCGGGAAGGTACGAACCAGGAGCTTGGCTGGAGTGAAAAACTCCTTCCTCGTTCGAGCGCCGGGCACATATTGCCGGCGCTTTTTCTTTTTCTACGTATTTACTTTATACTCATTTTGTGTTAATGTTTATATAGAAAAAAAGGAGGTTCTTCATGAACGATACGAATTGGCTTTTTGTCTTTCCTGTTGTTGTTTTGATTGTGTTCGCTTTGGTGTTGGTTTTTTTAATCGCTTATCTTGTCTTTTCTTCATACTGTGAATGTTTTGGAAAAGACAAGAAAGAGACAGCACGAATAACTTGGAATGAATTTGTTTTGGTTGTTTGTGCTGTTTTGATAGCTATCATCGGAACTATCGGGATGTTGTTTCTTATTGGAACAGCAAAAATTGATAAGTACTGGTCAAAGATATTTAAAAAACATCTTATAACAGAAGGTACGACAATTCCCGATTAAAAAACAAGGAGGGATAGAATGGAGAATTTGGTTAATAATTTACCATGTGGAAAAACGAAAGAGGTTTCTATTTGTATCAGTCCAGTCCCTGTTGGTTTTGTCTTTGGTAATAAAATCAAAAGAAGGCTTCGTAGAATGAAGGAGAGGGTAGAGTCTTCCTTGCGAAGTTTTGGTAAGGGTGTGTTTATGTATTTTTTTAACTCTTATTCTTAGATATCGTTATCTGTTCGTCCCGCCTTTGAAAAAGGGTGGGACGATTTTTTTTGTTGTATTTTTACCATTTTTCTGTTAAATTATGTGTTGTTACGTGACTGACGCGGTTTGGTAGTCAGAGGAATAATTGCGCGATTAGCTCAGGTGGTAGTTCATTCAAAAATTAATACTCTTAGTAAGGATAGTGCGCGATTAGCTCAGGTGGTTAGAGCGCGTCACTGATAATGACGAGGTCCCAGGTTCGAGTCCTGGATCGCGCACTATCCTTGTTAATGGTATTAATTTTTTAATGATAGAGCGGTAAAAATGTTTCCCAAACATTTTTACCTGATAATGACGAGGTGAAGAAGCAAAAGTTTTTGCTTCTGCAAGACCTTGAATGTTTTGTAGTCAAAATGTGAAAGGTTTACAGCTCCTGTAAGGAGACAGGTTCGAGTCCTGGATCGCGCACAAATGTAAAAAACGGCTTCAAGCCGTTTTTTACATTTGTGCGCGATAGAAAGCAATAGGAATTGCTTTCGTCCAGGACTCGAAGCCCCGATGAGCATAATTTGAGTTTGTATTCAAACGAATAATTATCCATCGGGGGTACTGAAACTGTAAGTTTCGAGATCCTGGTTGAGTGGAGATTTACGGGGATCGCGATAGAAAGCAATAGGAATTGCTTTCGTCCAGGACTCGAACGCCGGAACCATATTGAGCCAGTAGGCGAGATGGTGAGGCGGTGCTCGACATATTTTTACTCGTAAAAATAGAAGTCCCCTTGTGGGGCAGATAAAGCTGAGTGACGACGAAGAAAAAGTCGAGGGAGAGACTCCTGGATCGCTTTCGTCCAGGACCAGAACGCCAAAATAAATTTGTGCTTATTGTAACTACGCCTTTTTCTTTTGCTGTATATCTGTTATATTTGGCAAGAGATATTTATAAATATTTGGGCGAGTGGTGAAATTGGCAGACGCGCTACGTTCAGGTCGTAGTTCCCGCAAGGGATTGGGAGTTCAAATCTCCCCGCGCCCACAAAACTTAATTAAAAATAGGACGGAATATTTTGACTTTGTTTACATAAAAAACGTAGAAACAACATCACTCCAGCTCTTGGATACTTTGGAGCAAAGACAAGAAACGTAGTAAATGGTTTGAAGTAAGTTAAAGAAAGAAAAAAGCTCTCGTAACTAGACGGGGGCTTTTTTTTGTGTAAAGTGAGTTTTGGTATATACTTTGTGAATGGAAAATAATGCCGACACTTTTAAAAAACAGTCTTATAAAGAATATTTTAAAAATAAGAAAGTAACTATGCTCGGACTAGGTCTTCTTGGGCGTGGTTTAAATGATGCAAAATTTTTAGCTGAATGCGGAGCAGATCTAACAGTCACTGATTTAAAAAATGAAATAGATTTAAAACCTACGCTCGATAAATTGAAGAAATATAAAAATATTAAATATTCTTTGGGTGGACACGGGTTAGAAGATTTTATAAATAAAGATTTTATTTTAAAGGCTTCTGGCATTCCTTTGGATTCTCTTTTTATTGCAGAAGCTAGAAAAAATAATATCCCGATAGAAATGGACGAATCACTTTTTTGTAAATTAATGCCCGAAGGCGTCAAAGTGATTGGTATTACAGGTACGAGAGGAAAAACAACAACGACGTATTTGATTTACGAAATTTTAAAGTTGGCGGAAAAAGAATTGGGTGGGAAAATATATCTAGGTGGTAACATAAAAGGGCTTGCAACACTTCCTTTACTAAAGAAAGTTAAAAGTGGCGATATTGTTGTTATGGAACTTTCTTCTTGGCAACTTCAGGGTTTTGGTGAAGCAAAGATAAGTCCACACATTTCTGTTTTTACGAATCTGATGAATGACCATTTAAACTATTATAAAGGAAGCATGGATTTATATTTTTCTGATAAGAAAAAGATCTGTGATTATCACAAGAAAGAAGATTTTTTGATTTGTGGGCAGAAGATTTCAAAAAAGATTAAAAGCTGTGGAACAAAGATTGTTACAAATAAAAACGATATTCCTAAAGAATGGAAATTAAAAATAAAGGGAGAACATAATTTAGAAAATATTGCTTGTGCTATGGCAGTGGCAAAGGTTTTAAAAGTGGACGAAAAAATAATTAAAAAAGCTGTTGAAAATTTTGGCGGAGTAGAAGGACGACAGGAATTCGTATGCGAATATAAAGGTGTAAAAATTTATAACGATACCACTTCTACAACACCTGATGCGACGATTGTTGCTTTAAAATCTCTGGTGAACCAAGACCAATATGGAAAAGTTTTAAATAAAAATATCGTCTTGATAATGGGTGGTTCAGATAAGAATCTTGATATGTCAGGACTTGTAAGAGAGATTCCAAAATACTGCAAGTCGGTAATTTTGTTAAACGGTACGGGAACGAAAAAAGTAGAAAGTCTAAAGTCTAAAGTTGAGAACAGAGAAGCGAATAATTTAAAGGATGCAATTAGATTTGCATTGGAACAAACAAAACGCGGTGATGTCTTACTATTTAGCCCAGCTTTTGCCTCATTTGGTATGTTCAAAAACGAGTTTGATAGGGGAGATAAATTCATTAAAATAATAAAGTATCTTTAATACTAGTTATTTTTCTTTTAATTATGTTAAAATATAATGAGTTATTAATTTATTAACATTCTATGAATAAATATTATAAAAAAATTCTCATTTCTTTCTTATTTTCTTTTTTGATAGTTGGTATATACGGTTTGGTGGGGGTAGAAAAAGTTTCTGCTGAAGCCGAAATAACAAATGCACAGGCCGCAGACATAATTGAAGTTCTTATAAATGCTGGCATAATCGCTCCAGATAAAGTTTCAAAAGCTAGAGAGCTGGCGCTTTTGCTTAGAGGGCAATCCTCAAATCCTAATATTTTTAATAATGATCTTACCGTTGGCTCTTCTGGGCAAGATATTTTGGTCTTACAAAGACTTTTAAATAAAGATGCAACAACTCGAGTGGCAAATTCAGGTAACGGCTCACCAGGTAAAGAGACAACTTATTTTGGTGATGCTACAAAAATCGCGGTAGCTAAATTTCAACAAAAATATGGAATATCACCAGCGAATGGTTTTGTGGGAACTCTTACGAGACAAAAATTAAATGAGATAACCGCTCAGTCGGGAATAAATACTCAGAATGCCGGACTTACTCTTGATACTGCTGGAACAATACCTTTTGTAGATATTAAAGTTGGCACATTAGATGCATCTTATGTGAATGTTGCATCTGGGGCACCTTTCACTTTAGTCTGGACCTCAAGAAATGTTACATCTTGTATTGCGGGGTCAAATCCTAAACCAGTTATAGGTACACAGTCAATCAGTGGTATTAGTCAGCAAACAACTTATGGTATTACTTGTACAGGACCACAGGGAACAGCTACTGATTGGGTTACTGTATATACAGGAAATTCTTATGACGATATAAATGGTAATAATTCAAATGATGATTATTCTAATGATGATGCCTACATACCAAACGCAGAGGATCTAGCAACTTTAGAAAGGTTTATTGTTCCAGATGAAACTTGCGTCTCTCCTTGCGTTGATCTTAAAATAGATGGACAAGATACAGGTGTTAGTGTGACAAGCGCAAAAAATAGTTATAAATATTCTTTGTCTTGGGCTAGTAAGGGAGTACAAAATTGTAAAATTTTTGCAACAAGTACAGACAGTCAGTTTGATATGAAAGATTTTTATGCAACAAATACTTCAAGTATTGATTATGTTGTAAACTATTATTCTTCTTTGTATAGTCCGAAAGAACCTGAGATTTATCAAATGTCTTTTCCGGGTTTTGTTTATGGTGAACCGACTGCTGTGACGGGAGGGAAGGCTATTAAGTTGCCTACACCAAAGAATCTAACTTTTAGCATTAAGTGTGAGAATGCGACAAATCCATCCCAGAAGATTTCTGATTCAGTGAAAATAAATTTTGCGCAAAACCTTTTACCTAAAGTTGATCTTAAACTTGATGGTATGGATAGACTCACTACTGCTTATAATCAAAAATATGTTCAGACCCCGGAAAATTCAAGTAACCCTTATAGACTCTATAATGTAAGTTGGACCACTAGTGGCGTAACAGGATGTATAGCAGATAATTTACAACAGTATTATAACAACCCAGAAGTAAAACCTATGCCTGATTGGAGCTCTACACCAAAGGGTACAACTGGCAATAGTTCAATTGTTCTTAATGCTGATCCAGATATTTCCAAAATTACATTAAGGTTAACTTGCGATGATGGTTATGTGAGTGACAAAAATAGTAAGGTCTCGGGTGTTTATAAAGGTTTGATTGATTACGTCCCTTCACCTTATAATGCTAAAATACATTCTCATGTCTGTCCGATGGATGGTCTTTACTCAGAAGGAGAAGATCTTATTGACCCCACAAAAATAACTTGGCCAGCCGATGCATCTGATCTCGGGAGTTGGCCAATAACAGGTTTTCTTCAGAATGTTACTACTAGTGGTAGTACGGTCAGTTATCCTCATAACAAGGCAAGCGTTTGGCCTGCTGTGCCAGTTCCTGGTGTTGGACAAACAGCCGCTGGTGTCTATGGAAATGCTTGGGTAATAGTTCCGATGGGTGCGATGAATCAGGATGGAACATATAATAGCTACACTGCACAATATACAGGGTGGATGAATCCTGGACAAACGACGAAATCAACTGATGAATTACAAGGGCCTGGAAAGGTATCTACACTTGAAGACTGCCCAGGGGGAGCTGGAAGTACTTGTAATAACAATGGAGTAGTTATGACAGTCCCAAATTATTATGGATTTATGGTATCTACTCTTGCAAAGGGGGGATATAGAAGTCCATCAAATGAGAGAACTAATATTGTGGTTTCTGGATGTACTAATTTAGATTACGAATCATTATTTAATGGAAGCGCGACAGGAGGAACAGGATCATTCGGATCAACTGGGTTAGGACAAGATAGTGGCGGTTTTAATACAACAGGTGCTACGGGAGGAGCTTTACAGGGAGCTGTTATTGGAACAATGATACTGCCGGGAATTGGAACTGGTATTGGTGGTGTTGTAGGTGGAGTTATAGGTGGTTTTAGTGGATGGTAGAAAAGAGTATATAAAACAAGGGGGTTTGCCGTGGGCAAACCCCCTTGTTTTATATTAGGTTGACAAAATAATCTATTCTGCTATAATAGTATATAGAGATAATACATTGTGTATTGTCCAAAAAAGGAGAAATGTATGGCTGATTCTTTTGATGCTCTGCGTAAGGTTGTCCACTCTGTCGGTTTGAAGTGTGAACCACTGTGTGTTCCTCCTGAAGGAAAGCGGCCCATTGTGAACGGGCTGAGGATGAGTCACTATGCGGCCAAGAAGTGGATCAAGCGGGAAATCTCTCGCTTGTATCCCAAAAAAATGATGGCTGCGTAATTCATCACAAAAACCCCAAAAGCTTAGGCTTGCGGGGTTTTAATATTGTTCGTAGAACAATATTTATTGTATGGCAATATCTACTTTCATTCATAGGTGTTAATATTTATATATGAAAAAAAGTTTTTTTGATGATTATAAAAATATATATTTTA
>CAZIID010000030.1:0-6900 GCA_964539415.1 uncultured Candidatus Saccharibacteria bacterium | reverse complement strand
TTTGGGTCTTGCATTTGGTCTTGGAGGTCAAGATGCTGCTGCAAAATACATTGAACAGGTAAAAAATGATGTTTCAGACAGGTAGGTAATAACAAAATCAACTAAAACTAGGTTTTGCTTCTAGTTTAAAAAAAACAGTCTGTGGCCTCAATCCACAGGCTGTTTTTTAGCCTAAAAAGTAATGAATATAAAATATCTTTTTGTTTGACTTTTAATAGAGAGGAGTATAATTAGGGTAGGGTTATTTGAAAGTGATTTTATCCGATTAATTTAAATTCAGGGAGCCTTATATCTTATTACACCTTGGTGTAGTATTGCGGGCACCCACCTAGCCAAAAGCTAGGGTAAACATCACCTTTGAATAATCCTAATAGAGTACTCGTCATCGCAAGATGACGAGTTTTCTTTTGCGTTGTCTTTGCGAGCAAAGCGAAGCAATCCAGTATTAAGATGGTTTGCCACGTCGGAAGACCTCCTCGCAAAGACGGAAAAAGCGAATTTAAATGCTGTTAAATCTTTTGTGGGATGATATAATCTATTTATGTTAAAGCAAAGGATCTTTTTTATAGCAACTATTTTTTTTGCAATATTGGCAGTGATGCATTATGTGGGTACTACTTTTCATATTTATTATTCTTACAAATGGTTTGATATTCCTGTCCATATCGTGGCAGGTATATGGATATCTTTAACTGTTTTTTGGTTACTACCTTATGTAACAAAAGATTATTCTATAAAAAATTATCGAATCAAAAGTATTTTGGTTGGTTTAATATCCGTACTTGGTCTTTCTCTCGTTTGGGAAATATCTGAACTCGCAAGAGGTTTAACATCAATGTCGGATAAGGTTTTTTGGGCAGACACATCTGGTGACTTTTTGTCTGCTATTATCGGTTTTGTAATAGGCCTGGTATATTTTTTGAATCAAAAAAAGTGTGCCAACGGAATTTGTGAATTAGTAAAACCAACGACACTGAGTAATTTAAAATAAAATTTATCCTGTTAGAGGTTGCGATTGAAAAAATAATTAATAAGAACATAAAAATAGTCGTGAAGAATTTTAATAATAATATTGCATATTGCGAAATAATCGCAATTTGCCTCTGATAGGATGAAACTAACTTTTTTTGGTGGGACAGGAATGGTAACTGGAGCAAACTTTTTGGTAGAGGACAATGGTTTTAATTTTCTTGTTGATTGCGGACTTGTCCAAGGTACAAAAATAGCTGATACCTTGAATAGGGAAGTATTTCCATATAATCCTTCTTCTGTACAAGTTTTGCTCGTAACTCACGCTCATATTGACCATATTGGCAGAATTCCAAAACTCGTAAAAGATGGTTTTTCAGGAACTATAATAAGCACACCAGAAACAAAAGAGATTGCTGAGCTATTACTTGAAGATGCTTTAGGAATACTTGAAGATGAAGCAAGGCATGATGGAGTGTTACCTATTTATGACAAAGACGATTTAGCTAAGGCAATATCTCTGTGGCAGACATCTCCATATGAAGAGAAAAAAGATATTGGAGGGGGCTTTGTTGCTGTGTATAGAGACTCAGGACATATCTTAGGTTCGGGTATTATAGAATTGTATAAGAATGGTAAAAAGCTTGTCTTCACTGGCGACCTTGGTAATTCTCCATCACTTCTTTTGAGAGATACAGAAGAAATCGTTGATGCAGACTATATGATAATGGAAAGTGTTTACGGTGACAGGAATCACGAATCAAAAGATGAGAGAAGGGCAAAATTGAAAGATGCTATAGAAGAAACAATAAGGACAAATGCTACTCTTATAATTCCAGCTTTTTCTCTTGAGAGAACTCAAAATATTCTCTATGAAATGAATGAGTTTTTTGAAACTGACGGAGTAAGAAATATCCCTGTGTTTGTTGATTCACCGCTCGCAACAAAGATAACGAAAGTTTATGAAAAATATTCTAATAGTTTAAAAGAATCTGTTCGGGATCAAATATCTGCTGGGGATAATGTATTTGATTTTCCAAAATTAAAATTTACTGTATTTTCTGGTGATAGTGTAAAAATTGAATCTACTCAAAATCCAAAGATTATTTTGGCAGGATCTGGAATGTCTAATGGTGGAAGGGTTATAAATCATGAAAGACAACATTTGCCTGATCCAAATGCGATTATTCTTATGGTTGGATATCAGTCGGTAGGAACACTAGGAAGACAAATCCAAGACGGTGCAAAAGAAGTAAATATATACGGTAAGAAAGTCGAAGTTAAAGCTAGAATAAAAACAATAGAAGGATATTCTTCTCACAAAGATTCCGATAACTTATTGGCTTTTGCAGAAAAAGCGGGGGAGAGTGGCAAGCTTAAGAAAATATTTGTGGTAATGGGTGAGCCAAAATCTTCACTTTTCTTAGTACAAAAAATAAAAGATAATTTAGGAATGGATGCGACATATCCAGAATATGGGCAGAGTTTTGAATTAGAGATCTAGCTCGCAGAGTATTTTGAAAATACTCAGCTTCGCTTACCAAGTTGGAGAGAAGACGACAGCAAGGGTAGACCCTATTACCCGTCTTTGCGAGGAATGAAATGACGAAGCAAACCATCCCTGGATTGCCACATTCGGAATACCTCACTCGCAAAGACGGAAAAAAGAGAATAACAAAAAACCGCCAGTAGGCGGTTTTTTTACTATTTAGTAGCTGTTTCAAGTAATCTTTTGAAAGACTCAGGATTTTCTTCTGCTAGTGTAGCAAGAATTTTTCTGTCTACTTCAATTGATTTCTTTTTGAGTATCCCGATAAACTTGCTGTAAGTTTGGCCGTTTTCTCTAAGAATCGCATTTATCTTTACATTCCACAATCTTCTCATAACACCTTTCTTGTCTCTTCTGTGGGCGAAAGCGCTTGCTCCTGCGTGTGCGATAGCTTCAGTTGCGGCAGCTTCCTTTGTGGATCTACCAAATCTGTATCCTTTTACCATTTTCAAGACGTTTCTTCTGGTCTTGAGCTTCATTACTCCTCTTTTTACTCTTGTCATATCAGTTTGTTATTAATTATCTTTATTTAAACTTTCCTGCTAAAAATCTTGCTTTTGCTTTGCTTTTAAAGTGTATTACAACTGATCTCTTTTTCTTAAGTTGTGCACCTCTGCTTTCTTTTGCATTAAAATGGTTTTGACCAGCTTTTCTTCCTAGAATTTTACCATTCTTTGTAACTCTAAGTCTTTTTGAAAATGATTTGTTTGTTTTCATATTAAATTTGTTTTTTTGTTATCTTTTTCTATAACAGCTGTCAAACCTTTTGGTCCCTTTTGAGGGGGTTCAGCTATTTTGTAACTTTCTGTAAGAAGTTTTAGTATTCTGTCTAATCTTTCATTAAGGAACTTTACATCCATATATTTGGATCTCCCTGTGAGGAATAGATTAATCTTTACTCTATGACCTTCTTTTAGCCATTCAGAAGCTTTGCTAGCTTTAAGTAGGAGATCGTGTTCATCTGTACCCACTTTAACTTGAATGCTTTTGACTTCTACCGTATGGGCTTTAGTCTTAACAGTCTTTAGCTTCTTCTTCTCAGCGTATTGAAATTTACCATAATCCATTATTTTTGCAACAGGTGGTACTGCGTTTGGTGATATTTCTATCAAATCCATTCCGAGCTCCTGAGCCTTGGCGATAGCAACACTTGTTGCCAATACACCTAGATTTTGGCCATCTTCCATAATTACCCTGACTTCTGGCACCCTTATTTGATTGTTTATTCTTGCTCTTATATTCAATTTATTATTTTCTAATATACCTATATTTATAGCACATTTTTTTCTTTAAGGCAAACGTCACAATCAGCTTTTCCCTCGGTTGTGGTGGATAGTAGCATTCCGGTAAATAAATATATTATAAGGCCCAAAACAAAGCCTGCAATTACATCACTTGCAAAATGGGCCCCTAGCATAATTCTTGTTAGGGGAATAAAAATAAAAACAGCAAAAGTCAGTATTTTTAGTAGTTTTTTTATAAAAACTTTTTTAATATTCTCGGATATTATGTATAAAAAGAAGCAAAGAAAAATAGCAGAGATAACAGCATGATTGGAAGGGAAGCTCATGGTTGTTTCGTTTACTAGGGAATACAGCGGTCTAGCTCTGGCAAATAAGATTTTCAGTGCAGAAGATAATGAGAGGGCAAGGCCTGATGATATAAAAATCAGGTACATGTCATATTTCTTTTTTCTTAGGAAAGATATCAAGGAAAGAATTACTATGATAATAATTGAATTTATTGGATCAACGATCTTTGTAAAAAATATAGAGATATTGATAAGTGTAGTATTGTCATTGAGGAAAAATATTTTACCTATTTGCTGGTCTAGATAGTTTAGTGTAGGGGAGTTTAAAGCGACAGCAATAGAGATTAAAGAAAAGATTATGATAAGGATTATGAATGTTTTTAAGCTATTTTTCATTTAAGTATAATATCATTTTAATAGGGAATTACGAATTATCTTTTCAAAAAAAAATAATACAAAAAACTCCGACCGCATGAAGCGATCGGAGTTTTTAGTTTTTAAATGCTTATGCCTTTTTTACGTTCACAGCATTCTTTCCCTTTGGGGAATCTTCTATATCGAAAGATACAGCATCACCTTCTCTTAATTCGTTGAAACTTGCGTCAACGAGTGAGTTGCTGTGGAAGAAGACATCTTTCTCCATTCCTTCAGCTGAGATGAAACCAAAACCTTTGTCAGTTAGTTTCTTTATAACACCTGTCATATTTTGAATTGATTACTTGATAAAATACAAATTTTATATGTTTTTAGAAAATCGACTCTTTTCGAACCATAAACCACTTGTACATCTATGGTAGCAGAAAAGTATTACGTTGTCAAATAGAAAAGTGTTGATAAGTGCAAAATAGGTTTGACTTTAAGCATAAAAACTGTATAATAGAGCCACAAATTGAATATGCCAAGAAAGGGCATATTTTGTTTTATTTCGCTCTTTAATGAGTGAAATACCCGAACAAATTTAGTAAATTTGTTTTAGGGTAATCGAGGGTAATATATAGCCCTGGGGCTAAAACATCCGCTCAAAAAGATTTTAAAAAAAACTTTTTGAGCGGATGTTCGCCCGAGTCGTACTTTAACAGAATTAATATAGGAAAAGTTATGTTTCTTTTTATGTTAGGAGTCGTTGAGATGTTTATTGTCTCATATTGGACGAAAACTGTAGCTGATTCAAGAATATATCTAAGCGGTATTGTTACCGTTGTGAATGTTTTGATTTGGTACTATGTGCTTCAGACTTTTATCAGTGATATTAGTAATTGGTATCTTGTACTTTCATACGCAATAGGTTGTGCGGTTGGTACTATGCTATGCGGTTTCATATCAGTGCAAGAAGATAAAAAGAGAAGTGCAAAAAAGAGAAAACAAGCTTTGTCCAAACTAGAGAACACATCTTTAGTAATTGAATAAAGTTATGTTTACAAAACAAGAAGATGTGCCCCTGCCCAAACGTATGGAAGATAGGGTAGAGAGCCGAAAATGAAAAACACCAAATTATTTTTTAGATAAGTTTGGTGTTTTTTGTTGCCAATCAATTAAAAGGGATGAAAATGCCTCCATGATCTGCCGTCACGCACATATTTGTATGAAGTTTGACGCTCATGTCCGCAAATAATACAATAAATATACTTTTGTTCAAAATGACCCACTTTACGATTCCACCTAGAAGCCTTCTTTTCAATTTTATCCTTTCGTGGAACACGAGTAAGTCGTCTAGTTTCATAACTTCCACATTTTTTGCATTTACCACCTGATCTGACGTGGCGATAGACAATGACAAGTAACATTATGACTAATCCGAGCGTGACATTTCTCAGGTTCATACGCCCTCCTTTTCTTTTTTTAATATAGCACAATGAGTGATTAAATCGCAAGATTTATTTTTTTTGTGTGATTTATAGACTACACTGTCGTGTGTTTGTGTTTGAATAAAAAAAGACCAAGGTTATAAACCCTGGTCTTAATCGAATATTCGGAATATTTATGGCAGAGCTTTAATTTGTTCAGCAAAAGAGACTTTCAATCTGTCAAAGATTATCTGACACAAATTTTCTGGATTGGAAATGATGACTGCCTTTTGAGTTTCTATCCGTGCCATAATAGCCCACGCATCAAATCCCGACAGAATCCATGCTTTTAATGGTTCCTCTTCTTCTTTTATTAACTTCAGAAAATCCTTTTTCGTTTTAATTCTTGCTTTTTTGAAACTTTCTTCAATTTTGTTAATGACCCACTCAATAAAATCAAGCTGACTCATTTGACCCACCCTCCTATATAGTTACCTGACCTATTCTGTTTTTTATACTATATATTTAAACCAAGATTGTCAATAGCGGTATTTTTTGCTATTATATTCATACAGTGAGCTTCGCAACAAATAAAAAAGCATTTTTTAATTACGAAATCCTTGAGAAAATCACGGCGGGTATTGAGTTGCTCGGTTTTGAAGTTAAGGCAATTAAAGATGGAAAAATAACTTTAGATGGTGCTTATGCAACGGTTCGCGGTGGGGAAGCGTTTTTAATTGGTGCCAATATCACAGCACTTCAGCCAAAAAATGTTCCAGAAGATTATGATTCAAGAAGAAATAGAAGACTACTTTTAACCAAAAAAGAGATAAATAGACTGGGTGAAATTGAAAATCAGAAAGGATTGACAGTGGTGGTGTTATCGGTGTATAATAAAGGTAAGAAGCTCAAGGTTGAGCTTGGTATCGCTCGCGGAAAAAAGTCGGCTGATAAACGTCAGTCAATTAAAAAACGTGAAAGCGATAGAGAAATTCGCAGAACATTGAAAGGAGAATAAATGGGGATGATCGGCCTAGACAACTGATCCGTCTTATATATGCAAAGTA
>CAZIID010000029.1:0-6937 GCA_964539415.1 uncultured Candidatus Saccharibacteria bacterium | reverse complement strand
AGGATTATTTTTTGTTCTTCTTGAAAGTATTTGGATGAGTCTTGCTTCTTCATTGTCTCTTCCAATAACTGGATCAAGTTTATTTTCTTTCGCAAGTTTTGTTAAGTTTCTGGTGTATTTCAAAATCGCCTTATAAGCTTTTGGTTGAAGATCATTTAAATTTTGACTCGATTTCAGTTCATTAAATATTTTTACAACAGCATCTTTTTCTATTTTAAATCTTTTTAATAAATCATTTGCTGAACAAGGAGTAGTGAGTATTGAAATAAAAAGGTGTTCGGTTGTAATAAAATTATCTTTTAGATCAGAAGCTATTTTTGATGATGAATCTATTACCTGTGCCAAATCCGGAGTTAAATAAAGCTGATAAGAAGAAGATACTGTGCTTGTTGGGTTCACAGAATCTAAAGATTCCACAATTGAATCAGTTAAAAATATTGAATCAACTTCAAGTCTTTCAAGAATAGTCGCAATAAGACTTTCTTCTTGCATCACCAAAGATGCCAATAAATGCATTGGGTTTACATGAGTCTGTCCTCTTTCTACAGCGAGCTCGTGAGCTCTGCGAATGGCTTCTTTTGCTTTAGTTGTAAAGTTATTAAATGGGGGCATTGTTTTTTGCTTTAATTAACTGCGTATAATCCAAAATATAGAATAATTTTAGGATGTTTTCAATACTGCAGGAGATTCAAATATATTTTTTATAATGGTAGAAGGAACAAATAAACCAGATTTTTCACCTTCTGAAGAAAAGACTTTAATACCTACTATTTCACCAGAAAGGTTGAGTAGTGGACCTCCAGAAGTTAAACTCTGTGATGATAAATTAGTATCTAAAGCTGAAAGAACTTTTACTATTTTTTCTGTCGTGGTCGCAGTAGACGAGGCATTTGGTTCAACTGGAACTGTTGTCTTTGTATCTTTATTATAAACCGATGAAATTATTCCTGTAAAAACAGAATTCTTGGTGTCTCCTCCTATAAATATAACTGTTTGACCAAGCTGTGGAACAGATGATGATAAACTTGCACTTTTATAAGTTGACTGTTTGTCTCCATCAACAGATGCGAATTTAAGTATGGCTACCTTTTCATTATTTTCTGACCTAACAATATTTAAATCTCTTTGAGTGCCGTCCGGCAAAACACCTACATATTTTGACGCTGAATAAATTCCGTAATTATCAGTAGCAACATTTCCATCTTCAGAAATAATTACCCCAACCGAAACAAAAGTATCTGAAGTCTCACCGTCTGTCTTTGCTTTATATATTCTTACGATTGAATCGCTATTTTTACCTATTGATTCTACTATCTTATCTTCCTCCTTAACCACGATAGTTTCCTTGGTAACAACAGTCTGAGTATTAACAGTATCAGTTGGAACAACTTTTTCAATTGTCCTTTCTACGACTCTATTTATAGTCTGCGTCATCGTCTGCGGAACTTGGTTCATCAAAGCTACGGTAATAATACCTGTTGCCATTGATGTAATGAAACTCACTAAAAGCGTAAGTAAAACTATTTGTTGTTTTGTAAGGTCCTCCATACTGTATACATAATAAAACTATTTAAAATAAAAATCAAACGATTTGAGATAATGTATTTAATAAACTTTTAATATCCGACAATTGCGTATCCTTACCTAGAGTAAAACGAAGCGATGAGATGGATCTATTTTCTTCTTCATACTCCGGACCATCAAGTAGTGCCTTTATAACAAAAGAACTTTCTGAACTAGATTCACAAGCGCTTCGTGTAGAACAAATAAAGCCTCTTTCATCAAGTTGTAAAACCATAAATTCACCGTCCTTTCCAGGAATAGATATATTTATATTGTTTGGAAGTCTTTCTGTTAAATGCCCATTTATTATTGCATTAGGCACAAATTCTTTTAAATGATTAAAAAAATAGTCTCTGATTTCCGCTAATCTTTTTGATTCATTTGATCTTTCTAAAAAAGCAATTTTCACTGCCTCAGCGAGACCAACAATTGCAGGAAGATTTTCTGTTCCGGGTTTAAGACCTTTTTCTTGTCCTCCGCCAAATGTTATGGGCGATATAGCAATACCATCTCTAATATACAAAGCACCAACTCCTTTTGGACCATACATTTTTTGTCCATCAATCGTCATAAGGTCTATGCCAAGTTCTTCTACATTAACATTTAAAAATTGTGTTGCTTGGCTTGCATCCAAGTGAACATAAGGAAATTTAGAATTATTTTCTTTTCTTACATATCTAACTATCTTCATTATTTCTTTGATTGGTTGTATCACGCCAATTTCTGAATTTGCGTAACCGATAGAAACAAGCACTGTATTTTTACTTAGCTTTTCTTTAAATTGACTCAAATTAACTATCCCTTCTTTATCAACATCTACATAATCAACTTTACTTCCTTCATTTTCTATTTCTTTTAAACAAGACGTTATAGATGAATGTTCTATTTCTGTTGTAACAAAATGAAGCTCTGATATTTCTTTATCAAAATGCTTCATCGCTTTATAAACACCAAAAATTGCCAAGTTGTTTGCCTCTGTTCCACCTGAAGTAAATATGATTTCTCTCGGATGAGCATTTATAAATACAGATATCTCTTCTCTTGCTTTCTCTAAGGCTTTTTTTGCAGACAAACCAAAAGAATGTATAGAACTTGGGTTTCCATATTCCTCAACACAATATTGCGACATCTTCTCAAAGACTCTTTCATCTACTTTTGTTGCTGACGCATTATCTAAATACACCTTATTCATAAGGATAATCTAAAACATTTTTTGACTTTTGGCAATAACAAAGTTAATTCCTTATTAATAAGGTAGACTAAAAAATTAATACATTAAAAAATGTTTACAAAATTTAACAAGCTCTATTTAGCTGTACTTTTTATTGATCCAGGACTATTACAAATATTTGCAATTTCTTGTTCAATGGATTCTGGACGAGATAAAAATCTTAAAGTAAAAGCACTTAATTCGTTTGATGTTGGCTTTCTTCCAAAACACTCTGACCACACAGACCTAACTCTAGCTTCAGCATCTTTTTTCTGTGCAGATGTAAAAGTTTGTAAAGAAGATTTAGAATTTAACCCTTGATATTCAGCGGTGTCTCTTATACTAATTCTGGCCTTTTCTAAACCATCCCACATTATTACATTTGTATAATTTGCGAGTCCAGCAGAATCAGCTGTTCTTTTTAATTCATCCTTATACAATTGAGCCGCAAGAACTCTTGCTTCTTCTTCAGACATTAAAGGTTTCCTGCTACTACCGCCGCCAAAGAATTTTTTGACACTACTTGTTACATTACTTACAGCATTACTTACAATACTTATTGGTTTTACTATCATCCCATTTACAGTTTCTTTGCCAACATTCAAAACATTTTTTGCAGTATTTGTTACAACCTTAGTAGCATTTGCAACACTAGGTTTTTTTACAAAATTAACACTATCTTTAAAATTATCAACAACAATGTTAGCGGAACTTTTAACTACCTTTACAGGAGTCTCAACATAAAAATTTCGAACAAGTTTAATAGAGGTATTTATTACTTCTTTGTTAACGTCTACCGTTGTGTTAAAAGTTTTTTTACCAAGTTCGACTGTCGCTCCTGTTATATATTTTGTATTTTTTGCCAAATTACTTATCATTTTTCCAGTATTCTTAATGGGATTAATAAAATAATTTTCTCCAAAATTTTTACCTATAGTAACAATATTTTTTAGATTATCAGTGATAACTTTTGAACCAGATTTAACTGTTGGTTTTTTTATAAAATCTGAAATATTTCCAATATCATCCGTAACTAAATTTTTAGTATCCCTTATTGCGTCCTTTGCTAAATCTACTGTTACTCCCTTTACTATATCTGTACCATCTTTTATTACGTCGCTATTAGCTTCAATCCCCTGATTTATAATATCACCAGTAAGATCAACAGCGCCTTTTGACGAACTTGAGGGTGAAGAAGTAGAAACAGAAGAACTTGCAACTGTTGAAGTTACAGTTTTGGTTGTTTTAACACAAACAGCATTTCTCAAAGTAGATTCAGATGAAGTTTTATATTTTTGAATTTCTGTACTTGTAGGTTCTCTTCTCAAACATTCCAAATAGACCTTTTTAACCATTATTTCTTGACTAGATAGAATAGCCCCCAGAGCTTTCTCTGTTTGAGTCTCTGCAAATATTAATTTTGGAGAAACTGCAATTACAAGTGCGAATAACAAGACAATAGATTTTATTTTCATTTTTTTTATAATGTATTAACAAAGTCAATTATATCAATATCAAATTGGCTTGTCTATCGTGTTATATATTTTTTTTGCAAAACAAAACGTCTTCATATATAATTCTCCCTATGTCACAAGAATCTTACATATATATAGGTATAGGATTAATAATAGTTCTCCTTATAATTTGGATAATAATGTTACAAGTAAAACTAGGAAGGTTACTTGTAGGAAAGAGTAAAAATCTAGACGAGTCTATTGATACTTTAAAAAAAGAGATAGACATATTAAAAACAAGCAAAAAAAATACAGAAACCAACTTACTGATAATTTATGATAAATTAAAAAAGGTCATATCTGGTTTTAATACAGTAAGATTCAATCCTTTTAAGGGTACAGGCGGAGGTGGGAACCAGAGCTTTGCAAGTGCCTTCGTAAACGAAGATGGTGACGGAGTGATAATTTCTAGCCTTTATTCTAGGGATCATGTCAGCGTTTTTTCCAAGCCTATAAGCAAAATGCATTCAGAATACGACCTTACAGAAGAAGAGAAAGAGGCCTTGCAAAAAGCCAAAGAAAGTATAAAGTAATGATGATTATATAAAATATCGTGAAATACTTAGTATTAAGTGTCTTTTACTGCCATGACAGAAACAAATCACAAAAAAATAGTGAAGCGCTCCCCTGTTATATGTATAATGGGGCATATTGATCATGGCAAATCAACTCTCTTAGATTATATAAGAAAAACTAATATAGTAGATACTGAAGCTGGTGGAATAACCCAGAGAATTTCCGCATACGAAGTTACAAGAAAAGATATAAAAATAACATTTCTTGATACCCCGGGGCACGAAGCTTTTAGTGCAATGAGAGAAAGCGGAGTAAATGTTGCAGACATTGCCATACTTGTTGTCTCTGCAGAAGATGGAGTCAAAAAACAAACACTTGAAGCTTACAAATGTATTATAGAAAATAAAGTCCCTTTTATTGTTGCTATAACAAAAATAGATAAACCAGATGCAAATGTTGAAAAAGTCAAAAACAGCTTAGTTGAAAATGGTATTTACATAGAAGGATATGGAGGAGATATTCCTTGTGTAGCTGTGTCTGCAAAAACAGGGCAAGGTATTGAAGAACTTCTAGACATGATGATACTTGTCGCAGATTTGAGTGACTTAAAAGGAGATCTATCAAAAAATGCAGAAGGTGCAATCATAGAGGCCAATCTTGATAAACAAAAAGGAATTACAGCCACGCTTGTTATTAAAGATGGGATACTTAAAAATGGAATGTTTGTTGTTTGTGGTGAAAGTATTGCTCCAACAAGAATAATGGAAAGTTTCTTAGGTGAAAAAATTAAAGAAGCACAATTCTCTTCCCCTATCAGACTAGTAGGTTTTGATAAATTACCAGAAGTCGGAACATCTTTTTATTCTTTTGAAACAAAAAAAGAAGCTGAAAATTTCGTCACAGACTTTATTTCAAAAAAACAAAAAGAAAATAAAACTTCACAAGAAAATACGGGAGAAGAAAAAAATGAAATAAAAGTTTTAATAAAAGCAGAAGTTGCTGGAGCACTCAGCGCGATAAAGCATGAATTAGCAAAAATCCAAAGTGAAACAGTTAAAATAAAAATTATTGCAACCGGTATTGGTGGTATTTCTGAAAATGATGTAAAAAGCATAACTGGCAAAGGTAAGAATGTTATTGTTGGTTTTGATGTTAAGGTTGATGCAAGTGCAAAAGATTTAGCAGAAAGAGCAGGAATAGAAATAAAAGTTTTTGATATTATATACAAAATAACCGAATGGCTACAGGAAATAGTAAATGCAAATACTCCAAAAGTAGAATCTGAAGAAATAACAGCTAAAGTAAAAGTTCTAAAATATTTTAGCGCTATGAAAGATAAGCATATTATTGGTTGTAGAGTTGAAGAAGGCACTCTACATTCTGGTGATGAGGTAAAAATAATGAGAGCAGAAGTAGAAATCGGCAGAGCAAAAGTTAAAGAAATACAAAAAGATAAAAGCAAGGTTTCTGAAGCTAAAGAAGGAATGGAATTTGGCTGTCAGATTCAAACCGATATAGTAGTTGCACCAGGTGACAAATTAGAAGCATTTAAAATAATAATCAAATAAAAATTCATGAGTGAAAGCAAAAACGAAAAAATAAAAAGTGCAATAAAGAATGCTGCTGCAGTATTTTTACAGAGAGAATCTGGCAAATCTTCTCTTATTACAGTGACTGATGCTTCAATGTCCAGAGATGAAAAAAGACTGGTTATTTTCTTTACTTGCTTACCAGAAGACAAAGAAGATGACGCTTTAGAATTTATGAAAAGAAAGAGAAGTGAATTCAGAGAGTTCGTAAAAGATACAGTGAGAATTGGTAGGATACCTTTCTTTGATTTTGATATAGACCGTGGAGAAAAAAATAGACAGAAAATAGACAAGATATCTCTCTTAAGCTAAAAAACTCACTCCCCCTTTCTCTGTCATTCCCGCGTAGGCGAGAATCTATCTCTGACTCTTTGGATCCCCGCATTCGCGAGGATGACAGAGAAGACAACAAACTAGCACATAACGCACTTTCAAAATCTCTTAAAATAGTATAATATAATTGGGTTTAAAGGCCCGGTAGCCAAGTGGTAAGGCAGAGATCTGCAAAATCTCTATGCGCCGGTTCAATTCCGGCCCGGGCCTCA
>CAZIID010000028.1:0-7622 GCA_964539415.1 uncultured Candidatus Saccharibacteria bacterium | reverse complement strand
ATGTGCCGGCCGGACTGAGTCTTCGAGGGAGGCGGGGGCTGCGACTTTGCCTTGAGTTCACGAAAGGCAAAAGTTGTTGCCCACAAATTTGTGCGCTATTTTTTGTACCGTTGACATAATCTTACGAAGTGATATAATAGTAATAGAGAAGTTTTAACCGAAAGGAACTCTAGATGATTATCAAGATATCCGAAGCATGGAGACCTGGACAGACTATCAATGAAACAATCGACGTCTGTAAAAACATCTGTCGGCTGACTGAGGACTTTACCCTCACGAAGGTGATTGTGATAACTTTTTGCAACGAAGTCCCCCTCGTAATCAGAAAAGATTGGCCGAACTCAGCCATACATCAGGATTACCGATTCTTCGAAAACCAAGATGCAAACAATCGTCAGGATCTGATTGATCGGCGCATCGCTGAACTCACTGAGGGTTGTTAACGAACAACCAGCAATCTACCCACACTTTCGAGTGTGGGTTTTTTTTATTTCCTATCTCCCTTATATATCTCATCTTTCTTAGCTTAATAAAGTTGCGGGCGAGTATACTTTCTATCACTTAATATCTTTTTGAGTCATATAATAAAAAAACCGCCATTACTAGCGGTTTTTTTTAAAAAACTAATATCTTACGCCTTGCTATCAGATTTAGAAATTAAAGTTAAAACTAAAGAAACTAGTAATAATATTCCACCAATCTCTAGTATTTTGATTATCAAATTTTTCATCTCTGTTCCACCAACTAGATCTAAAACAAACATAATTCCTAAAACTGCTAATAACAAAACTATTATTATTGAAATTACCTTAAATATATTTTTCATTTTTTAAATCAAATTAAATTAATAATAGATATTATTATATAACAAAAATTTTTTCGTGTCTTTTTAATTAAATATAATAATATTAGGTTTATGAAAATTAAAGGTTTATTTGAATTTGGTATTTTTAAATTTAAATAATGTGCTAGTATATTTTTAGATTTAGATCTTAACCAAAAATTGGAGGAAAGAATGCTTATTTATATACCGGGGGTTTTTGAAGACTTTTACAAAAGTGCGAGACGAATGTCTGATTTGGCAAACAGAACAAAGAAGAACGTTGTCTTTGTTGTTGATGGGGTACGTTATGTTGCAAAACCTCGCCAGAGTCATAGAGGGCTCGTAAAATTCTGGAAAAATAATATGGATAGGGAGTACTTTAGAAGATATTTGACTCCACAAGCCCGTGAGGCTAGTCGAGTTTGGATCATAAATAAATTTAATGAAGTAAACGCTCTTGCGGAGGAATCCGTCGCTCAGTAGTTGTATTGTAAAACCGACCTTTTAAAGGTCGGTTTTTTTTAAGTTACTATTTTTATATAGTTTTTTATAGTCCAGGAATATCTACAGCAAAGAGTCCTGCACCAGTAAGAAGTAGTGATACAGAGATAGCACAAAGTAAAATATAGAATGGCAGATTTCTTTTTACGAGGGATTCTTCTTCATAGTCTAATATTGCTTCACAGACATATGTGATTGCGAATATTAAAGCCACGACTTGAGTGTAAGCGCCTATTATCAGCATAATACCTCCGACAATTTCAACAAAAGATGCAACTTTCAGAAAAATATGAGCAGGTCTAAAATTTAAAGTCTCAAAAAGTTCAATCCATCTTTCTTTTTCAGATCGGATTTTTAGATAACCAAGATTAATAACAATAACACCTAAAATTATTCTAAGAATAGTCGGCGCTAATAAACCATAATTTAAAAAGTCTGGGAAAACATTAAATAAGTTGTTGAACATAAAATAATTATATCATATCGTTTTGCATTGTCATTTTTGTATATCACGAAATTTTTTCCGTCTTTGCGAGAAGCGGAGCGACGAAGCAAACCAGTATTTAGTCTTTGGATTCCCGTGTACACGGAAATGACAGAAAAAGGGGATGGATTGCTTCGGAAGACCTCGCAAAGACGGAAAAAGAGAAGCTATTAGTTGTTAAATATAATTATTAGATGTAGGAATGACACAGGTAAGACTTTGTAATTTATTGTATAAAGTTATAGTATCTTGAATATGAAGATAAAAGAATCAGTCGTTGTTTTAGACAATATACGAAGTGTCCATAATGTCGGCTCTATTTTTCGTACAGCAGATGCTTTGGGCGTTTCAAAAATATACCTCTGTGGCTGTACTCCAACACCAACTGATAGATTCGGAAGAGAAAGACAGGATTTGGCAAAAACAGCGTTGGGGGCAGAAAAAACCATAATCTGGGAATACTTCAAAGAAACATCTTCTTTAATTGCAGAATTGAAAAAGAATAAATTTCAGATAATTGCAATAGAACAAGATGAAAAATCAGAGGATTGTAGAAAAATTAAAGTAAAATCTAAGGTAGCTCTTGTTTTGGGTAATGAAGTGGATGGCGTGTCTAAAGATATTTTAAAGAAGTCAGATAGTATCGCTGAAATACCAATGTTTGGCAAAAAAGAATCTTTAAATGTTTCTGTTTCTTTTGGGATTGCTGGTTTTTGTCTACTTCAAAGATAGATTTTGAATAATTTCAATATCATTATATTATAAGGTTATGGAAAAAATACTTCGTTTTATAAAAAAACTTATACCGAAAGGACTCTTTTCTTTTGTTCAGCCCATATATCACTATTCTTTAGCTTTTTTTGGGGCTGTTATTTATAGATTTCCTTCAAAAAAAATAAAGGTTGTTGCTGTAACGGGAACGAAAGGGAAGACATCTACTGTCGAGTTTGTGAATTCTATTTTAGAAACTGCTGGTTTTAAGACAGCTCTTGCTGGAACACTACGCTTTAAAATAGGGGACGATTCAAAACCAAATCTTTTTAAGATGACAATGCCTGGAAGATTTTTCATTCAGAAGTTTTTAAGAAATGCCGTAAATGCGAAGTGTGATTATGCTGTGATTGAGATTTCTTCTGAAGCTTCAAAACAATACAGACATAAATTTATTGATTTGGATGCCCTCATCTTTACGAACCTTGCTCCAGAGCATATAGAATCTCACGGTGGATTTGAACAATACAGAGAAGCTAAATTAAATATTGCACGAGCATTACAAAATTCTTGTAAAAAGGAAAAAATAATTATCTCAAACATTGATGACTTGGAAGGACAAAAGTTTTTGGATATAAAAGTTGATAAAAATATTTCATATTCTTTTTCAGAGACTTCAGATGTTTCTTTAAGCGACACAGGAGTAAGTTTTTCTTATAAAAATACTTCTTTTAAAAGTAAATTAATTGGAAAGTTTAATATTTATAATATGCTTGGGGCAATTAAGTTTGCTGAAACACAAAAAATTGGCTTAGAAATTTGTCAGAAGGGTATAGAAAGGCTCGATGAAATAAAAGGTAGAGTTCAAAAAATAATAATTGAAGCTCCAAATAAACAAGGTTTTGATGTTGTTGTTGACTACGCTCATACACCGGATTCTCTTGAAGCTTTGTATACTGCCTTTAAAGATAGTAAAAAAATATGTGTATTGGGAAACTGTGGAGGAGGTAGAGATAAATGGAAGAGAAAAGAAATGGCGTTAATTGCTGAAAAATATTGTGATGAAATAATTCTTACAGACGAAGATCCTTATGATGATAATCCGAGAGAAATAGTTGAAGATATGGTTTGTGAAATGACAAAAAAGAAACCGGAGATTGTTATGGATAGGAGAGAGGCTATAGCACTTGCAATAAAGAAGGCTCAAGACATTGTAAGAGTTATTCCTCAAAAAGTTTCTGTACTCATTACTGGTAAGGGGACAGATCCATATATAATGAGAGCTAACGGACAAAAAGAAAAGTGGAGTGATGCAGAAGTGGCTAGAGAAGAATTGGAGAAAAGTATTAGGTCGTAATATCTTAAAGAAAAGGGGTGGTTTTGCGAAGCAAAACCACCCCTTTTCTTTTTGAATATATTGTATAGACTACAAGAATTGAGCTTGTGATTTGAAAGTGCACCCCAGTGAAATAGGTCTATAAGAATAGACATTTCACGGGGCGGCGATTTTCAAAATTCGCAAGGCTCATTAAGAAAATCAACCATGCCGGAATTACCAGAAGTACAAACAACTGCAAATATTCTTAATCAAAAAATAAAAGGACTCTACATTACAGATGTATGGTCTGATTACAATTCTCTATTTAATAAAGGTAAGGAAAATATTAAAGATCCAAAATACTTTTTGTTTTTTAAAAAAGAATTATTAGGTAAAGAAGTTTTAGGAGTGAGAAGAAGAGCAAAGAATGTTTTGATAGATGTTTCAGAAGGTAAGACAATTTTAGTTCATATGAAAATGACAGGGCATCTTATGTATGGAAAGTATGAATATATAAATAAAAAATGGTCACCCATAGCAGATGGTCCGCTTAAAGACCCATACAATCGTTTCATACACTTGGTGTTTTCTTTTTCTAATGGCAATCATATGGTACTTTCGGATACAAGAAAATTTGCTAAAGTCATTATTTTTGACACGCTTTCACAAGAAAAAAGTGGAATAAGTGAGCTTGGTCCAGAACCTTTGGATAATGCTTTTTCTTATAAAGTTTTTGTGAATGCTATATTAAAAAAGCCAACTGGGAGAATAAAAAATGTTTTAATGGATCAAACAGTGATTTCCGGTATTGGTAATATTTATTCAGATGAAGTTCTATGGATGTCTTCAGTCAACCCTGAAGAAATAGTGAAAAATATAGATGACGTCAAGTTGAAAAAAATCTATAACAATATAAAATTAGTGCTTCAGAAATCAATTAAGCTTGGAGGTGATTCAATGTCAGATTATAGGAATCCAAATGGAGAAAAAGGAAGGTTCCAAGATTTTCATAAAGTATATAGAAGAAAAGGAGAAAGATGTCAGATGAAGGGGTGCAAGGGAATGATAGAGAGGAAAATTGTTGGAGGTAGAAGTGCACACTTTTGTAACTGTCATCAGAAATTATTAGGTAGTAAATAATTCACCCTGTTAAATTCCTGCTTTGCGGGACCTGCTTTTAGCAGGTGTTTTACAAGGTAAAAATATAAAAATGTCAGAAGGTTTTCAAGAATTTGTAAAATGGATAGTTATTGTTGTGGTTATAATTAGTGTATATAATCTCGTTTCAGGAAAAACACCATACGCTTCTTACGACAACAACTCAGCACCTAAAACATATAGAACTACTATTATTGTAGGAGATCAATCAGCAACAACTTTTCGTAATTGGTGATTTTACTTTTTCCCGAGAATTTTAAGTGTCGCTTTAACTCTGTCACTTACACTTGTAATATTTTTATCTATTTCTTGTAGAGCTTCTCTTGCTTCTTTTTGTGAATATCCGAGAGCTTTGAGTGTTTCAACTGCATCAATTTCTTCTTTTATATTTGAGATACTGTCGTTTTCTTCAGAGAATACTTTTCCTTTTAATTCTAGAACTATTTTATCTGCTATTTTCTTGCCGATACCTGAGACTTTTACTAAGTGGCTTATGTCTCCTGTTGAGATTGCTCTTTTGATTGTAGAAACTGTAGTAATTGAAAGTATGTTTATGGCAGTTTTTGGTCCAATACCGGAAATCGAAATAAGTTTTTCAAAAAACAGCATTTCATCTTTTGTGGAAAAACCATATAGATCTAAGGCGTCTTCTCTAACAACAAGATGAGTATGGATAGAAGTCGTTACCCCGATTTCACCGCAGGATTGTATCAGATCAGCAGTAGAATAAACCTTAAAACCAATACCTCCGACGTTTACTACTAGGAATTTGTCTGTTTTGTCTATTATTGTGCCTTCTATTCTTGATATCATATTTAGTATTCTATCATAAAATATTCCTCAAGTTGTCATTCCCGCGAAGGCGGGAATCCAGGACATGATTTTTCTAGATTCTTACCATCACAGGGAGGATAGAGAAAAATTTGATTATCTAACCGAAATATGTTATTGTTTTGGGACATCAAGTAATCGTGTCTCGATAAAAGATTAAAAAAGATTTAATAAATAATTATGCCAATAACATCATCAGCAAAAAAAGCTCTCAGAGTATCACTCAGAAAGAGAGTATTTAATATAAGAAGCAAATCTGCTTACGAAGAAGAGATAAAGAAAATAAAGAAGTTAGTTAAAGAAAACAAAATAAAGGAAGCGATAAAAGAACTTCCTCTTGCTTACAAAGCAATAGACAAAGCTTGTAAAACAGATATTTTAAAGAAGAACACTGCTTCAAGAAAGAAATCAAGATTAACGATATTTGTAAATAAAGCATCAAAAATTAAGTAGCTTAAAAAACACCCGAAAGGGTGTTTTTTTATAAAATAAAACCCCCGGCTAAAAGCGCGGGGGTGGTTGTGCAAAAAAAGAGAGGCTAGGTTCTTATTCTGTTTCAAGCCGTACTAATACGGGAGAAACAATTACCCTTTTATGGAACCCGAAGGTTCACACCTGTTCTTTTTTCGCTGTGGAGTAACTACTTCTTGCTCACTTCGGTGATTTTATTCTCAATCATCGCGAAGTGCTCGGCGACGAGCTCACGCATGAGTTCGATATAGAGTTCAAGAAACTCAACCTTGGTCAGTGGGGAACTGAGTTTGTGCCGAGAATTGAAATCTTTTTCTTCTTGGCCAAGCCCGCGGAGGATGTCATTACGATTGAATCGTAAACCGCCCTCTCTTAAATGATCTTTCATGAACGCCCTGAACACCTCTGCCTGTCTCTTGGAATCCATAGGACTCCTCCTTTTCTACAGAACCAGACGAAGCTTTGACACTTCTACAATCTGACCCTTCTATTACTATTATACACCTAATAATAAATATTGTCAAATTGTCCTCTCGGTAGGACCGCTTCGCATATCTTTTCTTCCTGCGGCTCGCCGTCGCTCACCTCAGTCGAAACGCGGTTTAATATTGCTCGTTGCTACTCGCAATATATTAAACCGTTCGATTCCTACCACGAGCAAATACTTTTGCTCGTTCTGGAGGCACAAATAAAAAATCACCTAATTTAAGGGGTGATTTTTTATTTGTGCCTCCAGTAGGAATCGAACCTACATCTAGCCCTTCGCAAGGGTTTGTCCTATCCATTGAACGATGGAGGCAGTAATATGTTAGAGACATTAACATATTTAACTAAATCATCCCAGTCTAAAAATCATATTTAAATTGTTTGGAAAAAACTAGAACCCAAGAAAATCCATAATCTTATGTGGAAGAGGTTCTTCCATTTCTTTCTCATCAAGAAAATTTAGCATATAGACTCTCAATTCAGATGGATCTACTTCTTCAATACTTATAATGGTTAGAGGCATAATCTGCTTTTTGGATTTCAATATTAATTTTGGTTCAGATTCGGAATTACTAATCCAGAAAGCTTCTAGTTCTGAATAAGGGTGAAGATATTTTTCTAAAATAATACCTCGTTCATTAACAGTGCATTCCATTACTTTTGGAGATCTTATAGCAAACATCATGAGTGTTCCTACAGAAATGAGGATTAATACAGCAAAAAGAAAGTTTTGAAGAAAAATTGCAATAACTACAATAGCTATTGTGATTATACCGACTGCCCAATACCAGTCTACGCTCCTGTTTTTTTCTTTATATTCAAGAGTGTTCCATTTAAAG
>CAZIID010000027.1:5126-7670 GCA_964539415.1 uncultured Candidatus Saccharibacteria bacterium | reverse complement strand
AGTGGGAATAAATTAAATATACTTTGTAGATTTATGTGAGGCAATCATTTGCACGGCGGTTCGATTCCGCCCATCTCCACATTTCAAAAATCCGCCCATTCATTGGGCGATTTTTGTTATGTGGAGATGGAGTGAGTGATGGGTATCACTCACGTGCGGAATCGAAAGACGGAATAAAATTTCTTAGTAAAGAAATTTGATGAGTCGGGGTCGCAACTTTTTCTGAGCGACGGCGAAGAAAAAAGTAGTGACCGAAAGTGTACTCACGTTTCCGCTATCATATGAATTGCTTTCGTGGCGGAATCGAAGCCCGACTGAGCATTTTTTACAAGTGGAACGCAGTAAAAAATCCAGTCGGGGTACTGACCGTGTAACGGTCGAGTTGAGCCCATCTCCACGAGAATATATAAAAACTGCATTTTTTGGATGCAGTTTTTATTTTTTTGTGTATTCCTACATGAATAATAGATGAATTAAACATATTCTTATCCTTTCCAAACCCCAAAAATGTGTTATTATTAGCCGAAATGGATTTATTCAAAAATAAAAATCAAAATATGTCACCAAAGAAAAAGGGAGGACCTAGCTGGAAATTTAAAGGTTCATTTATTAGCCAATTGGTAAATGTAATTTTAATTATAATTATTTTATCAACTGCTTATTCAATATTTTTTGGTAACAATACAACTTCTCAAGACATTTCTCTTTCTGTTTTAGCTAAGGATGTTTCTTCTGGTTTGGTTAAACAAATAGATGTAGAAGGTGAGAGTTTGAAAATATTTTATAACTCTACAAGCACATCTGCTACTTCAACTGAAGTTGTTAAAGTTTCTATGAAGGAAGCGAATACCGCTCTTACACAATCACTTGTAAACTACGGTGTTCAGCCAAAAGATTTGGAACTTGTAAAAATAAATGTAAAATCTGATAAAGATTTCTGGTATTGGGCATGGAATATTTTGCCATTCTTATTACCTTTAGTTTTTATTGCTTTCATATTTTGGTATCTCACGAGACAAGTCAAAGGAGCAGGAGCACAAGCTTTTACTTTTGGACAATCAAAGGCAAGAATATCATTACCAAATGACAAGACACAAAAAGTTACTTTTGCAGATGTTGCTGGAGCTAAAGAAGCAAAAGAAGAACTTGCTGAAGTTGTAGATTTTCTTAAAAATCCTAAAAAGTTTTTAGACATCGGTGCAAAGATTCCAAAAGGACTTCTTCTCATGGGTGCACCAGGTACAGGAAAAACACTCTTAGCACGTGCTGTAGCAGGAGAGGCGAATGTCGCATTCTTTTCAATTTCTGGTTCTGAGTTTGTGGAAATGTTTGTTGGAGTTGGAGCATCACGTGTTCGTGATTTATTCAGTATGGCAAAAGCCGCAGCACCATCAATAATTTTCGTAGATGAAATCGACGCGGTTGGAAGAGTCCGTGGAACAGGCGTTGGAGGAGGAAATGATGAGAGAGAACAGACTTTAAACCAAATACTTGTTGAGATGGATGGTTTTGAACCAAATGAAAAAGTTATTGTTATGGCAGCAACAAACAGACCAGACGTTTTGGATCCTGCACTTCTAAGACCGGGAAGATTTGACAGAAGAGTAGTGATAGAACTTCCAGATAGAGATGATAGAGAAGCAATACTTATAGTTCACTCAAAAACAAAACCTTTTGCTGAAGATGTAAACTTGAGGGTTGTCGCAGAGAGAACTCCTGGTTTTTCTGGGGCAGATTTATACTCACTTATGAACGAAGCAGCAATACTTGCAGCAAGAGAAAATAGAAAGAAAGTTTCTCAATATGATCTTATTCGTTCAATCGAAAAAGTTATGCTAGGTCCTGAAAGAAAGAGCCATATATTGTCTGTAAAAGAAAAAGAAATTACTGCATATCATGAAGCAGGACATGCACTTGTCGCTTCTGTTCTTCCTTACGCTGATCCAGTACATAAAATCTCAATTATTTCTCGAGGAAGAGCAGCGGGTTATACACTCAAACTTCCACTTGAAGATAGAAAATTACAATCAAAGAAAGAATTTTTAGATGATATTTCAGTATCTCTCGGCGGTTATGTTTCAGAAAAATTAATATTTGATGATCTTACAACAGGTTCATCAAACGATTTACAGGTTTCAAGTGCGCTTGCACGAGATATGGTTACAAGATATGGAATGTCAGACAAACTTGGTGCGCAGGCTTTTGATGGGGATGTTGGAAGAACTATGTTTGGAAGAGGTCTTTCTGAAAAAGATTATTCTGACAAAGTAAGTTCAATGATAGATGCAGAGGTAACTGAGATAATGGATAATGCGAAAGTGAAAGCAGAACAGATTTTGAAAGACCACAGAAAAGCTTTGGAAGCGATTGCAAAGACACTTATAGAAGTTGAAACAATTGAAAGGGAAGCATTTGAAAAAATACTTGTGGCAAATGGAATCATGCCTAAGAAAAAGATGGATATAGAGCATCAAGCTTAAACAATTAAAAAACACCTCAAGTTAGAGGTGTTTTTTAATTGATTGCAATGTGCGCGTGCCAGGA
>CAZIID010000027.1:0-5026 GCA_964539415.1 uncultured Candidatus Saccharibacteria bacterium | reverse complement strand
TTGCAATGTGCGCGTGCCAGGATTCGAACCTGGGACCAGTCGTGTATAAGACGACCGCTCTACCAACTGAGCTACACGCGCATTTAATTTTCTACCAACTGGTCACGGATATATTTTTGCTAAAATATTCCGCGACCCCGACTCGCGCCGTCGCACTACGTCTTTGAATCTGGGTCCCATCCCAGATTCAACTACACGCGCATTCGTAATCGCTATATTATCTCAATTTTCCCTTTTTCGCAATAAGTTTTGTTATTGCAAAATATTTTCTGGGGAGTACTCTTAACTGGTAATTGATATTAAAAATATGGAAAAATTTGATACGTTAAATAATACCAAATTAAGTAATGTGCAGAAAAACATATTTTCTTTTTTAGCTTTTGTTATTATACTCTTTTTTATTTTTTCCATTTTTCTTTTTTTAAGTATTCTTTGGCAACGTGATGTAACTTCTGGAGTAGAAGTATTTATTATACCTAGTGCGATGGTAATTATTTCAATAGTATCAATATTTCCCTATGTCTTTTCGAGAAACAAAAATAAATTCTTTAGTAGGTTTTTTTTCTTTTGTATAGTTTTTCCATGGATTGCCTTTAGTTTTTTGTATGGCATTTTATATTTTGTTCATTACTAGTTCTTTTAGAAGCTGGATTAGAAATTTTTATAATTTAGAGGAGTAACTGGTATTTTTTAAATTTGTTAGAGGTTTTGTTTTTCTCCAACTTAGAGCGAGGTGATATATTTCTAAATCCTTACGGAGAAACATTTTTAGTAAAAAATGTTTTGAGTAGAGAAAAAGCACTGTGACGACAGTGCTTTTATCGTGATTTAGAAATATATTACCGAGCGACCCTTACTCAAAGTGTATCTCACACCCTTTTCTTCCTTTTAGTTTCTGGCAGACAAGAGGGAACTTCGCAAGTGACTCGTCATCTGTTAGAAGACGAGTCGCTTCTGTTCTTGCTGCTTCAACCATTTTTAAATTTTTGATTGCCTCCATGCCAATATCAGTTATACCCCATTGTTTTCCACCGCCGAGTTCTCCGGCCCCTCTAAATTTTAAATCATATTCGGCAAGTTCAAAACCATTTTTTGCTTGTGTGAGGGCTTTTAGTCTTTGAATTGTCTTTTCGGATTTTGTTTGTGCAAAAACATAACAATAAGCTTGGTGATTACTTCGGACGACTCGTCCACGAAGTTGATGAAGTTGCGCTAATCCAAACCTCTCTGCTCCTTCTATTATTATAACTGTTGCATTTGGAACGTTTACTCCAACTTCAATCACAGAAGTTGCAACAAGAA
This sequence comes from uncultured Candidatus Saccharibacteria bacterium, assembly GCA_964539415.1. Taxonomy (GTDB): domain Bacteria; phylum Patescibacteriota; class Minisyncoccia; order Phycocordibacterales; family GWA1-40-21; genus CAYQFQ01. Next base: position 3,724 of record CAZIID010000027.1, on the reverse strand, counting down.
TATGAATCTTTCCATTAGCAAAATCAGTCATGATATTTTCTTTTTCATCATCTTTCATTTTTCCATGAAGTGATGCAACTTCATAATCTTGAAAAATATCTTTCTTAAGTCTTTTGGCTTCTTCTACAACAGATTTCGCAATGATTGCTTGTTCTTTACCTGGATCTGGCTCATCAATCCTTGGGCATATTACGTATACTTGTCGTCCTTCTTTTAGTCTTTCGGAAACTTCTTTATACATTTCTTCTCTAGACTTTATATCTGGCAAAACAACTTTTGTAAGAATAGGTTTTCTTCCAGCTGGCATTTCATCAAGCAAAGACAAATCTAAGTCACCAAAAATTGTGAGAGCAAGAGTTCTTGGTATCGGTGTTGCGGTCATAGATAAAAGGTGAGGATTGGTTTTGCCATTCGGTTCGTTTTTCTTAATTAATTTTTGTCTTTGTGAAGTTCCAAATCTGTGTTGTTCATCTATAATCACCAAAGCTAGATTTTTAAATTGCACAGTCTTTTGTATAAGGGAGTGTGTTCCAACCACTACAGCGATTTCTCCATTTGCTACCCACTTTAAAAGTTGAGCACGTGAAATGTCGGTAAAACTTCCGGGTTTTGTTTTTGAAGGAAATTTCTTACATCCACTTGAAGTAATAAGTCCAATATTTATATTTAAATGTGTAAAATATTTTATAAAAGAATCAAATTGTTGTTTAGCAAGAATTTCTGTAGGGCACATATAGGCAGTTTGTAATACGTTGGCTTTTTGGTTTTGCAGATTTGAAGTTGTGGTTGCATAAACCAAAGTTGCAGCAACAGCAGTCTTTCCAGAGCCAACGTCTCCTTCAAGAAGTCTTCCCATCGCTTTGTTTTTGTTCATATCTAAAAGCATTTGGTCTATTGCCCTCCTTTGTGCGTCTGTTGCTTTGAAGGGGAATCTTGATAGAAAATCCTCAATTTCGCTTTTTTCTTTTTGTATTACAAAAGAAGGATCTTTTTCCCAAGCTTTTTTTGCGAGACCTTTTTCAAGTTGAATAAAAAATATTTCTTCAAAAGCAAATCTTTTTCTGGCTGATGTCGCATGTTCTTGTTTCTGGGGTGTGTGAATCCAGATGAGGGCAGTTTTTAAAGAGGGAAGATTGTATTTACTTAAAACATCTTCTGGAATTGGGTCAATAATAGTATCTAATATGCCAGAAGAGAATATTTTTTGTATCGTGTGATATATCCAGTTTGAAGTAATACCTTTGCTTTCTGGATAGACAGGATAAAGACTATGAGTTTCTCCACCCTCACCAAATAGGGAATCGCCAACTCCAATTGGAAGTTTTACTACAGGTTCAATCTTCGGGTTACTTAAATATAATTCTGTTTTTCTTTCTGTAACTTTTCCATCAGCTCTTACAAACATTCCATCATGAAGAATTTTTGCAATATATGGTTGGTGAAACCATACAGCTTTTATTTTTCCACTTTCATCTTCTATAAAAGCTTCTGACATTGGTATCTTGGTTTTGAACCCCTTACTTGTTTTTAGTCCAGATATTTTTCCAAAAATTACTGCGTTTTCACCGAGAGCTAGATTTCCAATATTTTTCATTTCTGAAGTATCACCATAGCGGACAGGGAAGTGATATAGTAAATCTTCAATAGTTTTTATGCCTAGTTTTTTTAGTGCTATTTTTTGTGTATCTAAAAGTCTGAAATTTCCTTCGATATTTGTTCCTAGTGTCATGAGAGTATTGTATCAGAAAATCATTTTTTTAAAGATATGTAATTTATAATCACATCTTAGGTTAAAATAATGAACGGTCGTGGCTTATTGTGACTTTATGAAAAACTAAAACAAAAAAATAGGCTCGATTCGCCTTTGCGAATCGAGCCTCGTTATTTTGTTACTCCAAACCGTCTTCTTTTAGACCCTTATTATAAGCTTCAGTTGCTTCATCAGAGTTCATTGGCACACTGTGTTCGTTTTTGCCTTGAAGAAGTGCGAACCTACGTTTGAATTTCTGCAGGATTTCTTCATTCCGAGTGGCAGTTTCCACCCGAACTGGGATTTTGAAATATGTCATCTTGGCAAAGAAAATCTCATGGGGGAATTGTTTCTCCAGATTTTTCTTAAGTGTCTGGAGGGTTTTTTTTGTGATATCCACTGCTTTTTGCAGGGAGACCACGTCTTGAGAATTGAAATCCAGTGTTCCGAAATTAACCTCAATTTTCATCTATTCCACCTTTCTTTTTGTTAGAAGATCTTAAACCTATGTATATTATAACAAATACAAATATTTTGTCAATGTTAGTTAAATACCACTTTGCTATGTTAAAATAACAGTTATTAATAAATAATTCTTAAAAAAATGGATTTAAATATTTTAGATATTTTTTTGAAGCTTGGTGTCGCACTTATCCTAGGAGGCATTGTCGGTCTTGAGAGATCTCTTGCGGGTAAAACAGCAGGAATGAGAACATACGCTATGGTTGCTTTGGGCTCAGCTCTTTTTGTTGTAATAGGTGAGAGTATTTCAAACCTTTATATTGGAACAGTCGCACTAGATCCACTAAGGATTGCATCACAGATTGTTGTTGGAGTTGGTTTCATCGGGGCAGGTCTTGTAATCTTTCAGGGTAATAAGATTCAGGGTATTACTACTGCTGCAGGTCTTTGGGTTTCAGCAGGTGTTGGTATGGCTTGTGGTTTCGGGCTTTATCAAATTGGAATAGTTGGTACGATACTTGCTTTGGGGGTTTTTACTGTAATGTGGTTTTTGGAAAGTAAGTTAAAGCTATTTTCATATGGCGTGAGCGAAGATTGTGATGATAAAAATAAACCTCAAATATAATTAAAACAAAAATCCCCCGCACTTTCATAAGTGCGGGGGATTTTTAATTTTTAAATCTTTTTTCTTTTTCTTAATATGCGTCTAGTTATTTTATATATACCAAAAATCAATATTGCTATTATTGCAATGAGAATCAAAAGCCCTTTACCTATTATTCCAGAGAATATAGTAAAAAAAGAAGTTTCAAAAAAAGTCATCTTAAGACTTGGTAAAGCAAGAATGGTTTTAATTGATTCAACAAAAGGAAAAGATTCAGTCTTGCCAACTACAAGAACATATTTACCAACATTATCTTTTGCACTTACAACAATCATATATTCACCTGCGCGCAATGTTTTTTCTGTTTCTGGGCCTTTAAAATAGTTATCTCCGGCAAACTCTTCGTAATATTTTGTCCAAGGAAAATTCTTTCCATCCAGTTCAAGAGGAATGCTACTGAGTGGGGGATTTGTGCTTATCATCATTACTGATACTTCTTTTGCTGCGTTTGCATTATCAGGAGTAAGAACAGATATATAAAAAGGAAAGTCTTTACTAAGCGTTACAGCATAATGATCTGGTTCACCTTTCTTAAGTTCACCATAAAAAGCTTGAGAAATATCTGGGTTATTTATGACTGCTGGTTTTTCAAAAGTAAGGGTGTCACCATAGGTTAGACGAGGTTGATGAGCGGAAGATATAAAAGTAAATGTTAATAATAAAATAGAAACGAGAATGATTTTATTTTTCATAATAGATATATTATAACAAACTTTGCGGAGACGGCGAGAGTTTCGACCATTACATGGTCAGGTCACATATAATTTTCTACTGAAAATTTATGCTACCCAGACTCAGCTCGTCAGCTTCCGTCTTTGAAATGCTATGAGCAAATAGCATTTCAACCC
>CAZIID010000026.1:0-7826 GCA_964539415.1 uncultured Candidatus Saccharibacteria bacterium | reverse complement strand
TTCTTTCGTTTAGTGAGTTTGGAAAAGGTGATTATGAAGCAATAGGGGAGAAATCCGGGATTGCTATGATCTCAGAGGAAAAATTGAAAACTTCAATCGAAGTCGCTCGTGAAAACGCAGATTTAGTAGTTGCAATGTTTCATTTTGGTACTGAATATCAAGTAGAACCTAATAATTATCAAGAAAAATATGCGAGACTTGCAGTGGACTTCGGTGCAGATCTTGTAGTTGGAACTCATCCACATGTAGTTCAGACTCTTGAAAAATATAAAAATACATATATTGCATATAGTTTGGGTAATTTTGTGTTTGACCAGTATTTCTCTGTTGAAACGATGACGGGGGGACTCCTTGATGTGAAAATTTCTGAAAAAAAGATTAGTTCTGTTGATTTAAGAACAATAAAACTCAATAAAGATTATCAACCAGAATTGATTTAAGAATTATCAACACTTATTGGTGCTAATTATTTAATATTTGATATAATTTAGCCCAGTAGTCAGTCTGGGCTATTTAGCTATATTTATTATTAATATTTATTAAGCCAAATATGAAGAATCTATTTTTATTTTTAGGTGTCATTGTCAGCACTTTTGTTTTTGTATTATCTGTAAATATTTCGAATGTTCAAGCTTTGATTTATGGAATTAATGAACATCAGCTTTATACAAAAGACGTAGCTCCAATTAAAGAACTCGGGGTATCGATGCAGAGAATTGGTTTTGATTGGGGTAAAATAGAAGAGAGTAAGGGCGTTTTTGATTTTACAAAAGTTGATAATGCTTTTAAAATCGCAAAAGACAATAACATAAAAATATTAGGTTTGCTTGGCTACACTGCTAAATGGGCGTCATCAGACCCTTCCGGTGCTGAAGACAAGATGTACCCACCAAGAAATTTCCAGGATTATTTTAACTTTGTCGGTAAAATGGTTGAGAGATATCCAGAAGTAAAGTACTGGGAAGTTTGGAACGAGCCAAATATACCTAGTTTTTGGAAACCTACACCAAACGCGACGGAATACGTAAGACTACTTAAGGGTGCTTATGCGGTAATTAAACAGAAAAATCCTGATGCGAAGGTTGTTTTGGCGGGAATGGCAGGAACGGATGTAGCGTTCTTGAAGAAAATTTATGACGCTGGTGGTAAAAACTATTTTGATATAATGGCAATTCATCCCTATAGAAGTGCTTCCCCAACAGAAGTTAGTACTTGGTCTGGTAAAACACTTCAAGGAGAATTAGATGGTCTTAAGAAATTGATGAGTGACTATGGTGATTCTTCGAAAAAGATATGGATTACAGAGATTGGTTACTCAACCAAGTCAGCTAAGAACTGGACTTATTCTGTAACTGAGACAAAACAAGCTGAGTATTTAAAATCTTTTTTTGATATTATAAAAAATTACACATCAATTGAAGCTGTGTTTTGGTATGAGTTGAGGGATCCCTGTGATTCATTAGCAAATAACCCAGATTGGCAGCATTGTGGATTGGGAATATTAAATTACGACTATTCTCCCAAGGAAGCGTTTACTGCTTTGAAAGAGATTATCAACCCTGCGGGTGGTAATTCTAAAGCGACGAGTTTTATTTTTACCAAAAACTTAATACTGGGTTCTGATAATGAAGAAGTAAGACAACTTCAGATAATATTAAACTCTGATCCAGATACTGCAATTATTGCGTCTGGTCCAAAAGGTAATGGAACAAAAGGTAAGGAAGTTACATATTTTGGTAATGCTACAAAAGAAGCTGTACAAAAGTTTCAGAAGAAATATGGCATTTTACCAGTGAATGGTTTTGTGAGAGCTTTGACTAGAGAGAAACTCAACCTATTGTTGGCTGGAAATCTTGTCGTGGATCCTTCACCGGAGCCAAATGCCAATACTGTATTGCCACCGGACCCAATCCCAAGTAACGCTCCTGCTGCTCCTACTGTCTTTAACTATGTCTTTACTAAAAATTTAACGCTTGGTTCTGATAATGAAGACGTAAGACAATTACAAATAATTCTCAATTCAGATCCCGACACAGCTATTATTGCTATTGGTCCAAAAGGACACGGAACAACAGGAAAGGAAGTTACTTATTTTGGAGTAGCAACAGAAAATGCAGTTTCAAAATTCCAAAAAAAGTATGGAATTGCTCCTGCGGGCGGTTTCGTGGGGCCATCTACAAGAAATGTTTTGAATTCGTTTAAAAAGAAAGATTCATTTAATATTACAGAATCAAATCAAATTGATTTAAGAGTTAATGGTGACGGAACAGGAGACGGAAAGACGACTATCTTTGATACATCAACTAATGCTAAAAAGAACTTTACTGTCTCATGGCTTGCTTCAGGCTCTCTTTCTGGATGTAAGGGGTTATCAAATTCTGCGGTCTCAAATTGGAATGGAGACAAAAAGTCTTTGACTGGGACTGAGACGATTGAAGTTGGAAATATAAATGCCACAACAACCCTCTCTCTTGTCTGCACTAGTCAGACTGGAGAAATTACTGCTCAAGTCAAGATAGATAGAACCCCAGCATTTCTTTTAAGGTCTGGACCACCAAGTGGAACAGTTTCTGTAAATTTCACCATTGATGATAAAGCCAACTATTTGGGTACTTCAACAACACACTTCTTAAAGTGGAATACCACGAACGCCGTTTCATGTATTGCTTCTTCAATACCAAAATTAAGTAGATGGGACAATAATTCAAAATATAATAGTGGAATTGAATTTGTCCAGCTTCCTGTGGGCACAACAAATATTTCTTTGAAATGTAATAATGCTAAAGGTGTTATAACAGAGAGTACCCTGAAAGCCGAAATTAATTCGTCAACTTATGTTGCTCCTCCGGCCGTTGATAATGGTGAAGATAAGATAAAAATAAAATCTCCTATTGTCGGTGCGAATGTTGAAAGAAATGAATGGACTCCAATCAATTTCGTTGTTAAATCTGGTTTTTCAACCGCCACAAGGATAAATGCAAGGCTTATTGGTCCAATCGGTGGGGTGCAAAATGATTTGTACCTCGGACAATTTAGCACTGATTTAAATGGAATACCTTTTAATTGTGCGATGGCACAAGCAGATACAGACAGAATGATGCTTTGTGATGGCACTGGTTTGAAATTCAGAGCTTTGGCCGGTACCACCCTTGGCAAATATCAAATTAAATTTATCAATGCACCAACTAATGTTAATCATATTGATGAATCATGGATTGGACCGGAGTTTAATTTGGTGAAAAATGATGGAATTACGAATCCTGTCTGTCCTCAGTTTGTACCACCTGCACCTGGATGGTGTTCAACTGGAACAATTGTTGCTCAACCTAAAGATGCGAATGGTTGCGAGGTGCCTCCTAAATGTGTTACCGATTCTGTAACTTGTACTTCTTTCACCTATACACCCTGGTCAGATTGTGTAAATGGAACCCAAACCAGAGAAAAAGCTACAAAGACACCAGCAGGATGTACTGGTGGTGGTCCTGAATTAAGTAGAACGTGTACAGTTAATCCTGTAACCTGTACCTCATTTACATATACACCGTGGTCAGCATGTGTTAATGGAATTCAGACAAGAGAAAAAGCTACTAAGACACCAACTGGTTGTACCGGAGGGGGGCCTGTATTAACTCAGAGTTGTACTGCCTCTTCAGTAACCTGTACGTCATTTACATATACACCTTGGTCAGATTGTATTAATGGAACGCAGACAAGAGAAAAAGCTACAAAGACTCCGGCCGGTTGTACAGGAGGAGGCCCAATATTATCTCAGCCATGTACAGTTCCTGCAGTCACCTGTACCTCATTTACATATACACCGTGGTCAGCATGTGTGAATGGAACTCAAACAAGAGAAAAAGCAACTAAGACTCCTACTGGTTGTACGGGTGGTAGTCCAGTATTGTCTAGATCATGTAGTGTAGAACCGGTCACTTGTACATCTTTCACATATACTGATTGGTCAACTTGTGTTGATGGTCAGCAGACAAGAACAAAGGCAAGTAAAACACCTGCTGGATGTACCGGTGGAGGACCAGTTCTAACACAGAGTTGTACTTCTGTAGTTCCTCCCGTCATTTGTACTTCCTTCACTTATTCTGCTTGGTCTAGCTGTGTTAATGGTCAACAGACAAGAACAAAAACAAGTAAAACCCCCGCAGGATGTACTGGTGGACAGCCAAAATTAGTTAGAAGCTGTACAACCTCAATGAACACAACAGTGAAAAATACAGCAACAGTTTCTGATACCGGAATCTGGAATTCGATAAAGAGTCTTTTTAAGAGATAGATGAATAAAAAAGCCCCGTCCGACCCAGTCGGACGGGGCTTTTTATTTTTGTTTCTGATATAATCAGACATATGTTGAAAGTCGTAGTAAAAAAGGAAATCCCAGACTCTGCTAAAGCAGAGCTTTCTTTGTATCCAGAATTGACCCAGCACCTTTTGTATCACAGAAAGATAGATACAAAAGAGAAAGCTATAAACTTTTTAAATCCAAAATATGAAGACAATTTTGATCCGTTTTTAATGAAAGATATGGACAAGGCCGTTCATAGAATTCTTGATGCAATAGAACATGAAGAAAAAATAGTAATATTTAGTGATTATGATGCAGATGGAATTCCTGGGGCTGTAATACTACACGATTTTTTTAAGAAAATAAATTATCATAATTTTGCAAATTATATTCCTCATAGAGTTCTTGATGGTTTTGGTTTGAATGAAGATTCTATAAATGAATTTTTTGATATTGGTGCCAAACTTATAATTACAGTTGATTGTGGTATTACAGATATCAAAGAAGTTGAGAAGGCAAATCATTTTGGTATGGACGTTATTATTACAGATCACCATTTACCAAAAGAAGAGCTACCTAAAGCTTTCGCTATTCTTGATCCAAAGCTCAGAGAATCAAAATATACAGGAACCGACCTTTGTGGTGCTGGTGTGGCTTTTAAGCTCGTTCAGGGGCTTATAAGGGAGTCTTCAGGCCTCTTTAAGATTGTAGATGGCTGGGAAAAGTGGCTTTTGGATATGGTGGGAATTGCGACGATTTCTGATATGGTTTCGCTTACGGGTGAGAATAGAATATTTGCATCATATGGAATGAAAGTTTTGAGAAAGACTCCAAGACCGGGGATTATGCAACTTTTGAATTTACTTAAAATTAATCAGCAATATCTTACAGAAGACGATTTGAGTTTTATGATAACACCTCGAATAAATGCAGCGTCTCGTATGGGGGAACCTGAAGATGCTTTTCTTTTGCTTTCTACAAAAGATGACGGGGAAGCGACGGCGATGGCAATTCATTTAGATAATATAAATACTGAAAGAAAAACTTTGGTGGCAACTATGGTAAAAGAAATCAAAAAGAAAATTGCATCGCACACAGATAATGGAAAGAAAAAGGTTTTAGTGGTTGGTAATCCAGATTGGAAGCCGTCACTTTTAGGATTGGTTGCAACATCTCTTTTGGAAGATCATAACGGTCCAGTATTTTTGTGGGGAAGAGAACAGGGAACATGCCTCAAGGGTTCTTGTCGTTCAGACGGAAAGGTGGATATCTTTGAACTTATGAAAGAAGCAAAAGATATGTTTGACGAATTTGGTGGGCACTCAATGTCTGGGGGTTTTTCATTGTCTTTAGACAAAGTGGATTTGATATCTGACGCACTTGAAAAAGCTTATGATAAACTTGCAAATAAAACTGAAGAAAATATTGAAACTGAAGCTGATAAAAGATTGAGTCTGGATGATGTTAATGAAGCGAGCTATTCTCAGATAGATAAGATGGCACCTTTTGGAGTTGATAATCCTAAGCCATTATTTTTGTTTGAAAAAGTTGAAGTGGAAAGCGTCAAGATTTTTGGTAAAACAAAAAACCATTTAGAATTAACCTTTAAGAATAAAAAAGGACAAAAAATATCCGCAATTGGTTTTTTCTGTTTGCCAGATACTTGGGGTAGGGAAATAAAAGCAAAAGATAAAATAGATATGGTAGCGAATATTGAAAAGTCATTTTTTAAGAATAGACCGGAGATAAGATTAAGAATTGTAGATATAACTTGCTGAAAATGAAAAAATAGGTTAAATTATCAGAGTAAAAAAGTTTTACGGAGGGGTGCTAGAGCGGTTGAATAGGTCAGTCTTGAAAACTGAAAGGCTCGCAAGGGTCTCGGGAGTTCGAATCTCCCCCCCTCCGCAACGACAATTAAAAAACAGCATGAGAATGCTGTTTTTTATATTGGCGTCTAGTATGAGGTGGGGGAGATTCGAAAGACGGAGACAGGGAAAAGTTTTAACTTTTCTTTCTGTCGAGTCGGGGTCGAGAGTACTTAGGCTTTTGGAATTTCTTAATTACAAAAGACTTAGTAACTCGTGACCGAACCCCCCCTCCGCATTTAAAAATCCGCTTGAAAGAGCGTGATTTTTTTATGCGGAGGGGAGCAAGCAATATGAATTGCTTGCGCGGGATATTCGAAGCCTGCTTGAGCAACCTAATTTTCTTGAGTGGAACGATTAGAAAATGGAAATACTCTTGTGGTGATTTTATCGAGCCTTCTTAGGCGAAGAGAAAATCCAAGCATGGGTACTGAACATGTAATGTTCGAATCTCGCCTCCTTCCACACACATCTTGACAAGACTGTCTTTAATAGTAATCTAAATTTAGATTATCAGAGATAGAAGGTTCGCAATACGCTAACCGTTTCTGATATGTAACTAAACGTTCGTTGAAAGGGAGTGGTGTGAAATGAAAAAGTTTCTCGTCTCTATGTTTCTATTATTGGTGACCAGTTATCTTTCAGTAGCGGGCGAAAACCCAAAGCAAAAGAACTGGGGTTTTGATTACGGCTATACTTACCTTGGTTGTACGGTCAACAATATGCCGTACGAAATCAGGAAGATACCAATTCACCGTGACGATGTAGCCTGGACCAAGGACTATAGTCTTGTGGAAAAAACAGAATACCAGATGAACCACGCGTTTACTATTGGAGTTTTGTACGGCAGGGAGGTAACCTTTACTGGTCATGCCCGGCCAAGCATTAACTTTAGTATCGGGCTAGACTGGATGATATATCCTTTTACTGCCATTGGTGGTGATGTCTCCGAGGAAACTTATCAAGGCGAAGGACGAGAAATTGGTAGTGCTCTTACTTATGTTGCTCTCCGACAAAACGGGATAATCCCTTCGTGTGGTAATGTCTTTACTGATATTATTTTTAATTGGACGCCTCGAGCGAAGTTTGAGTTTGCCCCACTTGGTGATATTTGTAACCGGTTATGGTTGGGAACAAGTATTAGTTATTATTCCCTTGACGCACAAAATGGTTGGGACAGGTATAGCACACTTGAACCAAACAAGGAGTATAAGCTGGCCGATGTAATTCCAATTAGAGTCTACGGAGTTTGGTTCTTGGAAGATAATACGGACTTTGGTTTTACTGCTGGTGCACAGTTTCAACAAAGTTCCACTGTTGGTCTAGGTAAGAAGGCCGATGTTGAAATAGTTTCACCAACTTATTATATTGGTTTTTCAGGCCGATATTGACCCCGCATAGACGCGAGACCCCCCTCTCTTGTCTGAGTGCGGGGTCTTTTTTATGAGTAGTATATTTGATTTATTTTAATCATTTATTTTACATGATATAATATATTTATATATTATCAGCTATTAATAATCTAAAATGTTTTTTAATAAAAAATTATTTATTATATTTTCTCTTTTAATTTCTCTTGTGTCTCTTCCTTTGTTTGCTCAACAACCCCCCACCGACTCCTGCTTCGACTACTACCACTTCCAATCTGTCCAAGTAAGCGT
>CAZIID010000025.1:0-8127 GCA_964539415.1 uncultured Candidatus Saccharibacteria bacterium | reverse complement strand
TCGGATGGGCAGGCGAAGACGAAGTCTGTAACAAGAAGTATTGACTATCACTGGAAGACTTCAAGCTCACCTGTAAGAAATGCTTCTGATGGAACTATTAGTTTAACTCATACTGTAAATCTCATAGGTGATTCAAGACTCAATCCTGGGGGGAATGTCTCTTTTGAAAGAGAAAAAGATTGTTCATTTAATGAATCTGGCGGAAGCTGGGACACTCCATATTGTGGAGGAACTCTTAACATTTATGATGAATTAAATGGAAATACAGGATATTTATCTTTCTATCATGACAATATTGGTGGTTACGCAGTCTCATCAAACAGTTCAGTTGTAAGTTGTTCTGGTATGACTTGTACAGCTGTTGCTCCTGGTACCGCTACTGTTAGAGTAGAAATTGGTGCTGTAGATATGTATGCAAAAGGATGTATTTATTATTCTAGTGGAGGAAAGGTTTGTGATAACGGTAGTTTTTATAGCAATGGAAGTGTTTCAAATGCTAATTACAAAATGACTTTGGTGAATACAAGTGGTAGTTGGTACAATATTCCTTATGTAAGTTTGGCTAGCTACACTCCATCGTGGACAGTTACAGTTCAACGTCCTGTTTGTACATCTTTTGAATACAATACTTGGAGCACTTGCTCAACTGGTGGCACACAAACCACAACAGAAAAAAGCAGAACTCCAGCAAACTGTACCGGGACTCCTGTTTTATCTAGACCTTGCACACCAACTTGTATTTCTTTTGAATACAATACTTGGGGGGCTTGCTCGTCCAGTGGCATACAAACCAGAACAGAAAAAAGCAGAACACCTTCTAGCTGTAGTGGAACTCCAGTATTGAGTCAGAGCTGTACTCCATCTTGTACATCTTTTACTTATACTTCATGGACTCCAACTACTTGTCCTGGAGAAAAAATACAAACACGCAGTATTAGCACAAAGACACCTTCAAATTGTTCTGGTGGGGTCACTCCTGTTCTAAGTCAGACTTGTATACCTCCAATTTATGCTTCATGTGTTTCAAATTTAACTTTAATTAACAAAGGTGAGAGTGTCATATGGACTGCGAACGTTTCAGGTGGGGTTGGACCTTATTCATATGAGTGGGGAGGCACTGGTAGTATAACTGGAATAACTAGTTCAATAACTAAAACTTATACTTATCCAGGAACAAAATATGCTTCAGTGAAGGTGACAGATTCAAAAGGACAAAATGTAACAAATAATTGTTCAAACTCTGTTGAGGTTACAGATTATTCAATTGATTTATCTTGTAATATAAATCAGGATGGGATCGATAATGTATATGTGAATAAAAATGTTTTGTTTGAGTCTATCGTAAGCACTAACTATCCACACTTAAATGGAGATATTATATACAAATGGTATGACAGAACAGGCGGTCAAAACAAACTAATTAGCAGTGCTCAAAATGCAAAAACAATTTTTACAACTTTGGGAAATAAAAAAGTAGTTTTAGAGGTTTACGATAAGAACAAAACAAATCTTGGTACAAAAACTTGTATAAAAGAGTTCAAGGTTATATTGGGGACGTTGGAAGTACAAGAAAAATAAAGAACCTCGCACCAAGAGGTGGAAAGTTTTTGTGTGACATCATATTCTTATGAGCAAAGCGAATTAGAATATGATTAGTACTCTTAATGGTGCGAATAAGGGTGTTCTTTGTTGCAGAAGTGCAAGCTCCGCTTACTCAGAGAAATCTTGCGTTCATTCATCCCCGAAGCAGAGCTACGGGGTTGAACGCACGCTTGCAATAAAACAAAAAACCGAGAACTCATAGCGAGTTCTCGGTTTTTTTAATTATTTTTTTATAAAACTTTCTTTTCTTCTTTTGGCATAAAGAAAAGTAGATATATTATTTCTAGTATTCCAACAGTATTTAATATCCCCAAGACTATAAACCAAGCTTTTTGGTCTCCTTTTGCCGATTTCCAAAGGCTAACTAGTTTAAGAGCTAGTATAATAATCGCCATTGGGATAAGCCAAGCTAAATTCTCTGGCCTGCTAATAAACTCTGATATTTTTTGTGGGTCATTTAATAATTCTTTCATAATGTATATATTATATCACTTTCATTTAAAAAAACATTAAAATGGTGTAGAATGGCGAATATGAAATACATAGGAATTGATTATGGTTCAAAAAGGGTAGGATTGGCCTTGTCAGACATAGACGGTAGAGTGGCTTTTCCAAAAGAAGTGATAGAAAACAATAATGAATTACTTTCAAAAGTTTTAGATTACGTAAAACTTGAAAAAGTAGAAACAGTAATATTAGGCGAGTCAAAAAACTACAAAGGTGAAGATAATAAAATTTCAAGTGAAATAGAGAAATTTAAAAAACTTTTAGAGGAAAATAAAATTAAGGTTGTATTGGAACCAGAGTTTATGACGTCTGTGCAAGTTGAAAATAATTTTGGTAAAAATGAGATGTTAGATGCTTCCTCAGCTTCTATTATTTTACAATCTTTTTTGGATAAACAAAAAAATATAAAAGTAGAAAAAGTTGAGATAGAACAGACAAAAGCAATTATAAATTATGATGATTTTTCTAAAATAGAAATGAGAGTAGGGAAGATACTGTCAGCTGTCCCCGTAGAAAAGTCAGAAAAACTACTAAAATTATCAGTAGATTTTGGACTCTTAAAGGGGAGCCCCGTAGAAGAAAGAGAAATAAGGCAGATAGTTTCTGGAATTGCTTTATATTTTCCTGATACACAAGTACTGGTAGGTAAAAAAGTTGCTTTTGTTACAAATCTTGAACCAAGAAAACTAATGGGACTTCTAAGTAATGGAATGATTCTCGCTGTGAAGTCTGGAGAAAAATTATCTTTAATGGAAGTGCCTGATAACATTCTAGAAGGATCAACACTCAGTTAAAGCATAGTTTGTTTTTGGGCGTTACTGTTATATAATAATAGCAGTTATGGCTTTTAATTTTTTAAGTTTTTTAAATCCTCCAGAGTTTCTTGAAATACCTTCAGTTGGTATAGATATTGGTGATAGCTGTATAAGGTTTATAGAAGCAAAAAAAATAGGAGGTAAGACAACAATAGGAAGATTTGGAGAAATATCTATTCCTGCGGGTGTGTTTAATTGTGGTGATATTTTAAACCAAGATGCCTTAGTCTCTGTCTTGTCTTCTTTAAAACAGAAATATAATTTGAATTTTGTTAGAGTTTCTATTCCAGAGGAAAAATCGTATATTTTTAATACAGAGATTCCAAATGTAAACGACAAAGAAATGAGATCTGTCGTAGAATTTAGTTTGGAGGAGTTTGTTCCACTTAAAGCAAATGAGGCTTCTTTTGAGTTTGTACCGATTAGAGAAACACCTAACGGAAATATTGAAGTTAGCGTTTCTGTTGTTCCTACACAGATTATTGATTCATATATAGACACTTTCAAAAAAGCAGGTATGGAGATTTTATCTTTTTGTAATGAATCAAGAAAAGTTGCTAGAGCTATCATATCAGATGAGGATCAGGCTTCTTATATGATAGTTAATATAAAAGAAAAAAACACGATTCTCTCTATTATAGAAAATGGCACAGTAGTTTTTACAGCAACAGTTGCTGTTGGTACAGAAGCTTTGGTAGGGAAGATAAAAGACGCTGGTTTTTCTACAAAAAGCGAAGGTTGTTTCAAAATACCAGAATCTGCTTTTTCTAATGAAGAGGAGGACACCTCAGAATATTTGTATATATTAGCTAATATTTTTTCTGTTATAAGAGATGAGATTTTAACTTTTTTGCAATTTTGGCAGAATAAAGATAAATCAAAAATTTCACCACATGTTTTAAAAAAGATAATTTTATGTGGTAGAACATCGCTTGTTCCAGGTTTTGCAAAGTATATTTCTTCTTCTATAAATACCGATGTAGAAGTTGCAAATGTCTGGACAAACCTTCTTTCTCTCGAAGAAGAGGTACCAAAGATAAGTTTTCCAGACTCTTTAGATTTTGCTTCATCAATTGGTTTGGTTCTTCCTGATAATTCAAATTAAAATGATAAGATTTCTTCCAGAAAAAAATAAAAAAGAAATAAAGATTGAATATTTTTCAAGGGTTTTTTCAGTTGTTCTTATTTTTATGATATTACTTGGAATTATTTCTACTTTTTCTATATTTCCTGCTTACATTATTTCTTTTTATAGGGATATCTCTATAAAATCACAATCAGCTTCAGTTGAAGCAAATAAAATTGATACAAATGAACAAGAAAGTCTTGTTAAAACCACTAATGAACTAATTTTATTTTTAAATCAGTTTAAAAACGAAAAACCTTCTGTACAGATGTTGGGTGTATTAGAAAAAACAAACAAAAATATAAAAATAAACCAGATTTCATATTCAAAAAGAGATTCCTTATATCAATTTATATTTAAAGGAGTAGCTGACAATAGGGAGGGTCTTTTGTCTTTTGTTAAAGATATCAAGCTAGATAAAAATATAAGTGCAGTGGATTTACCTGTTTCTGATTTTGTAAAAAGTTCAGATATAGATTTTACTATTACACTTTCAATTAAATAAAATGCCAACCAAATCGACAAAAATAAAAATAGTGATTCTTCTCATAATAAACATTATTGTTTGGGGTTTTTATGTTTTTGCTTTTATGCAGATAAAAAATGGTGAAAATAGAATGGAATTGTTGGAAAACACAATGAGAGACAATCTAAAAAAACAAGAAGTTGTTAGAGTCCTTTCTAGAAATTTGGATGAAACGCAAATTAACAGAGATAAATTAACAGATTTTATTCTTCCAAAGGGAGGGGAAGTGGATTTTATAAAACAGATTGAAGATCTTGTATCTAAGAATCATCTAAAATCTGAAATAAAATCCGTTAAGATAGAACCAATGGCAAGTTCAAGCTCGCTTGAAAATTTATCCATAAAATTAAATGTTATTGGCGCATGGGCAGATGTTTTGGTCTTTCAAAAAGTTTTAGAAAGTTTACCGTCTGTTGTTGTGATAGATACTTTTTCTATTAGTAAATTTGATACATATACTGTAAGGGGCGATATTATTCCTCAATGGAATGGCAGTTTTGATCTAAAAGTAGCTAAGATTAAAGAATAATTTATGGAAATTAATAATAAAAATAAAATATATTTAGCTATAAAAAATTTTTATGGGGAGACGATAAATCCAAATAGAGATTGGAGCATCATAATTGTTATTTTTATAGTCTCAGTTATCTTTTTTTGTATTATAAATTTTTTTATATATAAAAATACAAATTCCAAAGAATTGTTTATTGATATTTCAAAAGATAATATTGTTATAAAAAAAGTAAAAGATAATGATTTAGAGAATGTTATTGGTGTATTTGAAAAGAGAAAATTAGAATCTAGTTCAATTAAAACACTAAAGGTTGTTGACCCATCTATTTAAAAGTGTTATATTGTCTGGGCTTTTGAAGGATGCCCCCGTAGTTCAATGGATAGAACAGAGCTCTTCTAAGGCTTTGATGTAGGTTCGATTCCTACCGGAGGCACAAATAAAAAATCACCCATATTAAATGGGTGATTTTTTATTTGTGCCTCCGAGCAAGTGCTGGGAGCACTTGCGTGTAGGAATCGAACGCCGGAGCCAATTTTTGTCAGCAGACAAAAATGCGAGGCGGTGCCCAGACAAAACTTTTTGACGAAAAAGTTTTAGTCGAGGGAGATAAGTTTGTTTTCTTAAACAAACGGTCCTACGTTAGGAATCGAAGCCCGATTGAGCAGATTTTGTGAATGAAATGAGACAAAATCTCCAATCGGGGTTGAAATGCCATTTGCTCATAGCATTTCAAAGACGGAAGCTGACGAGCTGAGTCGGGGTAGCATAAATTTTTAGCAAAAAATTATATGTGACCTGAAACTGTAAGTTTCGAAATTCCCACCAGTCATTACTAATAATGTTACCACCCTTAGGGCTTTTTTTATTTGCGCGATCGGTGGGATTCGAAGCCCGATTGAACAGATTTTTATTTTTTTGAAAATATAAAATCTCCAATCGGAGCATTGACGAATATATTGATATATAATTTATCAACTCAAGGTAACTGAAATTTTTTATGAGAAGTGGTATAATCTTCAGGTGGAAGAGATTCTTTTTTTGCTTATAAAATATAAATATTTGATTTTGTTTCCAATTGCTGTATTTCAGGGCCCTATGGCTTCACTTATAGCTGGGTTTCTAGTATTTAGAGGATATTTCAATTTTTTTCCGGCTTACGGTATTTTAATATTAGGTGATATTATACCTGATACTATTTATTATTATATTGGCAGATATGGGCAAGATAATTTTATCGTAAAATTTTTTACTAATAAGTTTACTTCTCTTTTGGGTAATAAAAATGTAGTAAAAAAGATTTGGGAAAATCACACAAAGAAAACAATGTTTCTTATAAAGCTTGCTTACGGACTCAGTGTGCCGTTTATTGTTAGTGCTGGTTTTGCAAAAGTTTCTTATAGAAAATTTATTTCAAGTGCTATTTTTGTAACTCTTGTTCAATACGGACTCATAATGCTTGGAGGATACTATTTGGGTCAATCATATAAACTTGGTGGAACATATCTTGAGTATACTTATATTGTCATTACTATTATTTTAATAATCTTTGTTGCTTTTCACGCTGGTTTTGCAAAATATGCAAAGAAAAAGATTTTTCGTATGGAAGAAGAGGAAGCGAGGGAACAAAGATGAATTTCAGTTGACTATTTATATTAAATTGCTATCTTTTAATTAGAAAGACACTATTGTGGTGTCTATAAAAGGTGGGAGTTCTTTGTGAAAAAAATGGCTATCGTGTTTAATGGCCCGCCACTTTGTGGTAAGGGTACGATCATAAGAAAGCTTGCTGAAGCAGGTGTGAATCAACGCAAGGTTGAGATGAGTGGAGTTCTTAAGGGTCTTGAATCTGATCCTGTTAAGGGTCCAATTATAAAATCTTGTTTTGCGAAAGGAGATCTTGTTCCGGATGAAATCGCGATTCCAGCTTTTATTGAAGCTTGGGATAAAATGCCCGATCATGGTGCTACTCATGTAGTGCTGGATGGTGTTGTTCGTACTGCAAATCAGGCAAAAGAGATTTTTTGGAAGATTGAAACTTCTCGTCTTTATCGGATTATCCAGATTGTTGTCGATGTGCCTTTGGATGTTTGTCGTTTGCGTGGGCAAGTCAGAAAAAGGGATGATGATTCGGATGATATTATTTTGAGAAGATTAAAAATCTATCAAGATGATACTTTGCCTGCAATTGAATGCTTGTCTTCTTATATTGTTGGAGACACGATTTTTATTGATAACAATCGTGATCCTTCTGTGACCGCTATCGAAATTAAGGCCATTTTGGATCATTTTGTTTCCTTTGATGATGAAGATCGACTTGTTGATGCATGGGCTAGTTGTTTTGCTTTGAAAATAGGTGGCACTGTCTAGATATTATTTATAGGGCTAGGTAAAACTAGCCCTTTTTTATACTTGCTTTTTTATATTATATATGCTATAATACAGATAGGTTAGATTAGGGGTTTTTGTAAAGATGCCCTCTCAAATGAAAGTTTGAAAAAGCTTTCACTTGAGAGGGGACATCTGACGATTAGTCAGGGGGTTTGTCAGTCGGACAAATCAAAAGTTTCTCTCGTAATTTTTCATTCAAATGAAAATATTAGGAGCTGTCGGACTTGCTCTGGCTATCGTTTTTACAAGATCTCTTGTGCCTGATTTATTTCACGCATTTGAGAAAACCCTCTTAATGTTCTTTCATATTCTGCAATCTGTCTTATCTATAGGTCAGGGGGCTATAGATACTATATCTATAGTAAGATAGTTCAGGATAACAAAACCACGTCACGAGACGTGGTTTTTAAATTGAGCCACCTCGCAGGATCGGCTACTACATAGCCATGTGGGTTTAGATTTCACGAAATAAATACATTTCGTTCAATAACAAAACCCCTTTCGATCCTGCCATAAGCAAAGAAGTTTGCTTGTTGAGTTGTCTCTACGTTACACTTGAGCCACCTCGCAGGATCGAACTGCGGACCCTTTCATTACGAATGAAATGCTCTACCAACTGAGCTAAGGTGGCGCGAAATGTATGAAGTAT
>CAZIID010000024.1:3383-8367 GCA_964539415.1 uncultured Candidatus Saccharibacteria bacterium | reverse complement strand
GGCGCGTTGGATTTTATCCAACGCGCCTTTTCTTTTTTCTTTATTATATTTGTGTTAGTCTTCAATTAGAAAGGATCTTTTAAAAAATTAAAAAGGAGTTAAAGATGAAAAAAAGATTTGAAGCTCAATTTGAGTTGCCAAGTGATGAAATGGCCTTTCGTCGTATCTATCGTCTTCCTTTGCAAGAAGAGCAAGTAACTGTCGTTTTTAGACCTGGTAAACGTTTGCCGGGTGACTATCGTGCTTATCATATCGGACAAATTGTTCAAGCAAAGATTATAGACCAAGCTGGACTTGATCGGGCGCATGTCGCCCCTGAGTTTTTGCCTTATCCAATCAAACATATTCGAATTGAAAGTATTGAGGCTAGGAAGATTGGTTCTCTTGAGCCAAAAGATTTTATTGGTTCAACTGCAGATGTTTATGATAAAGCGACTTTGGTATATCAGCTCGGTTTGATATATAATATGGATCCAGCTGACCTTACCGATGATGCAATAATAACAAGGGTTCGTTTTAGTTACTTAGATATGAAAATCGAAATACCAAAACAATACGTCGGTTTAATCACAATTGCGAAGTTGCCTAAAAACAACCCGCAGAATTTTGATTTTGAACATTATGATTTGACACCTGTTGATCATGACTATGCCGGTCAGTTTCAAATCAAGGCAAATTATGTCTTTAGGAAACTTGGAATGAATATCGGCTTCTTGATGGTGATCGGTGACCCAAAAAATACTGACAAGATTTATGAAGCATTCAGACGTGATCCGAAATATTCTGGAGGTGGTACCGGTTCAGGGTTTAAAAATATAGCTCCAAAGTTTCTGGATAAGCTCGATCCTCTAGCAGAACAAATTGGTGCTATTAATGTTGTTGCCAAAGCTAATGGTCAACTTATCGGTTACAATACAGATGGTATTGGATTCGTTCGGGGACTCGAGATCTTTTTGAGGGAAACTTTTGATCCGAACTTGTTGTCTACGAATGTCTTTTCAAAGCTCAATGTTTTAATTCTTGGAGCTGGTGGTACTGCCGACGCAATTGCTTTTACGCTTGCAAGCTGTGGTGCGAAGCTCGTTATCTTGAATCGTACTGAAGAGAAGGCTAAGCATCTTGCTAATAGAGTTAACTCGTCATATCCAAATGCTGCTATTTATGGTGGTGAGGATTTGATTGCTGTTAAATCAGTGGGTGCCGATGTGATCATTAATGCCTCAACTAAGGGTGCCGAGGGAGTCTTTAAAGATTTTTCTGCTTTTGCTCCTGCTGTTGATGGAAAACTTCAAGATAATCTTGAGCAAAGTTCTAATGTGATTAAGATTTTACCAAAGCGTACTGTTGTTTGTGACGTGAATCTGCGTTCTGATGAATCCCCAACACTTAGGCAGGCAAGAGAAGTAGGGCTTCATATTCAAGATGGTAGAGCGATGAATCTTTATCAAGCAGTTGAAGCATTGTGGATTATGCATCATAATGTTTTTAAAGCAATTGGTGTGACCAAAGAAGAGATGGCAAAGCTCGTTGCTGAAGCAAAATAGAATATATTAGGCCTCGTTCATGAGAATGAACGAGGCCTTTTTTTATTTTGTGGATTTTGTATTGTATTAAAAAATATACATGTTAAAATTAGTACTAATAATTTTTATTAGTTTATAATTTAATATAATATGTCATCTATAAAAAGTTTTTTTAAAAGATTTGGTTCTACTTTAGCACTTCTTGTTTTGGGTTTGCTTATAGGTATTGGTTTATCTTTCTTATATATACAAAAGTTTGGTATTCCTTTTGCAAAAGTTGCAAAGACTGTTTCTCAAGTTGAAGAAGCAAAGTTAATAAAGTTATACACAGACAATGTAAGTAAGCTTATTATGCTACCTAAGGGTGAAGAACCAGTTTTAGCAACAATCTCTGATGCAACAGCCTTAGCAAAGGAACAGCCTTTTTACGCTGGTTCAAAAAATGGTGATATAGTTTTGGTTTATCAGAAAGCCTTGAAAGCTATTATTTATAGCCCAGACAGAAACATCATTGTAAATGTTGGTCCAGTTTCAGTTGAACAAGGTGCTACTCAAAATGAACAAGCTCCAGTAGTTGATACAGAAGAAACTTCAACAGCAACAAAGAAGAAATAGTTTGAAATAAAAGCTTATAAGATGGTGATATTAAAACACATAAAAATATATTTTTTCTGTTTATCTATTGTTCTGTTTTTCTGTATGAGTATTTTTATGTTTAATGATGATATTGCTGTTGCTCAAACATCTGCATCTGATTCTGTATTGGTTACGTTAAACGTAACTGCAGGTATTGCTATTACGAGTCCAAGCGATATCACCATGAGTAGAAATTTATCTTTGGCAAATATGACGGCTATAGCTTCTTCTACTTGGACTGTTACTACAAATAATATTACTGGTTATAGTTTAACCATAAAATCTCTCACATCTCCTGCAATGCAACAAAATGCCACAACTACTATTGATGATTATGCTGTTGGAGTTCCTACTTTGTGGTCAGTTCCTTCTGGTTCTGCCAATTTTGGCTTTTCAGCATATGGTACAGACGTGAATATTGGTACTTGGGGAAATGCATCTTCTTGCGAATCCACAAGTCATGTTCCTTCAACAGCTTTAAAATATCTTGGTTTTACAACAAGCACCAGCACTTCTGTTGTAGCAAATAGAACTTCTACTACGACATTTGTAGGAAGCGATACTACTGTTTGTTATGCCGTAGAGCAAAATGCTTTTTATATTCCTTCTGGTACTTATACCGCAACCATCATTGCAACAGCTGTTACTTTATAGTTTTTAAATTTTTTAGAGAGAGTTTAAGTTAATAAAAATAATGAATTTATTTATAAAAAATAATTTTGGTTATAGAATATTTTTTTGTGTAATCTTTATTTTTATTTTTGCTTTTACATCAAACGCCCAAACAACAAATACCATAACTGTAAAAAACGACTTTGTTTTAGAACCTGGAAAAGTGGAAGTTTTTGCAAATCCTGGAGAATCAGTCACAAAGACAATCACAGTTACAAACAGAGCTTCTTCAAAAGTTTCCTTTAAAATAGAAGTTGAAGATTTTATAGGATCAAATGACGAAAATATGCCTGTTATACTTTTGGGTGAAGAAAAAAGTCCGTATTCTTTTAAAGATAATGTAGTTCCTGAAGTTAAAACTTTTTCACTAGAATCCAATGGTAGTATTACTGTTCCTATAAAGATAAATATCCCTGTAAATGCTCAACCTGGTGGTTTTTACACATCAATACTTGTTTCCAATCAACCTTCAGTAGATTCAGAAAATCAATCAACTGGTGCCGAGGGTAAAACTAAAATTATTTCTAGAGTCGGAACTTTGTTTTTTGTAAGGGTTAATGGTGTTGCAAAAGAAAGTGGTTCCCTTGAAGACTTGAAGGTTATTTCACCCACAAAAGAAAATCCAGATATATATAAATTTAATATTTTATTTAAAAATGACGGTAATGTTCACTTGGTACCTTATGGATGGGTAACAGTCACAAATATTTTTGGAAAAGTTATTGGAAAAGTTCCAGTTGACGCATATTTTTCAATGCCAAAATCTATGAGATACCGTGAAGTTGAATGGAATCAATCACCAGTACTTGGAAGATTTGTTGCTACTGTAGATTTGAATAGAGGTTATGGTTCTGATCTTGTTGATACCAAATCTGTATCATTTTGGATTATTCCTTGGAAGGTCGCTATTGTTGCTCTTGTTGTGTTGTTGATTATATCTTTTGGTCTTTTTACATTCTTTAAGAAATTCAAGTTGGTAGCTAAGCAGTAGTAGCATTTTTTCAGAAAATGTTTAGTTTAAGAACAAAAAAAGATATTTATATTTTTACTATACTAATATTAGTTTTTTGTATTGTTGGTAAAGCTTTTGCAATGTCTAGTTCCAAGTATCAGATTAATACTGATTCAATAAACATGGGTGGAACAGAAGATGGTGTTGCTGGCGATTTTATTTTGTCAGATACTTTGGGTGAGGTTAACTCAGGAGTCTCTTCAAGTTCAAGATACTCAGTTTCTTCTGGTTATAGAATATTACAATCTTCTTATATTTCTATTTCTGCTGTAAGTGATGTGGTTTTACCTGAAATGAGTGGAATGGTTTCTGGACAAAGCGAATCTGCAGAATCTTGGCTTGTTACGACTGACAATTTTGCTGGATATGAAATACTTGTAAGATCTTCAACTGCACCAGCTCTTCGTTCTCTCGAGGGTGCTTCTTTTTCTGATTACGCACCTTTAGTTACTGATATACCGGATTATATTTTTTCTATAGCTCCAACTAGTTCTGCTTTTGCTTTTTCACCTGAAGGTCAAGATATAAGTAGTAAGTATTTAGATAATGGAAGTGTTTGTGGAGTTGGTAATTTTGATACCTCTGATAGATGTTGGGATGGTTTCTCTACAAATGAAAAAGCTATTACTTACAGAACATCATCCAATCATCCAGATGGAACAGTAACAACGATAAAATACAAATCCGGAATTGGAAGTAATAAAATTCAGGATTCTGGAGCTTATTCAGCAACGATAATAGTAACAGCTGTTGTTTTATAATATGAATTTATTTTTAAATAAAAAAAAGAAGGAATCAATAAATCTGTCTAATATATTTTTCTCCTCTGTCATTGCGAGCGTAGCGAAGCAATCCAGTCTCTTCCTCCTTTGTCATTCCAGACTTGCTTGCCCCGTGAAAGTCTTTCTATTTCACTTGGGGATCTGGAATCCAGTATTTTTCTCCTCTGTCATTGCGAGCGTAGCGAAGCAATCCATCTTCTCCCTTATACTAATTCCTCATACCATTCTGAGATGGTTTGCCACGTCGGCAGACCTCCTCGCAAAGACGGAGAAGAGGAGCTGGCGAATCAAATTTTTATCCCCGTCTGTCATTGCGAGCGTAGCGAAGCAATCCATCTTCTCCCTTATACTAATTCCTC
>CAZIID010000024.1:1745-3283 GCA_964539415.1 uncultured Candidatus Saccharibacteria bacterium | reverse complement strand
TCTGTCATTGCGAGCGTAGCGAAGCAATCCATCTTCTCCCTTATACTAATTCCTCATACCATTCTGAGATGGTTTGCCACGTCGGCAGACCTCCTCGCAAAGACGGAGAAGAGGAGCTGGCGAATCAAATTTTTATCCCCGTCTGTCATTGCGAGCCTGCCTGCGCAGGCAGGCGTAGCGAAGCAATCCATCTTTTTTCTTGTGGTTTGTCTATTTTTTACAATACCAAGCCTTAGTAGGGCTTCTGTAAATATCAATTTGAATGTAGAGGGTTGTAATAACAACAATATCTGTGAGCTTCCAGATGAAAATACAACAAACTGTTCAAACGATTGTACTTCTTGTAATCACAATAATGTCTGTGAATTATTGAAAGGGGAGTCTGTTTCTTCTTGTTCATCAGATTGTAATGTTACAGGTGGACCACTCGGTCCAGCATCTGTCCCTGTTGTTACAGTTGGTACTATTTTAGATATAAAGATAAAAACAGGAATAAATAATGCGGTAATTTCTTGGAATACCGCAGTGCCAACACAAGGTTCGGTAAGGTGGGGGAAAGGAGATAGTTTTGATGGAAGTATTATTAACAGTCTAAAAATAGACACTCATCATGAAATTTCTATAGAAAATCTTTCACCAAATACAAAATATTCTTTTTCTATAAATTCTAGTTTGCCAAAATATTACTATGCAATAAGTTTAGGAACATTTAGTACTCTTTCAATTCCAAATACAAAATATATTCCGTCAATTTTAAATTTTACTTCAACCTCAACTTCAAATGAAATAATTTTTAAATGGACAAATCCAACAAGCTCTGATTTTTATGGTGTAAAAATAGTTCGTTCTCCTTTTTTCTTCCCGACAAATCCCCTAGATGGAAAAATAATTTATGATGGTAATGGATCATATGCAAGAGATACTGATTTTTCTTTTGATACAAAATATTATTATTCAGCTTTTTCATACGATAAGGATTTAAATTTTTCTCCTGGGGCTCTTATGGAATTTTTTGCTAGTTCAAACAAAGTTGCAACTTCAACTGAAATTTTTCAAAATATAGAAAAACCAATAGTAAATTTAATTCCAATTAATAAATTTGTATTTTTACAGGGTGATATAGAATTACCTGTTTTCTCTGGTACTGTTAGAATTTATCCTCATAATTCTTTAAAAATAGTTATAGACGAAAACAATCTTCCTGCGAATACAAAGTCCTTAATTCTGAATGTTTATAATAAAGATGGTTATACAAAAGTCTTATCTTATAGTTTTAAGGCAGACCCATTGAAAAAAATCTTTTATTTAGAAATACCGAATTTTGAAATTAAAAAAATGTATTCTTTCAGTATAACTTCTTATGGTTTAGACAATAAAGAAACTTCTCTACTAAAAGGCGTTTTTGATGTAAAAGCAGTAGAAGAAACAAAAGCAACTTCAATTCTTGATAATACATACTTTGTCTACGGGAATATTATAGTTTTATTATTAATTTTTATTGCTTTCTTTGTAAGAATTTTCACCAAAAAACCAAAAAT
>CAZIID010000024.1:0-1645 GCA_964539415.1 uncultured Candidatus Saccharibacteria bacterium | reverse complement strand
GATTAACAACTTATAATTTTTCCCCGTTTGTCATTGCGAACAGAGCGCGATAATCCAGTTTTCTTCTCCTCTGTCATTGCGAGGTACGAAGCAATCCATCTTATCCCTCATACTATTATTATCCACACTTTTTCTATTTCAATTAGACTTTTAATTGTTTATAATATAAGAAGTATTTTTATGTTGCCGAGATTGTGTTTTTGTTAATCTCGTACATCCGATATGTCTATATTTTTAGATATTAAATGAGTTTTTTAAATAAATTAATTAGTTTAAAAGAAGCTTCAAAAATTTCTGGATATAATTCAGATTATTTGAGTTTTCTTATCCGTTCTGGGAAACTAAAAGGTCAAAGAGTCGGTCGCTCTTGGTTTGTATTAAAGGGCGATATAGAAAAATTCAATCAGCCTAAAATCAACCCTAAAAAAGCCTCCCTCAAGCTTTCATACCTCCTCATACTTTCCGGTTTAATCTTAGGTCTATTTTTAATGCTATTTACCGCCAAGGCTAACCCTGGTTTTTTGTCTTCTTTTTTTGCAAACTTCGCAACAGTCTTCTTGGCTGGTGGAAGCCCACAAACCAACTATCAAGGTAAGTTAACCGAGGCTACTGGTATTGCCGTTACAAATGGAGGTTATAATATTCGTTTCAAACTTTACAATTCTTCAACGGGTGGATCACCTATCTGGACTGAGTCTCATTGTTATTCATCAGACGCTGGAAGCACCTGTAGCGGATCAGGAACTGATAGTAGAATAAATGTAACTAGTGGTCTTTTTAGTGTAATGCTCGGTTCTGTAAATTCTCTATCAAGTGTAGACTTCAATCAAGTACTTTATCTTGGTGTTGAAATCGGTGGCACAAATGCAAGTCCGGTTTCTGGAGATTGGGATGGAGAAATGTCTCCAAGAAAAAGAATCGGAACTGTTCCCTCTGCATTCATTGCAAATACTTTGAATGGAATTTCTGATAATCAATTCGTTCGTTTAGATACTGCAAATGCCACGAGCTCAACAGGTTCACTTCTTACTCTCACACAAAATGGCACTGGAAATATTTTAGATTTATATGCAAGCACAACAAAAGTTGTAACTGTTTTGGCGAATGGAAATGTTGGCGTCGGCACATTATTGCCGGGTGCAAATTTAGATGTGACGGGGACAACTATATTTAGACCGACGGATTCAGATAGCTTTCAGATTGGAGTTTCAAATATAAACACCACATTAAACCTTGCAGGTAAAAGAGTTATTTTTGGGTATATAGCTTCTCCCCAAAAAGGAGTATTCCAAACACAAAATATGCCTATGATTTTTGCAACTGGATTCAATGGACTTGGAAATGGAGAAACAATGAGAATAACTAATTCGGGATCGAGTAATGTTCCTGGCAAAGTCGGTATTGGAACAGTTAACCCGGCATCTGTCTTGTCTGTTGTCGGTGCCGGTGCCACATTTGGTGAAGCAATGAACTGGACAGGGTTAGTTGACTATGGTGGGACTAATCGTGGTTACCTTGGATATGACGCTGCTGGGGCTACTACTGCCTTTATAGGAAATGAATCCACCGGTGGGGACACAATTTCTGCAAAATTTCAAATAAGAATGGGAACTTCAGCTAAGGTTACAGTTATGAGTTCGGGCAA
>CAZIID010000023.1:0-8589 GCA_964539415.1 uncultured Candidatus Saccharibacteria bacterium | reverse complement strand
GAAGTCTATACCCATTTCCAAGAGTTACACTACAGTATGCTCCTGCAGTTGCCCAGTCTACATATCCGGCAGGGTTATCTGCAGACCATTCAAGCGCAGGTGTACCAGCTGAACCTGTACCATCTATAACCAATCCATTTGCTCCGAAAGCAGAATAGCCATCTATAATTTGAGCAGCAGGAGCAATTACATGTCCACTGGCAAATGTAGTGGTGTCGTTGGCGGTGCCTGCACCGGGTGATGCAGAGTATAATACTCCACTTGCACTGGTGGAACCATATGCCCAAGCTGGATTTGTACCTGCTATACCCATGATAGTAGTACCCGTAGCAATGGTAGATGCTGATATTGTGGGAATGGAGTTCCAGATTTCTGTAAGTGTGTTCATTGATGCAAGAGGAGAAGATGAGGTGGAGACAGAGTGAGAAGATACAGAGTAAGTGTTTAGGTTTAGTTTATTGTAAATGTCTGAAAGGGTGTAGTGAGTAGCTGTGCTTGTTGTTACTCCTTCACCTGGAGTAAGGGAACCTGCAAGGACTATACCTGTGTAGACGAGTAATGCCCCGAGAAGGTATGAGGCAATTGGTTTGAGTTTGGTTAGGATTGTTTTCTTGTTTATCATATTCCCTTATTATATATATATCAATATGCAAAAGTGGATAAGTTTATTCCTAAAAATGTCAACGTGGCAGGTTGACAGTTTCAAGCCAAAATTCACTACTGGGTGGACAAAAGCCTTATAATGCTATATTATAAGTAGGTTACTAATTTTAATTTAAAAAGCGCAGTCCTAGTAGATTAAAGAAAGTTATATGTTTATAAAAGTCACAAAATTCATTTCAAATACCAATACTCTTGTCGGTCTTAAAAGGAATCAAAAACTTGTAATAGCATTACAATCTATAGTCTAAAAGGGCGAAACTTTTTCGCAATTTTATGGACATAAAAATATTTATACTGCTCGCGGGTCTTGCGGGACTTATCGGAATAGCGATAGGTTATTTTTTGCGTCTGATTATATCTCTCGGTAAAAAAGGTTCCGTAGAGCTTGAGATCCGAAATATGATGCTTGAAGCAGAAGAAAAAGCAAAGAAAGTTGTTATTGAAGCTGAAACAAAATCAGTTGAAATAATGAAAGAAGCAAAACAAGAAAACAAAGAAAAAGAAGAGAAAGCAAGACAAACAGAAGACAGACTTATAAAAAAAGAAAGTTTGTTGGACCAAAGACAAACCGACATTGATAAAGAAGTTGAAAATATCAAGGGTAAAATAGTAGAAATAAAAGAAATAAGAGAAAAAACAGAACAAGCAGAAGCTCAGAAAATCCTAGAATTACAAAAGATTGCAAAGCTTTCTGAGGAAGAAGCAAAGAACATTTTACTTACTTCTGTTGAAAAGAATTCTGAAGAAGACCTTCTTTCAAGAATGAAGAAATTGAATGAAAATGGTGAAGAAAGACTTGAAGGTAGAGCAAAAGAGATACTCGTTTCAACAATACAGAGACTATCCTCATCTGTTTCCCCAGATATTATGTCTACTATTGTTTCTATTCCATCAGACGATCTTAAAGGTAAAATCATAGGAAAAGAAGGTAAAAATATAAAAGCTTTTGAAAGAGTTACCGGAGTTGAAGTTATAGTGGATGATTCCCCTGGTGCAATTACAATATCTTCTTTTGATCCAATTAGAAGACAAGTTGCAAGAATCGCATTAGAAAACCTTTTAATTGATGGTAGAATACAGCCAGCAAAAATAGAAAAGGTTGTAGAAAAAGCTCAGCAAGATATCGCTAAAATAGTAAAAGACAAAGGTGATCAAGCAATATATGAATGTGGAGTCTTGAATCTTGACCCTAAAATAGTTTCAATTCTTGGAAGACTATACTTTAGAACAAGTTACGGACAAAATGTCTTGCAACACTCAACTGAAGTATCACATATTGCAGGAATGTTAGCTGAAGAAATCGGCGCAAATGTTTTGGTGGCTAAAACAGCTGGTCTATTACACGATATCGGAAAAGCTATTGATCACGAAGTAGCAGGAACTCACGTTGAAATAGGAAAAAGAATATTGCAAAAATTCGGTGTAAGTGAGGAAATCATAAAAGGAATGCAGTCTCACCACGAAGAATATCCTTACGAAACAATTGAATCTATAATAGTCCAAGTCGCTGACCAAATATCAGGTGGAAGACCAGGAGCTAGAAGTGACAGTGTAGAAAATTACTTAAAGAGACTTCAAGAGCTTGAAGCATTAGCTAATACTTTCCCAGGTGTTGAAAAATCTTACGCACTACAAGCTGGTAGAGAAATAAGAATATTCGTATATCCTGAGCAAATATCAGATTTAGAAGCAAGAGAAATGGCTAGAGATATAGCCATCAGAATAGAAGGAGAACTAAAATATCCAGGAGAAATAAAGGTTACCTTGATTAGAGAAACAAGGATAACAGATTACGCTAGATAATTAGTATCAAAAAAATGGCTTAAATAAAGGGATTTTTCCGAAAGGAAAAATCCCTTTATTATTTATAGCGCTATTATTACAATATAAAAAGGGATTATTTCAAGAGTTGTATTCTATTTAAGCAAGTAATACAATAGTCTAAGGTCATTTAGATCTAAATTTGTTTGCTCAACAACTTTAGATAAATGTAATTAGGTCGAAGTATTAATAATTTAGCGCGGATATGACCTAGACGCGCAATAATTTTGCAAAATTATGAACAAACAATCTCTAGTAGAAGCAGTACACGCAATTCTAAATGGAACAAAAGTCCAGGCAGAACAGGTCGTTGATACTGTATTTGATTCTATCGTTAGTGGTTTAAAGAAAGGTGAGGATGTATCAATAGCTGGTCTTGGTATCTTTTCTGTAAAGGCAAGAGCTTCAAGACAAGCAAGAAACCCAAGAACAGGTGAGGCTATAACAGTCCCTGCAATGAAGGTTCCAAAATTCAGAGCTGCTAAGGCTTTGAAGGATGCAGTTAAATAGTATAAGGGTTTAGTATAAGTATGACTAACAAAAAACCGCCGAAAGGTGGTTTTTTTGTTTTTAAAAAACCGCCAACGAATTGGCGGTTAATTAGCAATTATTTCGTACAAAGATAAAAAGTTTCTTCAACCAATACCTCATTGATTGTTGTCTTGAGCTTAACGGGAATCTTGAATATTTCAACGTTATCTCTTCTTTCAAGGTGAGCCTTGCTCCCCTGTCTTACGAGAACCTGACCATCAAGACCTTCAACTGCCACGGCGTCTTCAGACTCTCCCATAGTTATCGCAATCTTTTCGACTTTGTCGATAACATTCTTGGCGAGCACAAAGCCCATATAGGCCTCCTCTTTTTGTATTATATTTTTATCTGATTCCATATATTATATTAACAAATTAATGTGTTCTTGTCAACATGCCATTTATCTTCTTTACAATAGACCTAACCATAGCCTCATCTGAAGTCAAAATTATCTCTCTACCATCTTTTGTAATGTGATACGGCCCACGTTCTCCAATTTCAATCTGGCCATAAAATTCAGCTGCAGCTCCAAAGTCTATTACATAAGGCTGACAAGTTTCTTTATCTATCATAATATTCCCTTCATGCAAATCTCTATGATAAATATTCTCAGAATGCATTCTTTCAACAAAATCATTTAAATCATCCCTAAAGGAAGCCAAATCAAAATTTTTCGGTAACTCTGCTCTTCCCTGCAACACATCATCAATACTTACAGCAGGCAAAGATTCCATCATTAAAAAATCATATCCAGCATCACCATTCTCATAAGAAACATAGACTTTTGGAACTCTAACTTTGGCTCCTAAATTCTTTAATTTCTCCAAAAAAACTTTTTCTTTTGAAGGGGTTAAATAAAAATCTGCCCCAATAATATCTTCTGGCTTTTTATACACCTTCATACAAACCTTATTGTTCGGTCCAAGAAAAGAAACATAAGCAGTGCGACCTTCCCCTAGACGCTTGTCCGCATCAGCCAAAAGTGATTCGATACTATATTTTTGCTCTTCTAAAAAACCTTTTACAAATGGTTCATTCTCGCTACTTATTGATGCTTTTTCTGATTCAAACATAAAAGGTTAAAACTGTAAGGATATTAGGCAGCGATTTTAGATGCTGTGATTAATCTAGCTCTAGCATTTTCAACATCAAGGTTTGCAAATTCAGGCTCACCTGTTACAGCAAGCGATAATATGTTATCAATTTCTTCTTGAGTTAAACTAGCCATTTCTATTATAGTATTAATATTATCTGCATTAAATTTAATTTCAGGAAAAAGCTGAGAGAAAGCTGAGATTTTCATCGTCTCCTTGGTTTCTTCATTACCCATCTCTTCAACTGTAACAGGAGCGTCCTCATCACTTGAAAAAAAATTTTTAATTCCTTCTAACATGTTATTTGTTATTTCCTCGAAAAAGATCGAGGAGTTAAATTAGTAATAAATACATTATACTATAAAAATAGTAAAAAGTTTGGGACGAAATACAAAAAAATGCAATCCCCGGACGAAAGTGCCCCCAGCACTTTCTCACCCGCACATATCAAAAAAACAGCTTATAGATTATAATACAAATGCCGGGATATCTTCCATTACATGGACAGTATCCTCATTGGGTATATTACTTCGCTTTGCTCGTAATATACACTCAATGAGGCTTCGATTCCCGGACGAAAGTGCCCCCAGCACTTTCTCACCCGCACATATCAAAAAAACAGCTTATAGCTGTTTTTTTTATATGTGCGGGTGCCGGGAATCGAACCCGAATCAACACATTGGAAGTGTGCCATTCTACCATTAAACCACACCCGCTTCTTTATGAACTATCTCTATCCACGCCAATATTCTTCTTAAAAGAAAAACCCCAGCTTTTCCTCCTCCAGCACTTTTTATCGTTAAGTGTGCTGTACCATAAGGCAATTTACCAAAATTTTTTCTCTTTTTATTTGTCCTAACATCAATCCATGTCTTTAGGAAAGTTTTTCTGGATAACCCAGTTTCTTTCATCCAAAAATTAATTGAATCATTTTGATTATTATCAGGATATAGATGGATTCTAATAGAAAAATTGATATTTTGCAACCCACATATCTTCTTAAACCAAAAAATTACTGTTCTTATTATTTTTGGATCTGAATTTACAACTCTTATCAAGTTCCCTGTTTTTGATCCTTCACCTACATATATACCTATCCCGAGCATAAATAAATCTCTCTGCGTAAAATTACCTATATCTTTTAGAGCTAAATCTTTTGCACACTGTATTGAACAAAGTTTTTTTGCTCTTTGTACTTCATTTGCCATTAATCTTGCTCTGTCAATTTTGGCTATAGTCTCTTTATTTCGTTTATAAGGTAAACTAGACAACCATTCGCTAAGAGTACTTTTAGACACACCAATTTTATCCTTAATAAATGAGTAGGAGTAACCATCTTTTCTCAATTTTACGGCCTTATCATATAGATAATCTTTCTTCATAACGAACACCATTATATACCCATCAGTGTAATATATCAATGTTCTAGAAAAAACTTACTCCTCTGCTATCATTTTTGAAATCCTTATGACTTCTTCAAAATTATCTTCCTTTTCCACTTTTTGTTTTCTCTTAAAACCACACTTTTCACATTTGTGATTTATAATATATTCACCAGAAATAAACTCAATCCAAACTGGAGCCATAAGACCACCACAACTTTCCTGTCTGTCCCCCGGATTAATATCTACGTGTTTACTATATAGACACTCTGGACAATGATTTGTAAAACCATTCCCCATAACTTTTTTGCCACATTTTTCACAGACAAAATCCTCAATAGTTCTTTGAAATTTTCTTGTTCGTTCTAAATTTTCTTGTTCGTTATTCATTATTGTTTCGGTTGTAAAATTATAGCTTTTGTTTTTGCAATAGAAATACTAACTTCATCTCCATCATCTAATCTGATTTCCTCTTCACTATTATCTGCATAAACCAAAGCTGTGCCACGAATAATTTTTATTAAAATTTCTGAACTTTCTTTTATGACCATATGATCCGATTGTTCAGTACTATTATTAAAAGCCACACCGATACCCACTTCAAAAAAACTATCAGTAATAGATCTGTAATACCCTGTTGAACCAAAAGGTGTGGATATAACGACGCCGTCACCAATTATCTCGTTCCCTATTTTTCTGCCATCAATAAAAATTTCATATCTTATAGCAGATCTCGGATCTTTATTGTGAACAATAATTTCATTTAGACCTACGATCTTTTTACCTTTAGATTTTGCTTGAAGTTTCATCTCTTCATTTCTTTCTGTACTACCAGAAATAACTTTTTTTAGAATTTCTTCATTATCAAAAGCACTACATTTTTTACAAATCTTACTTCCTTTTAGAAAAAACTTTGGCACCCCAGGAAAGTCATTTTCACATTTCATAAAAGTTCCATCTCCTCCATAACTTGCTATAACATCTGGATTCTTGTCTACAATTTTAAAACCGACTTCCTTTGCAAAATCTGTAACTTCACTGGCTTTTTTACCATAGATAAGTAACTTCATTATTTTAAAGATACACCAGATGAAATATTTTTACAATATAAATTCACCTATAATTAAAAAAAATGGTCGGGGCGCCGAGATGCGTGAATCACCACAAGAGTATTTCCATTTTCTAATCGCCTTGCTCAAGAAAATTAGGTCACACATTTGACCTCAACTTAAAATTTTTCGTCAAAAATTTTAGTCTGGTCACCGGCTCATTATTTTTTCTGCTGAAAAAATTTATTCCGCCGTTCAAATCTCGGACGAAAGCAAAATCATTTGCTTTCTCGCCCCAACAAACAAAAACGGCATTAAGCCGTTTTTCTTGTCGGGGCGCCGAGATTTGAACTCGGACTGCATGCTCCCAAAGCACGTATGCTACCGTTACACCACGCCCCGATATATCTACTTACAAGAGAGATATTAGCACAGAAATAAATATAGATAAAGACCCAATAAAATTATCTCGTCACAGACATCTTATCCATCCTATTTAAAATCTCTTTAAACGTATCTGAACTCGTAGTTAAAATCACAGTGCTTTTATCAACCACAGAGTACAAAAAGACAATCTCGCCATTTTCATCTTTCACCGCTCTAGTATCCTTGTTTTTAATAACAACATCCTGAAACCTTCTTACGTCTTCACCAACCATCGGCTTACCTTGAGAATCAATACTGTTTGCTATTTTTAAACCAAACAACTCAGAAAAGTCGTACCATAGTGCACTTTCCCAAGAAAGCATTCCAGCGTAAGTTGTTTCATAGGAGCCAACTTTCAAAATTAGAAACTTCTGATTACCTTTGTAACTATGCATACCAAACATAAATTGGTCTTTTAAAGTTCTCTGTATTGCATCTGGGACTCTCGCTTTAATAAGTTCGAGAAATCTTTTTGAACTTATGATAGTTGCCAAATTAGCTTCACCCTCGGTCATGTAAAACTGTCTGATAGAACCGAGAAGTATTGAAATCTGATCTACCCTCTCACCTAAAGTTTTTGCAATCCTATCTTTATTTAAAACATCTATATTCACACGCTCAGCAGTATCAGAAACTATTAAAGATGAATCAGGAACAACATCTGTTTCAACAACAATAGCTGTTTGTTTTTGAGCCAAAAAATATGGAATAACAAAAGCCAATGCGCCAGCGATTATAAGAATAATTATTAAAATAAAAATTTTATAATTCTTGCCAGCTTTCTTTTCTTCCTGAACACTTTCATCCGTCATCCTTTTCATCATCTTGTTATTCTCAGCAACAGCAATATTTAGAGAAGATATATGTTGAGAACGAATTGTTTCTTCCATGTCACTCTTGTATGTTCTAACAATTGATTTAACAGGAATAGCTTCTGCTCCCTGTGGGTTTTTCGATGTTTGATTTGGAATTGTGTTTACGGGCAAAGGAACATCTTTTCTTTCTTCAACTTTTATATTCGTTAAAGGAGCCACATTATTATCTGAGGATTCTTTATTTAAATATTTATCAAGCTCGTCTTTCGTTGTCTGTTGTAGCTTGGTGTCTGTTTGAATATCTTTTACCTCGTCGTCCATTTTTATTAATAGAGCAATTATACTAAAAAGTCAGCATTTTGTCTTTAAAAAAATCAAAAACAAAAATACCGCTTAAGCGGTATTTTTGTTTTTTATTCTCTTCTTAAATATTCCTCGCCGTTATACCGTCTTTGGTGGGACAGTAGGACCCGCTGGACCTTTTCTTTTTATAAAGTCTGGATACCCCGCCTTTATAGAAAGTGCGATTCTTTCTTTTTCATCTACACCTTTTACAACAACAGGAACCTTGTCACCAACTTTAATATAATCTGCAACGTTATCAACTCTGAAGTTTGCGATTTCAGATACGTGAACCAAACCTTCTGTTCCTTCTGCGATTCTGACAAACGCTCCGAAGGCCTCAACTCTTGTAACTACTCCATCAAACTTCTCCCCTGCTTTGTATTCATGGGTCATCTGTTCAACAATAGCTTTTGCTTTTTCTGCTGAACCATTCTTACCAGTGAAGTATACTGTTCCATCATCT
>CAZIID010000022.1:0-8664 GCA_964539415.1 uncultured Candidatus Saccharibacteria bacterium | reverse complement strand
TAACCTTCTTTCATTTGATAAGTAGTGTGGGTTTTTTAACTACGGATGAATATTCGCTAGTAAAAACAGAAGTAATTATTGAACCTCAAGATCCAAATAATTTTATTATCAATTCAAGTCTGGAACAGACAAATTCTTCAGGACTACCTATATCTTGGTCCAAAGGAGGATATGGCACAAACACACGAACTTTTACATATCCCGTTACTGGATATAACGGAGGTAAAGCAATAAAGGTTCAAATGACTTCATACACTAGTGGTGATGCCAAATGGTATTTTGCAGACGTTCCTGTAACTGCAGGAGATACCTAT
The DNA here is from genome assembly GCA_964539415.1 of uncultured Candidatus Saccharibacteria bacterium. Lineage (GTDB taxonomy): Bacteria > Patescibacteriota > Minisyncoccia > Phycocordibacterales > GWA1-40-21 > CAYQFQ01. The sequence goes on along the minus strand of CAZIID010000022.1, from coordinate 8,350 downwards.
ACTTTTTCAGATTATTATTTGTCTGATATTCCAAGTGTTGTTGACGCGAGATTCACTATGAGTGACGGCTCATATAAATATGTTGACCTGTTGTATCTTGATCCAATTTTGGGTGGTGAGTTTAAAAAAGCGACTACGGACATTATTATTCCTGATAACGTAGTATCAATAACTTTTTTCCATTTAATAAATAACGTCGGATATTTAATAACTGATAATTATTCACTTTCTAAGTCTACTTTGCCACCACCAAGTCAAAATAATTTAATATTAAATCCAAATTTTGAACAAACAGATTCTTTTGGTTTTCCTGCCTTTTGGAAAAAAGGTGGATGGGGAAACAATGTAAGAAATTTTATATATCCATCTGATATTGGTAATGGAAATAAATCAATCACAGTTAATATAACAAAGTATACTTCTGGAGATGCAAAATGGTATTTTAATCCAATTTCTATACCGTCTGGAATTTATTCTTATTCAGAAAATTATATTTCAGATGAAAATAGTTTTATTACTGCTCAATTTCAAAATTCTGATAATTCATATAGTTATAAAGATTTGTTAAAATTACCACCAGTAACTTCTATGTCTCAGACTTCTGTTGATTTCTTTGTTCCAGTTGGAACGAAAAATGTCACCATTTTTCATCTTATCGATGGAATCGGATATCTATCATTAGACAATGTTGCTTTATATCCAAAATCAGAATCTCGTGGAATATTTACAACAGGAGCTGTAGCTTTTAGGTTTGATGATGGGTGGTTGTCTCAATATACAAATGCTGCTTCAAAATTAAGTTCATCTGGTCTTAACGGAACTTTTTATATTTCGAGCAGACAACTTCTAGAAAATGGATTTAGTGGCTTTATGGATCATTCTCAACTAAAAGACCTTTATGCTAGAGGTTTTGAAATTGGGGCTCATACAAAATCACATGCTCATTTAACTCAATTAACACCAGAAGAACAATTAGATGAAATACAAAACTCTAGAAATGATTTAATTGCTATGGGTCTTGGTCAAGTAAATTCATTTTCTTATCCATACGGTGAATATAATGAAACAACAATGCAGATTGTAAAAGATGTTGGTTTTTCTAGTGCGGTATCAGTGGTAAATGGATATGCAATGCCTTTTTCAGATAAATATCAATTGGAAAGAAAAGAAATAGTAACCTCAACAACTTTAGATGAAATAAAAGAAATGGTAGATGAAGCTTCAAGAGACAAAAAATGGTTAATTTTTGAAATGCACGAAGTAAATAATAGTGGTAATTTTTATAGCACCACAGAAGATGTCTTTAATCAGGCAGTTGATTATGTAGTTCAAAAACAAATTCCGGTAGTTACAATTAGTCAAGGAATTCAATCTATTTAGATATTATTTCAAGTAACAATGAATGTTTAATGAACTCTAAAAAATAATTTCATCTCGCATTTATCCTTGTTTTGTAATAATGAGCAAATAATTAAAAGAAGAAGTAATTTAAAAATATTTTTATGTCAAAAGAAATAAAATTAATTAGATTTTTAAAGTATGTTTTTGTCGCTATTTTTGTTTTTACATCATTTACTAATTTTGCTTTTGCTAAAGAGCTAAAAGTTGAAAGCAAAGAAACTCCAGATATCGTTAGAACTGTTCCTATAAATGCTAGTGAGCAAATTAAAGGACCTATAATTTTTCAAGCACAAGCATCTCTTCAGGGTGTTACATCTATTGAATCATCAAATTTGATTTCAAATTATTCTGTTGAGGAAGCTTCTTTAAACACCCCAACCAACTGGTCCAAAGGAGGATATGGCACAAACACACGAACTTTTACATATCCCGTTACTGGATATAACGGAGGTAAAGCAATAAAGGTTCAAATGACTTCATACACTAGTGGTGATGCCAAATGGTATTTTGCAGACGTTCCTGTAACTGCAGGAGATACCTATACTTTTTCAGATTATTATATTTCAAACATATCAAGCACCCTAGATGCAAGATTTACCATGAGTAATGGTTCATATACATATAAAGACCTAGCTTATCTTGATGCAAATTCTGGAACAAATTTTAAAAAAGTATCAGTTGATTTTGTTGTTCCTCAAGGTGTTGTTTCTGTAACCTTCTTTCATTTGATAAGTAGTGTGGGTTTTTTAACTACGGATGAATATTCATTAACAAAAATTACTGTTACACCACCAGATCAGACTAATCTGATTACTAATCCAAACTTTGAACAGACTGGTTCTGCTGGAGTTCCATTAAGTTGGAACAAAGGAGGATGGGGGACCAATACAAGAACTTTTACTTATCCATCAACAAGCTACGATGGGAGTAAAGCAGTAAAGGTTCAGATATCATCTTATACCAATGGTGATGCTAAATGGTATTTTTCTCCAATTTCTATACCGGCTGGGACATATACTTATTCAGATAATTATAGTTCAAATATTAGTAGCTATATTACTGCACAATTTCAAAAAACAGATGGAACATATATTTATAAAGATTTAGCAACATTACCTTCATCAAATTCTTTTGTTGGCACTTCAGTTGATGTAACTGTTCCTACAGGAACCCAAAATGTCACTATATTCCATCTTATTAAAGGTACTGGTTTTTTGAGTTTAGATAATGTGTTTCTAAAATCAAAAACAAGCGAATCAAATAATATATTCTCAACTGGAGCTGTTACTTTTAGATTTGATGATGGATGGTTATCCCAATATCAAAATGCCATCCCTAAACTAAATTCTGCTGGTTTTAAAGGAACATTTTATATTTCTAGTAAACAACTCTATGAGAATGGTTTTGAAGGCTTTATGAATTATACTCAATTAGCTGATGTTTATAAAAAAGGAAATGAAATAGGATCACATACTCAAACTCATGCTCATTTAACAAATTTAACTACAAAAGAGCAAAAAACTGAAATTCAAGGGTCCCGTGATGATTTGATTTCAATGGGTCTTGGTCAAGTAAATTCTTTCTCTTATCCATTTGGAGAATATGATGCAAACACATTACAGATTGTAAAAGACGCAGGCTATCTTGATGGTGTTTCAACTATTGATGGATATGTCAGTCCTTCTTCAGATAAATATCAACTTGAAAGACAAAGCATATTAAATACCACTACAATAAAACAGATTAAAGCAATGATTGATAACGCTACAAATAATAAAAGATGGTTAATATTAACTTTCCATGACATAAGTGATGGTAGTACTATGTATAGCACAACCAAAGAAATCTTTAATCAAACAGTAGATTATATTTCTCTAAAAAAACTACCTGTTATTACAGTTGAACAGGGAATAAAATCTTTATAACCTTAAGAGATATTTCATAAAATTTTTTCTTCAAAAATACCATTAATGAATACCTCATTAATGGTATTTTATATGGGTATTTTTTATATTATGATAAAAATATGGCTATGCTGGAGCATTAAATGACACTAGCTTTTATATATATTGTCAAATAACCCTATAATAAAGGGTCGTTTTTGTATTAATTTCAGATTAAAATTTTCCTTCCTTGACTGGCTTTCATCCGCTGTTAAACTTGCTGAGTCGTTACAAAAAGTAACAGATAAAGAAGCGCCATAAAAACGCTCCTTTTTTATCAGAATTACTAGGATTATCAGAATAACCTTATTAAAAATTATGAAAAATAAATTACGAATGTTCTTCGCGACATTGGTAGGAATGAGTATCATTCTTACTACATTTGTCGGAAACGCAGTTCAATTCGCACAAGCTCAAGTTGTTACAACTAGCTCTTACTCAGTATCAACTACTATTAGCCCAACATCACCGATTGTTTCAAAACCTGCAACAATTAATTTAAAGGTGACAAATACTGGAAGTGGAATTCAAAATGGTATTGTTCAAGTAGAGGTGTTCTCTACTAAGAGTACAGCAAGATTATTTTACCAGACATTTACTGGTCAAAATATTTCTTCAACTCAAAGTGGTAACTACAATGTTGCTTTTACACCAACTACAATAGGAGATTACTATGTTAAAGCCGGAGTGTTTACAACCAACTGGGTTTCAAATCCTTTTTGGACAAGTAAAGCTCTTGGATTTACAGTTGTAAATGCTCCTGCGCCTGTAGCCGTTGGCTCCTATTCAGTATCAACTACTATTAGCCCAACATCACCGATTGTTTCAAAACCTGCAACAATTAATTTAAAGGTGACAAATACTGGAAGTGGAATTCAAAATGGTATTGTTCAAGTAGAGGTGTTCTCTACTAAGAGTACAGCAAGATTATTTTACCAGACATTTACTGGTCAAAATATTTCTTCAACTCAAAGTGGTAACTACAATGTTGCTTTTACACCAACTACAATAGGAGATTACTATGTTAAAGCCGGAGTGTTTACAACCAACTGGGTTTCAAATCCTTTTTGGACAAACAGCGCGACTACTTTTAAAGTAGTATCAGATGTTGTTACTCCTCCAGTTACTCCACCTGTTACACCACCAGTTACACCGCCTGTAACTCCACCAACTACAACTTCTTCAAAAGACAAGTTCGGTGTTGATAAATTATATGCAACCGTAACTAATGGAACAGAATGGTTCTCAACATGGACAAATGGAATTGCAAGAACCTTTACAGGTGTAGACCCTAAGGATCCATGGTTTGATGCAGACCACGGAGATGCAACTTATAAAGTAGATGGAAATGGACAGTTATCAATTACTGGTTCAGTTCCTAGAATGTACGTTCATGACCCAGCACACGTTATCCCTTGGGGTAATGTGGAAATGACCGTCTACGCAAAAAGAGTATCTGACTCAGGTACTGATTGGGGAGGTATAGTAGGTATTGCAAGAACGAACCACGGAACAGTCGGTGGTTCAGAAACATCTAATCTTGGAGATACAAGAGGTATCGGTGCGAGAATTAGATATGACGGACATATAGACTTTGAAAAAGAAACAAGTCATCCAAACTCTGTTGCAGTTTCAAACAAAACCATCTGGTCAGGTGGTATGCCTTACAATACTTGGATAGGTTATAAATATGTTGTTTATGATCTTCCAAATGGAAATGTAAAGCTTGAATTGTGGATGGATATGACCGATGGCCTAAATGGTGGAGACTGGAAGAAAGTTAATGAACTTATAGATACAGGTTCTAACTTTGGAGTCGGTGGTAAACCATCAGCTTCTGGAATAGATCCTGCTATGAGACTTACAAATAGTAATTCAAGACCAGGTTCAGAATCTGGTAAGCCAAACGCAACAGTTTATTTTAGAACTGATGACGTTGGTACAAATGGATTAGTATATAAAGATATGAGTGTTAGAGAAATTAATCCTAATACTGTATTAAATACTAACTAATCTAAGTAGAAAAATCTAAGGCTTATATCTTGTCTAGATATGTGCCAAAAAAACAAAAAAGTCCTCATTATTGGGGGCTTTTTTGTTGGCTGGTTATACCACTTGATTTGTAACACATACTATTATATAATATATGTATGACTGTTGAGCCAAAAAACAATAATCTACAAACAGAAGAAAGAAGAATTCCAGGAAGAGGAAGAAGAGTTTCTGATAAATACAATCAAGTTATTCTAGACAACATTCCTGTTAGTATTATTACTATTGATAAAGATGGTAATATAACATCTACAAACAAATTTTTTAAAAATTTTTCAGGAAAAAATAATCATAGTGAACATAACGTTTTTAAAGATGAATTTTTTATTAGAGAAAATCTTGTTGATGATTATAAAAAATTATTAACAAATGGAACTATAATAAAAAAAGATCATTGTTATGAAAGAACTAGTGATGGAAAAGAAGAGTATCTTAATATATTAGCAGTTCCAATCAAAAATACAGAGGGCAATATAATAGGAGCAGTTTCTATGGCATCAGACAATACTGAAGCTGTTGTTTATAAAAATGAATTATTGAAATTAAACGAAGATCTTGAGGAAAAAGTAAAACAAAGAACTGAAGCTTTAGACAATGTAAACAAAGAATTAAGTAAGGTGCTAGAACTTAAATCTATTTTTATGGCTGATATTTCACACGAGTTTAGAACTTCACTTACCATTATGCAGTGTAGTTTGGAACTCATATCTAAGTCTGGAGATATAAAAAAAGAGAATCTAGATTTATATAATAATATAGTTACAGAAATAAAAAGAGTGGCCACAATGTTAACGGATCTTTCTTTGTTAACAAAAAGTGATTCTCTTGATTCTAGATCACACCATAAAGAAGTTGATTTAGATATTATTGCTTCTTCAATTTGTAAAGAAATGTCTATCATTGCAGATGAAAAAGAAATAAAAATTGAATATAAAAAATCTTCATCACCTGTAAGTATAGTTGCAGACAAAGATGAGATTGAAAAATTACTTATGAACTTAATAAGAAATGCTATTAAGTATAATAAAAAGGGCGGCTGGATAAAGGTATCAACGGAGTTAAAAAATGAAAGAGCACTTTTAAAAGTTCAAGATAGTGGAATCGGAATACCTGAAAAGGAACTTCCAAATATTTTTGAACGTTTTTATAGAGTAGATAAATCAAGAACGAGAAAAGAAGGCGGTTCTGGCTTGGGACTTGCTATCTGTAAACATATTGTAGAAAACCACGGAGGTAAGATTACAGTTGAAAGTAAAGTAGGGGAGGGTTCAATTTTTACCGTTATTTTACCTCACAATTTAACCAAGTAAGTAAAAGTGCCAAATGTGTGCACATTACCTTTACCTATTGACTTTTCTATAATCTCCTGTATAATTATAGGTAGGAAATTAATTGAGACAGAGTTGTCTCAATTTTGGTTCGTTGTCAAAATCTTGAACAAAGAGGTGAATAATGAGCTCTAAAAATATTCTCAAGCCGAGAATCTTGGTTGTGGATGATAGCTCAGCTGATGTTGTAGCTATGCATTCTGCCCTTGATTTTTCCATGAACAGTTACGAGGTTATTTGTGCTCAGAGTATTTCTGAAGCAAATGATCTTGTTCTTGAGTCTCTCAAAAATGGTGAGCGGTTTAGTGTCGCTCTTGTTGAACTCAATGTTGGAGGTGACTCTGGTTCCGAATTTGCAAGACGGTTGATGGATATTGTTGTTGATATCAATGTCGTCATTGTCACAGCAAATTATGACAGAGCAGCAATACTTTCTTTTCAGCCAGATGGGATTTTGGTTAAGGGTGCAAACTCACTACCAACATCCATCAGTAATATGGAACGTCAAACTCTCACAGAAACAGTTGGTGGTTTGATAGAGCCGAAAAGAAAAGTCACAGATCCGCTTGATGTTCGAATCAACAAGTGGATTGCAACCAAAGATATGTTTGGGATCAATGACCTGAAGCCTTTCACTCACGTGTTTATTGGCGGACAGGAAAAACAAGTTGAAAAAATAACTTCCTCCGCTATTGATCGACGTTGGGTGAATTCGGTAATTTATCCTGAACATCCTGGAGATAATTCTATTCCTTGTGGTGTACAAACTACATTGGGTTGTCCAGTTGGATGCTTGTTTTGCATTAATTGGCGAACACAGAAAGATAAGAATGGTCACTCCATGCGCTTTGTTAGGCGACTTACAGCAGGAGAAATGATGTCTCAGGTCTATCAATCAATGACAACAGGTCAAAGATTGAGAAATCTTTTTGGATTTGATAGCAAAGTTGGTTTGACTGTGAATTTTACAGGAGCTGGTGACGGGTTGGTTTACAATCTCCACAATTGCGTTTTGGTTATAAAGCAGTTGGCGAAGATTGAAAAACCTCAAGTCTCTTTTATTATGACTTCTGTAGGTTCAGAAAGACAACTTCAAGTGTATCTTGATCGGTATACGTACCTTCCAAGAGTTACACATTATTGGAGTGTGAATTTTCTGAATCTTCGTAAGAGAGATTTGTTTATGCCTGGAACTAAAGGACAATCTTTGAAGAATATGCGTGATCTGTATGCACGGATTTCTGACAGGACTGGAAAAATGGTGACGGCATCATTTGCTTTGTTCAAGGGTATAAATAACAAGGAAGAAGATGCAGATAAAATTGCATCATTTTTCAAAAATCAGCCTTTCAAGATTAAACTGATGGCAGGTTGTCCAGGAAGTCTGAATGGGGTTCCTGATATTACAAATGAAGAAGTTGCTACTTTCCACAAGATGGTTGTTGATGCTGGAATTGATCCTGATCGTGTTAGAGATAGAATTATTTTTGGATCAGGAGACGGAGAAAATTCCGGTTGTGGGAGAACAGAGGCTAGCTTCATTATTAATGGAAGGGTTTGAAGTGTTTTGCGGCGCGTTGGATTTTATCCAACGCGCCTTTTCTTTTTTCTTTATTATATTTGTGT
>CAZIID010000021.1:0-8704 GCA_964539415.1 uncultured Candidatus Saccharibacteria bacterium | reverse complement strand
CCAGCTTATAAAGGACGACCGTCGAGCATATAACTTTTCCAGAACGCCCAAACCGCCGTGACAGGACGTATGACCATTTCGATGGGTGGATAATTTAATTTAATTTTAAAATTTTTAATTGAGAGATTTCCCATCGCTGTTGTGTAATGGGTTGACTTTTTAAATCTTGTCGAGAGTAATTGTCACAAGATGGTGACTGGGAAGGTCATCTCTGTTTTCTAATATTTTCCCTTAGCATTGAAATATTTTCTTGGATTCTTTCCAACCCATGAAAATTACTTTTAACCTTTGGGAATATATGCATTGCAAGAGATAAACCAGGAGAATATTGTTTATATGAATCCAAATATTCATCTGCGGATTGACAAACTTCTTTATACTTCTCTGCTCCAAGATCGAGAGCACAACTTTGAAAGACATCTGGATCCTCATCAGAAATGCCTCTTAGCCTAGAGTCAAAAACATAACCCTTGCTAAAAGATACAAATTCTTGCATTACACTATTAATTTCTTTTGAATTTGGGTGAGCTAATAACCTAATCAAAGCTGATTTTTGTAATTGAAGTGCTTTCTCGTTAGTTTGTAAATCTACACCCGACATATGTTTTCCTGAGCCGATATCATAACAAGGCATTGCTGGGAAAAACAAAGAACATTCAGATTCCTCCAAATAATTTCTTTTGACTAAAAGCTTAAACAAACCTCTGCCAATGATTTTTACTGCGTGATTTCGATTATCGTGTAACATTGATCCTCCTGAAAAACATCTACTCTCTAAACTACTTCGTTTGTCCTGAGAATATTCTTTCATGTATTGTGCAACTAAAGGTTGCATAAACTTCGCGTAAGCTGGCCAAAATCCAGGAGCATAAATATTTAATCCGTTTTCTTTTGGCACTGCACCTTCAATTTGATCAATAAATTCTTCTAATTTTTCATTTTCGATTTTGTATTCTTCCAGCGAATGAACTTCTCTATTTTGTGTTGTCATTTTCTACTCCTTGGCTCATAAGTAACTCTATAATATTCTGAATCAGATTTGTCCTGGTTTGCCATTCTCCAAAGAGCATTTAATCTAATTTGTTCAGCCTTTGCGAATTCGAGAATATCTGGCAGAACTCTTTTCCCCAACGAATCTCCTCTTCTTGGTTTAAAACCTTCAGGATGAATTGTTATGTAGCCTTCATTTGGCTCGGGAGTTCTCCATCCTTTAGAGTAGTCTTCGAATATGCCCTCATATTTTACTAAAATATGTGCTCCTGTTGTCAAATGTTCAAGCTGATATTTTCCTTGATCTTGAGGCCAATTTCTTAATTCAAATTTATGACTTCTAATCAATCCGTCTTTAACATTTTTTGGAGAAGTATCTATATTAATTTGGATATTATCTCCAGGAAGATATAGCCCGCTGTTCAAATCTTTATGGCTCAATCTATTTAAGACATCAACATATTCTTCAAATCCTATTTTACCTGCCATGTTTACCATTTTATTTTTTTCATGCCTTTATTAAAACATTATGCTCGGTAGCCTCCTTAACATTTGTTCAGTTGGGTCTAACTCTTCAAAAGTCGCTTGTTTTTTGAGATTGTAAGTTATACTTTTTTCCGAACCCTCAAGCATGACCCCTACTAAGAAATCTTCTTTTGTAATCTCCAAGCTTAATAATTTCATAAACGCCCCATCATGTCGCGTTCTTGGATACATCATTTCTTCATTAAGAGCACCTCCTAAAGATGATTGAACTGCAAATGATGATTGAACTGGAATTTTAACCCGGTCCGAGTAGGGGGTATGTCTTTCAGCGATATAAGCTATCCCCTTTTTTTCTTTGTCAAATAATAAATCCGTAAAAAAACCATACTTTTGAATTCCCCCAATTACCGGTAAAAATTCGGGTACTTCCATGGCTTCTTTGATCTTTTTTTCTAGCTCCCTCTCTAACTCAATAGTTTCTTTAGAGATTACACGATATATCCTGTTATTCATCATTATTTCTACCTCCTTTCATGTTTGATTGTTTTTTCTTTTCCATTTTATTTTTTTCGGCTCATGCCTCATCAGTTATCGGACTTTTACCGATAATAAAAATAAAAACTCGCTCGTGAGAGCGAGATAAATTTATTGTTTTGTCATTACATAATCAAGAGCAGCTTTCCAATTTTTTGCATATTTTCCTTCGCCAACCTCTTCCGAAAATTTCGAGGTATCACTAATTAGTAATCTAGATTTTTTCATTTCTATTAGCGTAGGAGATCTCTCAAGAATTTGTCCTAGAGAAGATTGTCTCTTTTCTAAAATAAACAAATCCATGCTATAAGCCATTGGACTTGAATGGTGATCCACTTGTGATAAAATTGCAACATAAGGAACTTCTTTTTTGCAAGCTAATAATGCAATAGGATATCCAAACGGATTTTCTACACTCGCCTGAGATCTATCTCTTTGGCAATCTCCTCTTCCCTGCGGTAAGAACATATCTGTTAAAACAGCATCATATTTTCTTTGTTCTATTTTCTTGGGAGCGTAATTAGAGCTTCCATTAAGAAAATCTGCAGCTTCATCAAATGTGCCTACCAATGTTAGGTTATGATCTGCCAATAATCGTCTTGCTGATTCTTGATGTAAAGGGTTGTCCTCCACTACCAAAATATCTAATTTTTCTTTCATTTTTCATTCCCTCCTTCTCCTTGAAGTGGTTTAACGACCTCTTCTGCCGCTCTTCTGTTTTGAGTTTGAATTTGTGTTATTTTTATCATTGTATAGTAACAATATACATCTTATTATATACTTAAGGATTATGGTCATTTTGACTATCAAATAGACAAGTTTATATAGGAAGAGCATTTACTAGCTATTATGGAGCTTACAGAGAACGACAAAAAAATCTTTGAATATTTGTTTTATGACGCAAGACTTTCAACTCATCAGCTCGCAAAATTAATTGGAATTAAACAACCATCAGTTCACGCAAGAATTAAAAAATTAGAAGAAGAGGGTTTTATTTCAAGATACGATAGTTTGCTTAACACAAATGTTTTGCCTTTAATTTACAAAATGTATTATACTTCTTTATCTAGAGAACAAGTTGACAAAATAATTAAAATGCCTGTGTGTTTTGGTCTGCAAGAGTTATTTGGTGAATTCACTCATCAGATATTTTGTTTTTTCAAGAATAAAGAACAACTCAAAGAATTTGAAAGTCAATTGCCAGAAAAAAGAATCTCACAACTTTTAACAGGCTCTCATAGACTTGGCGGAACAATTTTCGATATTAAAAGAAAACTAGAAGAATATAGTGATAAAGAAAACAAAATAGAACTTGACAAAACTGATATAAAACTTTTACACAAAATGATTATTGGCGGAGCAAGAAAATCAATTGTTGATTTAGCAAATGAACTAAATACAACTTGCGCAATAATAAAATACAGAAAAAAAAGATTAATTGACAACGGATATTTTTTATATTTTGTTTCTCAACCAGGCGAAGCTTTCAAATCTTTAAAGGTTACTTATCATGTTTTTTCTATAAATGAAAATATAGACATTAAAACAATTACAAATATGCCAAGATGTATAATTGCTTATTCGGGAGACAAAACTTTAACAGTTATTCAGCTTTCTCTTTCATTTAATGATTATTTAGAACACAGCAATAATTTATTTAGAAAACTCGAACCCTCCACTAAAAATCTAAAAAGTTTTTTTGTAAATAAGCCAATAATTTTGAATAGATTATCTGTAGAATTGTTAGAATAATAATTTAGTTCTTCCCAGTCACCCCTTTGTGACACTTGCTCTCGACAAGATTTAAAAAGTCAACCCATCCACAGACAATCGATGAAACGAGACGAAGCAACCTACAAAGAAAGATACATGGTCTGGAAAGAAAAATGTGGCAAAAGAATTCCATATATAAGTGAAGCAAATTCCAGGATGATTCTCAATTATATTAACGATATGGAGTTCGGCCTAAATGTCGGAAAAAGTAGCAAGAAAGGCGGGAGAAGCTATAATAGACTATACAATCTGCAACAAAGATTGATTTTTGCAACCAAAAAACTCGAAGAAATTTATAATGTGCAGGATTTAGCTAAAATAGAAGAAAGGCAATTTCATGAATTTTTTACAGGAATGAGAACTGGAGAAATTAAGAGGGTGGACGGTGGTATTTATCAGGACCCTGCAAATTTTGTAAAAATATTTAAGGCATTTTGGCACTGGCATCAAAAAGTTAATAGAAAGAAAGGAATAGAAATTTATGACGTAACTCAAGATCTAGATACTAGTGTTCAGAAACCAAAATGGGTTTATTTAACAGAGGATGAAATAAAAAAATTATACGACAAGGCAATTTATTACTACAAAGTCTTAATTATGTTTTTATTCGATACGGGGATACGGGCTCCAAGCGAACTAAGAAATATTAAGGTTTCAGATCTTCAGAATGATTGCAAAGAGTTAGCCATACGAGATGAGATAAGTAAAACTTTTGGAAGAAGAATAAAATTAATGCTTTGCTCAAGCCTAGTAAAAGATTATATAAAAAATGAAGCATTAGATAAAGACGATTACTTATTTGATCGAGAAGCAGAGACAATGAATAAATATTTGCAACGTCTTGCAAAAAGAGTTTTGGGTGAGGAAGTAAGCCCTGCTGGTCAAAAATATTCACAGCTTACAATGTATGATTTTAGGCATAATGCTTGCTGTTATTGGCTACCTAGGTATAAATCAGAATCTGCGTTAAAATATCGATTTGGCTGGAAAAAGTCGGATAAAATACATTATTACTCTGAACTTCTTGGAATGAGTGATACTATAACGCAAGAAGATATGCTAATGGATGTAACAAAGACTGAAATAGAAAAGCAACTAACTCAATCAGAAAACAAAAATGAGATATTACAAGAAAGAATAGAACTTCTAGAAAAACAAATGAAGATAATTGCCGAATTAATTAGAAAAGAAAGAATTATTGTGATGCAGGAAGGGAAGTAAATCTTTGCAATCGTTTTTAAATTCATAAAAGAAATTCAAATGGATATCTGTTTATGGTTATATACTCTTTATTTGTAAAAAGAAGTATTTCTTTCTCTTCTCCCTTGAGTAAATTATAAATTTTATCTAGTGTTTCTAGATAATCTTTTATATTCTTCGAATAAAAAACACATCCAATTCCATCGGTAGTTTCAAAATGGTTAAAGACTCTTGGAAATTGATCTAGTCTAATTTTCTTTTTTGTTTTTATAAATAAATTACTTACTGATAAAAAGAATTTATCAATTCCTGGTTGAACAACGAAATGTTCAAAATATCCTGCTTCGATTAATCTTTTTTTATGATACCAAACTTGGTCAATATTTAAGCCAGTTTCGTTAGATAATTCTTTTAGGCTTTTTCTTGCTCCGCCTTCTGATAAAGCCTTCATTACCTTTACATCTTTTTCAGTAATCTGGATGCTTTCATATTTCTTCTCAATATTTAATTCTGAATGATGCGTATTAAATAAAGATAATCCTTTTATGAAAACTTTTTCTATTTCAATTGACTCTCTTTTTCTTGGTAATAATTTTTCAAATTCTTTTTCTTGCTTCTTTGTTTTAAAGAAACACCAAATCATGTGAGTAAACGTGCCGTATAGTTTAATAAGAACATAACATTCTTTCTTCTCAGATATTTTTTTTTCATCTTCACTGCTTAAATCACAAAAATAAACTTTCTTTGTGAATGGAAGCATTTGCCAATTAACTAATGAATCATATCTAGAAATAAATCCGTCTCTTTCCATTTTTTTCAAACGATTAAAAACTGCTGGTTGTGTTAAATTTACGAGCTTTGCTAATTTATTTGTAGATAATCTTGCATCTTTAAACAAGTGCTCTAAAATGGATTGATCCTTTTCATCTAAATCATACTCATTGCTGCTCATAAACTAATTAGATGTGTCTTATATATAAACTTTACGAAAACTATAAGCTTTTTCGACTAAAGTATTATATATATATGTTGTTACTAAATAGTAAGTAAAGATAGTAAATAAAAGATGGAACAAGAAAAAACACAACAGGGGATGAGCAAAGAACAGCTTAGAAATAGATTAGATGTTTTCTCAAGCAGTAGAAAGAAAATAGAATACATCGAAAAAATAACTGACAAATATTTTGTACTTCATCCTCAAACAAGATTAAATCTTGAAACTATTTTATTAGAAGAGAAAATAAAAGGAGAAACCCTAAACGAAGTCATAAGGGAAAGAGCATATAACCCCACACTTTCAGCTATTTATCCAAAGGTCTTGAGCGATTTAATTAATAGTGGAATAGAATTGTCAGAAAAAAGTTTTAGTCATGCAATAGAATTTTATTATGTAAGCAAAGAGGATGTGCCTACGGAATTAAGCTCCAAAACATTAGACTATCTAAATAAGCACGGAGTCAGATTTGATAAAAAATGTCAAGGTCGTCCCTATCTACTACCAAAAAATGTTTTTTCAGATGTACAAACTATTGATTTCATATTAAAAGATGCTGATAAAGACAAAAGAGAATATGTATGGAAAAGTCTTTTTTCTAGTCTTTTAGAGAAAGGTGAAGTAATTGGTCAATTATGGGTAGAAGGAAAAGAGGGGATATATGGGAAATTGAAGTCTAGATCTGGTGAAATTGAAAATCCTAAACTTGTAAAGAAATTTTGTTCAGACTTAGTCAAAAGATATTTGTCTGGAAAAATGGATACTTATGGAGGTACATTGTTAATGCCCACTATCCCGAATACATTCGAATCTTTACCTTTTTTGAGAGAAGCCAATGATAGAGAATTATACGAAAAAAGCATTAACACAATTTTGGATAAGCGTTGGGACGAGCATCCTTTAGCATTGAGAATGGCAATACAAAGTGGTCATACTGATTTAATAGAGAAAACTAAAGGAAAGCTAAAGAAAAATTTAGAACTAGCAATAGGCGAAGAAAATTTTTATTATGCTCATAAAATTGCAGAAAGTTTTCAAGATGAGGAATTGCAAAAAAAAATATATGAGGAAGCACAAAAAATAATTACCTTAGCAGAAGAATATGCAGAAAGAAAGGGAGAAGTCGGTTACAAACCAACTAGAATTTTTAAATCCAAAAATGACCTACTTTGCTCAGATGGAGGAGCTTGGGGTACTCAGCCAGGAATAATTGGAGATTATGCGGAGATGATAGGAGATAATCTACTAAGAAAAAGAGCGATAGATGTGTATAACACACTATACAAATTAGAACATCCGCAAAAACCAGAAAAGAAACCTCAACCAACAATAGCGAAATACGAGAAAGATCTAAATCTAAATGGACTGAGAAAATTGAAAGGAAAATAAAAGATGGAACAAGAAAAAACACAACAAGGGATGAGTAAAGAGCAACTTAGAAGCAGACTCGACGTTTTCTCTAGTGGAATAAATAAAATAAAGTACATTAAAAAAATAACTGATAAATATTTTATACTTCATCCTCAAACAAGATTAAATCTTGAAACTATTTTGCTAGAAGAAAAAATAAAAGAAGGAACTTTAGATGATGCCCTAAACAGAAGGGCTTATAATCCTAAGCTTACAGATATGTATCCCAAGGTATTAAGCGATCTAATCAATAGCGGGATAGAATTGACAGGTAAGAGTTTTATACATGCACTGGAATTTTATTATGAAAGCAAAGAAGATGTACCGACTGGATTAAGTTCTAAATTATTAAAACATCTTAACAAGGGCATCGATTGGGATGAGGCAAAAACCCAACCGGGAGATTACCCTACTTTATGGAAAGGATATGGTTCAGATGAATTTTCTATTGCAGAATATATATTGAAAGATGTAGATAAAAATACAAAAGAAAATATGTGGGGAAAACTCTTTATTAATTTTTTGAGGAAGGGTGTTGAGATAAACGAAACTACATTAGCCTTGTGTTTGTATAAAGAAGGTTGGTATAGAAAGCTGGAGTCTCGATCTGGTGGAATTGACAACAACGAACCAATAAAAAAGTTTTGTTCAGAAGTCGCTAAGAAATACTTATCTGGAGCTTTTGACTTCCCAGGCAATTATATGCTAATGCGTAGAGAATCTTATGCAGATAGAGCTTTAAAATTTTTAAAAGAAGCTAACGATAAGGGGTTATACAAAGAGTCTATTGATACACTTTTGAAGGAACGTTGGGATGAGCATCCTTTAGCATTAAGAACGGCAATAGAAAGTGGTCATGCTGATTTAATAGAAAAAACTGAGAGAAAACTTAAAGATAATTTAGAGTTAGCTATAGAAGAAGAAGGATTCTATTATGCTCATAAAATGGCAACAACCCTTAAAGATGAAGAAGCGAAAAAAAGAATACATGAAAAAGCAAAAGAAGTAATTTGTTTAGCAGAAGAATATGTGACAAGAAATGGGGAAAGTGGCTATATGCCAGTTAGAGCATTCATGTCTAAAGACGACTTATTTTATACAAATGGGGGAGTACTTGCATATCCTGGAATAATCTCAGCGTATGCCGGATTAATAGGGGACTCTCAACTAGGAGAAAGAGCAATAGATCTGTATAGCAAATTATACAAATTAGAACATCCCTTAAAAATTGAAGAAAAGCCGCAACCTACTGCAAAACAATATGAAGAACATCTCAATCTAAATGGACTTAGAAAATTAAAGTGGAAATAAATAAAA
>CAZIID010000020.1:2322-9245 GCA_964539415.1 uncultured Candidatus Saccharibacteria bacterium | reverse complement strand
TTTTCGTGTAAAATCACAACAAGCTCTTCCATTTTTCTATCATGGGTTTCAGGAGCTAATTCTAAAACAATCGCTTCAGATTGAGACTTAGGTATAGAATAATTTTTATCAAGAGCTTCTTCTGGAGCGACATTTTTATACTCTTTCAATTTTTCACTTACGACTTTTTCAATATTTACGTCTTTCCCGGTATCCAAAATTTCTTTTTCTCTTTTTGCAACTTCCGCACGCAAAAAATTCAACTCCTCTTGTGGAGTCTTAAATTTATTTTCATTTCCTAATCCTATGCCTTCCATAGGTACATTATACATTTAAAAATTCACCAAAACAACTTTTCTTTGAAAGCTAGATAGTCAAAATTTCTACTCCTTTTTCAGTAACTACAACTGTGTGTTCAAAATGGGCACTTCTAGAACAATCTTTTGTTTTATAAGTATATCCATCGCGATCTAGTTCAATACATTCTGTTCCTTCGTTGAACATTGGTTCAATAGCAATCACCATTCCTGCTTTCAGTTTAATTCCTTTTCCTTTTTCTCCGTAATTTGGAACATATGGATCTTCATGCACTTTATATCCGACACCATGACCACAAAGTTCACGAACAACTCCGTAGCCTTTTTCATTAGCAAAAGATTCAATAGCAAATCCAACATCTCCAAGTCTTTGTCCTTCTCTGACTTTTTTTATACCAGCATATAAAGCCTTCTTAGTTGTATCCATAAGGTCAATCGCATTTTTATCCACTTCCCCAACTGGCACAGTAATAGCAGAATCAGTAATAAGCCCATCGTGAGTTAGTCCCATATCCAAAGATACTATTTCACCCTCTTTTAAAATTCTTTCTTCATTCGGAATTCCGTGAACGACTTCATCATTGATAGAAATACAAAGGGAAGCAGGATATGGTCGGTCTGCCCCATAAGGTTTGTAATTTAAAAAGGCTGGTTTATCACCTTTCTCTGTTGATAATTTGAGTGCTAAATCGTCAAGACTTTTTGTAGAAACCCCAGGTTTTATAGCTTTAGCTACTTCATTCAATATAAAAGCCAAGCGTTTACCGCCTTCTCTTAATTTGGCTATATCATCCTGTGTTTTAATTGTAATCACAAAGTTAATATACTCTGTTATTGTTTTTTTACAATAAGCTAGAAAACTTTACTGTTTAATTCTTTCTGGACATCTTCAATGCTTTTCTCACCGTCTATTTCAACAAAATCATATGATTGATCATTTCTATATGCTTCAATAACAGGCATAACATCTTTATCAAACCAGTCCATTCTGCTATTTATACCTTCTGGTGTATCATCTTTTCTTCCTCTAGCAGTAAGTCTTTGTGTTGCCCATTCTCTCGTAACATTCATATAAATAATAGTTGGCTTAGGTACCTTGAAGAATTTTAAAGCCGAATTAAGCAACTCTGCTTCTTGAATCTTTCTTGGGCAACCATCAAATAGTAAATTTTCCTCACCTGTAAAATTATCTAAAAGATATCTACTCCACATAGCAATCGCCATAACTTCTGGCATAAGTCCACCTTTCTCAACTACTTCTTTAGTTAATTTTTGTATGTAAGATTCAGTCTTTAAAAGTTGTCTAAAGAAAGCACCGGTTTCAACGTGTAATATTTTTCTACCTTCATAAACCTCGGTCATTTTTTGCTTAAGTAATTCAACTTGAGTACCTTTACCACATCCTGACCTGCCCATAAATATAAAAGCTCTAATGTTTTTGTTATCCATAATATTTTTACTGTTAATTATGAAGCGATTATAACATCTTAAATCAGAAAAGAAAATTAAAAAGCAGGGTTTCGCTTTGCGAAACCCTGCTTTTTGTCTTCTTTATACTACTAATTAGTATTCTCTCATTGAAATCTGTGCTTCAACTTTTTTAATTAAATCAATAACAACAGATACTACGATGAGTAATGCTGTTCCACCAAGTGCAATTGAGCTGATACCAGTAACACCTTTAACTATCATAGGTAAGACAGCTATAAGTCCCAAGAAAGTTGCTCCAACCAAAGTGATTCTTGTTAAAACTTTAGAAAGATATTCTGAAGTTGATTGCCCTGGTCTTACACCTGGAATAAATGCACCACTCTTTTGTAAATTTTCAGATATTGCATGAGGATCAAAAGTAACTGCTGTATAAAAATAAGTAAATAAGAAAACAAGCAAGAAATATGATACTCCGTAAATCCAATTATTTGAAAGAAATGTTACTATCTTTTCTGAAACAGATTGCAAAGTGACATTTGTTGCAACTTTTGCAAGAAACTGGAAAAGCATTTGAGGTAACAAAAGAATTGATACACCGAAAATTATTGGAATAACTCCGGCCTGATTAACTCTTAGCGGTAAGTATGTAGAAACTCCTCCATAAACCTTTGCTCCACGAACTCTTTTTGCATAAGTAACAGGTATAGGTCTTTCTGCTTCTGTAATAAAAACGACTGCGTATATTACGATAAGTCCAACAACCAAGAACGCAAGATACATAGGTATATCTGCAACATTGAAGTTCAAATATGTCTGAGTTAACATTGTAGGCAAAGAAGCTACTATACCAGCAAAAATTATAAGAGATGTTCCATTTCCAATACCAAATTCAGTCATTATTTCTCCAAGCCACATCATAAACATTGCTCCGGCTGTTACAACCACAATGTTTGTAGCCAAATCAATTGAAGTCATATTATCAAGAACTCCGGACTTTCCCAAAAGTGCAAGAAGTCCAAAACCTTGTGCTAAAGCAATAGGAACAGTAAGTAATCTTGAATATTGTGAAAATTTCTTTCTTCCGATCTCACCCTCCTCATGATACATCTGTTTGAATTTAGGGAATATCATAGTAAGGAGCTGCATTATAATAGATGAGTTAATGTATGGGCCAACTCCAAGCATAACTATAGAAAGCTTGCTCATTCCTCCTCCTGAAAACATGTTCAAAAAACCAAAGAATTGATTACCACTGAAAAAAGTATTTAGTTTTTCTAAATCTATACCAGGAATAGGAATAGATGAAAGTGCTCTGAACACCACCAAAGCTACTGCAATAAAGAGTAGTCTATTTCTTAAAGTTTTGTCTTGGAAAACCAATTTTAATTTTCCTAAAAAGTTCATAAAAATTATTTTATTTCTCCACCAGCTTTTTCTACCTTTGTTTTTGCTTCCTTAGAAACCTTACAGTCTATAATAGTAACTTTCTTTGAAATATCACCACCGGCTAATATTTTAACTACTGGGTTCTTACCTTTGCTCATTGAAAGCACTCCCTTACCAACTAATGTTTGTGGGCTTACAATTTCTCCGTTTGAAAAAACCTTGTCTAGATCTCCCACGTTAACAACAGAAAAGTCGCTCTGAATTGATTTGAAAGCATATCCTCTAAGTTTTGGCATTTTCTTAATAAGGTCTCTCATCTCTGGTCTAATCTTGTGACCAGCTCTTGCGGTTTGACCCTTTCCACCTCTACCACAGGTCTTACCTCTTTTACCTCCTCTGCCAACTAGCATAGTTTTTTTATTCTCTGTTTTTCTTTTTAATTCGTGTATCTGCATGGTCGTAAATTATTTTACAATCTCTTTTATAACTTTATTGTCTGTTGATTCAACTGGTTTTACTGCAACTTTATTCTTATTCTTAAATAATGAAAGTGCCTCTATAGTAGCCATAGCGATATTCAACTTGTTCTTTGATCTTGAAAGAATTTTTGTTGTAACGTCTTTGATACCAGCAAGTTCAATAACGTCTCTCAATGCGCTTCCTGCTGTAACCCCTCTTCCTGATGCAGGCATAATCTTTATGTTTCCGCTACAATATTTTGCACTAACTTCAAAAGGAATAGACATAGTCTTTGTTAAGCTAAGGTGCAACATATTCTTTTTAGCATCTCTAAAAGCTTTCTCGATTGCAAGTGATGTATCGTTTGCTTTACCCATGCCAACACCTACTGAACCTTTCTTGTTACCAGCGACAACAACTACGCTGAAGTTTAATCTCTTACCTCCTGATGTAACTCTAGTAACTCTTCTGATATTTAAGATCTTTTGTTCAAATTCTGGTTTAACTCTTTCTCCTCTAGAAAAAGGACTCTTTCTTGGATTTTTTGTTCTATCACTCTGTCCAAAACTTGGTTTACCGGAAAAAGACTTCTGACCATCTTTTGAAAGGAAAGGTCTAGCTGGACCACGATTACCAAAAAATCTTGGCTTTGCACCAAAAGTTTTTACAAAGGGTTTTGCTCCAGGTGTCGCTGGTGCTGTTTGACTCGTTTGATTTGTATTTTGTACAGTATCCATAATCTTTATTAAAATTTAAGTCCGCCTTCTCTTGCTCCATCAGCTAAAGCTTTTACCTTACCTGTATATAAAAATCCTCCTCTATCAAAGACAACTTTTTCTATATTTTTTGATTTAGCGAGTTTTGCGATTTCTTTTCCAACAGCAATAGATTTAGCCATAAAAGTTTTTCCGTCTGCTTTATCTGAAGAAAAAGCTACCAAAGTTTTCTGCGCATTATCATCTATAATCTGAGCATATATATTAGTGTTTGATCTAAAAACACAAAGTCTTGGCATTTCAGCTGTTCCAAAAATCCTAGATCTGATTCTCTTGTGTCTTCTTTCTATTTTTGCTTTTTTAATATTTGTCTTTTTCATCTTCTTTTTTACTTCTTATTGTGTTCAGTTTTATGCTGTCTTCTTACCTTCCTTCCTTCTTATTATCTCTTTCTCGTATCTTATACCTTTTCCTTTATATGGTTCTGGTTTCTTTACTGATCTTAGATCTGCAGCAAATCTTGTAACCATTTCTTTATCAATTCCAGAAACAGTAACAACTCCTTTTTCGGAAACAACCTTCAAACCTTCTGAAATAACTTTCTTGACTGGATGTGAAAAACCAACTCTCAATACCAATTCTTTTCCTGTTACATCACCCTTGTATCCGATTCCTTCAATTATCATTTTCTCTTCAAAACCTTTGTTAACCCCAATTATCATATTTGTAATATGAGAAGCATATGAACCCCATAATGCGTTATTCTCCAAGGTTTCTTTGACTGGTTTTAAATTGATTTTACCGTCTGCTATGATTATAGAAATTTCTTTACCAAAAGTTCTTTTTAATTCTCCTAATGGTCCTTTTACAGTAATAACATTTCCGTTATTTGTAACTTCGGTTTTTGCAGGTATCACTATTTCTTTTTTTCCAATTCTTGACATAAGTATTTTATAGAAATTCTTAATTACCAAATCTTAAACAATGTTTCTCCACCAAGCTTTTGTTTCTTGGCTTCTTTATCTGTAACAATACCCTTTGAGGTTGAAATGATAACTCTTCCGTAACCATTCTTAAAAGGTTTGATTTCATCAGCACCAAAGTACATTCTTCTTGATGGTTTTGACATTCTGGATATTTCTCTGATTTTTGATTTACCGTTAGCATCATAAGCTAAAGTAATATCAAATTTGTTTGATTTCTTTTTCTTTGAAACAGCTTTTACATAACCTTCTTTTACCAAAACTTCTGCTATTGCCTCTTTAAGTTTTGAGTGGAAAATAGAAATAGACTCTTTACCAGCAAAGTTAGCATTCTTTATATTTATAATTAAATCTGAAATTGGGTCTGTTACCATGATGATTTTTTAATACCTGGGATTTTACCTTGGTTAGCAAATTCTCTAAAACAAATTCTACAAAGATCGAAGTCTCTCATATAACCATGCTTTCTTCCACATCTAAAACATCTCTGTACTTTTCTTGTAGAGAATTTTGGTGTCTTTTTTGATCTTGCTATTGTTGATTTCTTTGCCATCCCAATTAAAATTTTATTTATATAAAACTTTTTGGCTTTCTAGTTTATCTGGCTAAAATTTATTATTTCAGTCGTATTTATCTCGTTAAATTCTTCAACGAAACAAATATTTAAACAAAAAAGCTTCTAAAAGCTCGTCCGGCTATCTTAGCAAGAAGAAAGATAAAAGTCAAATGATTACAAGCTTTTTAATAAGAAAACAGGTTTTTTAATGTTTAATAATAGAAAAACTGGAACATAGTCAAAAAAATGACACATAAAATCATTTGTTTTGTCGCTAAAAATAACTTCATTTTAAATCTTTATAATAAAAAAATCTTTTTGTTAGATAAAAAGAATAATAAGGAAAACACTGCGTTTTTTTTCTCCAACTTAGCGAGTGAAGTAACTCCATTTAAAATCCTTACGGAAAAACATTTTCTCCAAAAAATGTTTTGAGTAGAGAAAAAGCACTGCGACGGCAGTGCTTTTTACTTTTCAACTTAAAGCGAAGACTCGCGTTTTTAAAACATTGCACAGCACGACGGTGCGAGCATAACAAATTTTCAGCAGAAAATTATGTGTGTTTTAAAAACGCGAGTCTGAGCGCCCTTTACTTCTTCTTTTTTGTCTCTTCCACCTTCTTAAATGGAAAACCTAAGTATGTAAGTAATTCTTTTGCTCTAGCTTTTGTTTTAGCATTTGTACCAATAACAACTGACAAACCGAAAACATTTTTTAATTCTTCATCTGAGGTCTCAGGAAAAATAGTATTTTCTTTTACTCCCAAACTGTAGTTACCCATCTGATCAATTCCGTTTGTAGAAATTCCTCTAAAGTCTTTTGTTCTAGGTAGTGCAACGTAAACAAGCTTGTCTAGAAAATCAAACATTCTCTTACCTCTTAAAGTTACGTGAAGTCCTACTGGATCACCTTCTCTAACTTTGAAAGCTGCAATAGACTTTTTAGCACCCTTTAAAGATGGTTTCTGACCAGCAATCCTCATTACTCTTTCCTGAATAAATTCAATTTTGCTTTTATCCCTAAGAGAACCGATACCAACGTTGATATCAATTTTTGTAACCTTTGGAGTTTGCATTATATTCTTCAAACCCAAAAC
>CAZIID010000020.1:0-2222 GCA_964539415.1 uncultured Candidatus Saccharibacteria bacterium | reverse complement strand
ATTCTTGCTCTTTTTCCACCGTCTAAAAGAGTAGCGTTTGATACATTGATAGGCATAGCAATTTCTATTGTTTGACCTTTTGTTCCAGCTTTTCTAGCTCTTTGGTGTTTTTTGTGAACGTTTATTCCTTCTACGATTATAGAATTTTTCTTAGGAAAAGCTCTCAAGACTTTGCTTGTCTTTCCTTTGTCTTTACCAGCTATTATTATAACGTTGTCGCCTTTCTTTATCTTCATATATTTATATTAAACAATTTCTGGTGCCAAAGAAACAATCTTTTGGAAACCAGCTTCTGCTATTTCTCTTGGGATAGGACCAAAAACTCTTCCTGCGATTGGATCCTTTTTGCCCTTTTCGATGATAACGACTGCATTTTCATCAAATCTAATATAAGTACCGTCAGCTCTTCTTAGAGGTTGTTTTTGTCTAACAACGACAGCATACAAAACATCTTTTTTCTTAACCTGTTTTCTTGGTTCAGCTTTTTGAACAGAAAGCATTACAACTTCACCAATCTTTGCCCATCTCTTTTTTGATGAACCAAGAACTTTGAAAACTCGGCCAATTTTTGCGCCTGTGTTATCAGCTATATTTACTATTGTTCTGTCTTGTATCATATCTGTTTTTTATTAAAATAATTATTTTGATGTCTTGCTCAAAAGAGTAAAACTCTTTCTTTTTGAAATCGGTCTGGTTTCAATAATTTCTACTTTATCTCCTTCTTTACAAGTATTTCCAGCATCGTGAGCCATTATTTTGTTGCTAACTTTAAAAAACTTTCCATACTTTAAATGCTTTTTAAAATATTCAACTTTAACAACAATGCTGTCTTTCATCTTAGCAGAAACAACTGTTCCAGTTATAACTTTGTTTTTTGAAATATTCTTTTGTTCTGTTTTGTTTTCCATATAAAAGCTATTTTAAAGTAACTCCTGAATTAATAAAAGTGAGAATTCTTGCGATGTCTTTTTTAAGAACTGCACCTTCTTTTATGTTTTTTACCTTACTTCCAGAGATACCAAATTTAAAAGCTCTAAGAGCTTCTCTCTTATCTTTTAGCATTTTCTCAATTTCTTTTTTTGTTTTATCCTGAAATTCTTTCATTGTATTATCTAGCTAAGATCTTTGTTTTTACAGGTAGTTTCGTTCCACCTTTTCTTAGTGCTTCTCTTGCTCCTGCTTCGTCCATTCCGTCTACTTCAAACATTACTCTTCCTGGTTTTATGATAACTTCGTATCCATCAAGATCACCCTTACCCTTTCCCATTTTAACTTCAGCTGGCTTTGATGTGTATGGCTTATCAGGAAAAACTCTTGTCCACATTTTACCTGTTTTTGGCATAGCGTGAGCTATAGTTTTTCTTGCAGATTCAAGCTGATTTGCTCTAACTCTACCAGCACTAATAGCTTTAAGACCAAAAGATCCAAAAGATACTCTTGTTCCTCTTGTAGCAACACCAATCTTATCTGGGTTTTCTCTAAAGGTGTGTGATTTTCTATATTTTACTTTTTTAGGATACAACATATTAGTAGATTATTTATTATCTTTCTCAAAAATTTCACCTCTGTATATCCAGACCTTTATTCCAATATCACCATAAGTCATATGGGCTTTTTCCTGTGCGTAATCAATGTCGGCTCTTAGTGTTTGGAGTGGAATTCTTCCCTTTTTAAGCTCTTCTGATCTTGCGATTTCTGCTCCTGCAAGTCTTCCTCCCAAATAAATTCTAATACCTTCTACATCCTTATTTGCCATGACCTTCTCTATAGTTTGCTTCATAACTCTTCTGAAAGGCAATCTTTTTTCAAGACCTTCAGCAATCATATAAGCGACGATAGTAGCGTTAGCCTCAGGGTTTTTAACCTCTTCTATGTCCAATTTAAATTCTTTAGGGATTGAAAGCTCCTTTCTTGCAGAATATTTTAAGATATCTTCTCTTAATTTTGTTATCCCTTCTCCATTTCTGCCGATTATCATACCAGGTCTTGAGGTTGTGATTATCATTCTGACGGATTTGTCATTTCTCTCTATTTCAATAGAAGCCACATATAGACCTCTCATCTTCTTTTCAAGATACTCTCTTATTGTTATGTCACTCTTTAGATTTGTTTTAAAATCCTTACCAAAAGAAAACCATCTGGATTTCCATCCTCTGATTATTCCTAATCTATGTGAATATGGGTGAACTGTGTGTGACATAATTATTTATTAAAATTTATTT
>CAZIID010000019.1:0-9803 GCA_964539415.1 uncultured Candidatus Saccharibacteria bacterium | reverse complement strand
TATTTCACAGGAAAAGGCAAATGAATATTTCAAAGACGCTCCAGAGGCACTAGCAAATAACGAGAAAATCGCAGATATGTGTAAGTTTGATATTGAACTTGCTAAATGGAAATTCCCAACTTATATAGTTGAAAGCGGTCTTTCTTATGATGACGAATTAAAAAAACTCGCTTACGAAGGAATAGACAAAAGAGGACTTCCACACAGTAAGGAAGTTATAGATAGACTTGAGTACGAACTTAAAGTTATTAAAGATAAAGGTTATCCTCAATACTTTCTTGTTGTGTCTGACCTACTACGCTTTGCTCACGAAAATGGAATTTACACAAACATCAGAGGATCTGTCGCTGGATCTCTTGTAACTTATGTTACAAAAATTACAAACGTTGATCCACTAGAATATAAACTTCCATTTGAAAGATTTTTAAATCCAGAAAGACCTTCTGCTCCCGATATCGATATGGACTATGCCGATAACAGAAGAGATGATGTTATTGCATACACCAGACAAAAATACGGTGAAAAAAACGTTGCCCAGATAGGAACATTCGGAACAATGATGGCCCGTGGTGCGGTTCGTGATGTCGCAAGAGCAATGAAATTCCCCCTACCTCTTGCAGATAAAATATCAAAAATGATCCCGATGGGTGCTCAAGGTTTTCCTATGACAATTGATAGAGCGCTTGCAGAAGTTCCAGAACTAAAAGCTTGGTACAATCAAGAAAAAGACGTTAAGACTATCATAGATATGTCAAAGAAAGTTGAAGGATGTGCAAGACACATTTCTGTCCACGCAGCAGGTGTCGTTATTGCACCTGGTCCACTAGAAGATTATGTACCAATACAGTTTGATCCAAAGGGTGAAGGAAAAATAATTACACAATATGATATGCACGCTGTTGGAGAAGATGGTGTCGGACTTTTAAAATTTGACTTTCTTGGGATTAAAAATCTTTCAATACTTGCTGATGCAGTTAGAAGAGTTAAAAAAATTGAAGGTATAGATATAGATATCGAGGAAATACCACTTGATGATAAAAAAACTTTTGACATGCTCGCCCGAGGAGAAACCATCGGACTATTTCAACTCAACGGTTCTGGTATGACAAAATACTTAAAAGAACTTCGTCCATCAAGAATTCACGATATTAACGCTATGGTGGCTCTTTATCGTCCAGGTCCGATTGAATCTATTCCAGAGTATATTGAAAGAAAACACAATCCAGAAAAAGTTAAATATCTTGATCCAAGACTTAAAGATATTCTTGACCAGTCTTATGGGGTTATTACTTATCAGGATGACGTTATGCTTACTGCGATTAAACTTGCGGGATATTCTTGGCTTGAAGCGGACAAACTTAGAAAAGCTATGGGTAAAAAAATTCCAGAAGAGATGGCTGCACAAAAAGAAAAGTTAATGAAAGGTTTTATCGCGGGAGGACTAACAGACAAAAAAGCAGAAACATTATGGAAACTTATTGAACCATTTGCTGCTTACGGATTTAACAAGGCTCACGCTGCAAGCTATGGACGTGTTGCTTACCAGACGGCTTATATGAAGGCAAACTTCCCTGCTATCTATATGTCTGCAGTGCTTACAGCTGACGCGGGAGATGTAGAAAAGATCGGTGAGTTTATTGCGGAATGTAAAAGGATGAATATCCCTGTTTTGCCACCATCGGTAAACGAAAGTTTTTCTGACTTCACTGTAGTTAAGATTCCCGGCGAGCCTGACACAATACGCTTTGGTCTAACTACAATTAAAAACTTTGGAGAAGCAATATCGAAAGCAATTATTGAAAATAGAAAGAAAGACGGAAAGTTCAAATCTTTAGAAGATTTTCTCGGAAGGATCACAGATAAAAATCTAAACAAAAGGTCACTTGAAGCTCTTATCAAAACTGGAGCGCTAGATGAATTTGGTGAAAGGGGAAGGCTTCTTGCTAATATGGAAAATCTCCTCAAGTACAACAAAGAGATTGGGAAGCAACCAGATTCTCAAGACTCCCTATTTGGGCTTTTTGATGGTGGTGATAAAGCAAACAAATTTAAACTCGATGATGCGCCAACGGCCTCAAAAGACGAGGTTCTTCTTTGGGAAAAAGAATTACTTGGATTATATATTTCTGGGCACCCACTTGATAAATGGAAAGCCGCTTTAGATAAGCAAAAAATAAATATTAAAAAAATAAAAGAGGAAACAGAATCAGTCCAAGGTGCCGTAGACAAAGGCCAACCAATCGCAGGCATAGTAACAGAAATACGTATAATTAATACGAAGAAAAACGATCAAATGGCTTTTATGAAAATCGCAGACCTGTCAGACACAATTGAAGTAGTTGTTTTTCCGAAAACATTTGCTCAATATAAAACACTATTAGTACCTGATAAATGTATAGTTATTATAGGAAAAATTTCTGATAGAAATGGAGAAATTGGATTAATAGCAGAAAAAATGAAGGCTATTTAAAAAACATCCGACACATTTCTGTATCGGATGATATGCCTTATTTAATAGAAAGGACAGCCTTCATTAAATCAGGCGAAAGAACAAAAGAAGGATTATTCATTCCAATCTTAAACATTGCCTGCTTAGTGAATGGAAGAGCAACCTTATCCACAGGAGTCAAATCCTTACGCAAATGCATTCCGAGTGCAACCCACTGGCATACAAACAATCCTGCCATCGGTATTGGAACAATTGGATGTCTGACCCGATGCAAATGATTTCCTTTATTTTTTTGCAATCGATTAACAAAATTTATTCCCTCGAGGGAAAACTCAACGCATTGATTATCGTCAAACTCTTTCCCGTAGTGTTGATGCCAAACGGTATGAATACCATTTGGGCCATCATACAATATTTTTGTCTTCTTACACGACATAATCCTAACACATGGACCACTTGAGTGTATAAAGTTACTTACAGCTTTCAGTGGGTGTAAACTAACATCCCCTATAACCTGAAAGACAGTAGAATCTTCTCCTAAAAAGAAAATTTGGTTTATCATGCATAGCTCCTTTTTCTAAGTTTTTAATGTAAATCTATTTTTATCATATAGGCGAAATCAGGTTAGGTCAAATATAAAGAAACATCTATATGTTGACAACTTTTTCACGAAGCTCTATTATAGAAAGACGAGAGATTGTTGCGCCTACCAAACGCAATCCGCCCCAAGCGGACCCAAAAGGCTAATCTTTAAAATGAGAGTCCGCACAATGCGGAAAACTAGGTGGAACCACGAACAACGCAAGAAGTTGTCCGCCCTGGTAAAAATACAATATGTTGTATTTTTACCAGGGCGTTTTAATTTTATTAGTTAATTATTTAAAACAAATGGAAAAAGATCAGATATATAAAATTAGACACTCGCTTTCTCATATACTAGCAGGAGCTGTTTTAGAATTGTTTCCCGACACAAAAACAGCAATTGGCCCGGCAATAGATAACGGTTTTTATTACGACTTTGATTTCACAAAGCCGATTACAGAAGAAGATTTAAAAACAATCGAAAAAAGAATGAGGGAGTTGTTGAAAAAATGGGAATCTTTTGAAAAGAAAGAAGTGTCTACTTCTGAAGCGAAGAAATTATTTGAAACGAACCCTTACAAAATCGAGTTAATTGAAGAAATATCAAAAGATGGTGGAAGCATCTCTACTTATACTTCTGGTGATTTTACCGATCTTTGCGCTGGCCCTCACGTGAATAAAACAAAGGAAATAGACAAAGATGCTTTTAAACTTGATCTTATAGCTGGTGCTTATTGGAGAGGAAGTGAAGACAACAAAATGCTAACTAGGATCTATGGCCTAGCATTTAATACTAAAGAGGAACTTGAAAATTTTCTTAAACAAAGGGAAGAAGCAGAAAAAAGAGACCACAGAAAACTTGGAAAGGAACTCAAGATTTTTATGTTTGACGAAGACGTTGGTCCAGGTCTACCTCTA
Source organism: uncultured Candidatus Saccharibacteria bacterium (assembly GCA_964539415.1). Classification (GTDB taxonomy): domain Bacteria; phylum Patescibacteriota; class Minisyncoccia; order Phycocordibacterales; family GWA1-40-21; genus CAYQFQ01. The sequence continues at coordinate 5,854 of CAZIID010000019.1, read as the reverse complement.
TGGCTTCCAAACGGAACCATAATGGTTGATGAATTAGAAGACCTTGCTAAACAAACAGAAAAAGACGCTGGATACCTAAGAGTAAAAACTCCACATCTGGCAAAAGAATCTATGTATTTGAAAAGCGGACATTTACCATATTACAAAGATGGGATGTTTCCACCGATGGAATATGAGGGTGTCAAATACTATCTCAAAGCGATGAACTGCCCTCACCATCACAAAATTTATGGCAGTGAAAGCAGAAGTTATAGAGACTTACCCTTAAGACTTGCAGAATATGGAACATGTTATAGGCATGAAAAATCTGGCGAGCTTTTTGGACTCATGCGAGTAAGAATGCTTTCAATGAATGATGCTCATATGTATTGTACCGAGGAACAATTCGGCGACGAATTTAGAGCGGTCAATGACATGTATCTAAAATACTTCAAGATCTTTGGAATAGATAAATATGTGATGAGATTCTCTACACATGACCCAAAAAGACTTGGAGAAAAATTTGTTAATGAACCAGCACTTTGGAAGAAAACTGAAGACATGGTAAGACAAGTCCTCATTGATTCAAAGATTCCTTTTGTTGAAATTCCAAACGAAGCTGCTTTCTATGGACCAAAGATTGATGTTCAAGTATGGAGCGCTATTGGAAGAGAATTCACTTTAGCAACAAACCAAGTCGACTTTGCAGTTCCAAAAAGGTTTGGTTTAACTTACACAACAAAAGACGGAAAGATCGAAACACCGCTCTGTATTCACAGAGCTCCGCTTGGTACACATGAAAGATTTATTGGTTTTTTGATTGAACATTACGCTGGCAACTTCCCTCTTTGGCTTTCACCTATTCAAGTAAAAGTTATACCCGTTAGAGAAAATCACAACCGATATGCAGAAGATATTGCGAAAAAACTAAGACTTACAGGTTTTAGAGTTGATTGTGATACCAATGAAGGTAATATGGGTGGAAAAATCAGGGATGGAAAAAGAAATAAAGTTCCATATATGATAGTGGTCGGAGATAAAGACATAGAAGCAAAAAAGGTTACAGTAGAAAGCAGAGACAAAGGAAACCTCGGACAAATGGACATGGAAGATTTTATTAAAAAGGTCAGCGAAGAAAAAATAAATAGAGCTTAAGTATAAACAAAAACCGCACATGAGCGCTAAACGCTCATGTGCGGTTTTTTGTTTTAATCTATATTATTTTTCTAACATCTTCTTCTCCTATAACACACCATTCACCATCAGCTTGATTTTTATTCTTTCTACAAGCAACGATGACTTTTTGTGCAATTTCTTTCTCATCTGAACAGTTCATCCTAGCAGCCTTTACTATTGTCCCAATAGCGTCTGAAGACAAAACTGTCTTACTGTTCATCGCTATATCTTCAACGTTTTCAGAAGCCTGCTTATCGGTAACAACTCTGTCGCAAACAAATTTATCAGTCATCAAATCTTCTGAGACTGCAGTAACTGCTGCTACAGATTCCACCGGCATAGTATCTTCCATCTTTCTTCTAATGAAGAAGTAAGCAATGAGGGCACTAAATCCAATAAGTCCTAAAACGAAAGCAAGAACTTGGAATTTATCTTCAATACCAGTATAAGGTATATCGCTTAAATACACAGAAGTTAATGTCGGTAAATTATTTGTTTCAGTGTAAGCCAAAACTTGTCCGATATTAGTACTACAAGTTCTTGTTATTGATAATCCGCCTGAGGTGATAGTAACTGTAGCTGTCTTATAACCTGGAGTATAATAATTCTTTGTCATATAAGAACCACTACCGTAAAGTCCATCTGTTCCTGACCATGAGTAATAGTAATTACCAGTACCACCATAAGCATTAGCTGTCCAAGAAATATTTGTACCAACCTGACCATTGTAAGGTGTTGCGGAACATGATCCCTCTAAATATGTATTTGGGGTATAATCCTCAAAAACATTTAAATTACAGCTAGCAGCAACACTATAACCATTTGAAGTTACAACTACAGTAGCATTTTTATTCCCTGTATAAGAATAACTCTTATACAAACTTGAACCAGAACCGTAAAGTCCGTCTGTTCCTGACCATGAGTATGAGTAGTTACCATTTCCGCCTGAAACAGAAGCATACCAATAAACACTATCGTTTTTTCTTACAGAAGATGAACTTGGTGAACAAGACACATTCAATTGTGAAGGTCTATCTACAACTTCTGCTGAACAGTTCGTTGTCCTAGTTCTACTACCAGAGGTCACAGTCACAGTTGCACTCTTTGTACCAATAAATTGATATGATTTACTGATGCTTTCTCCTGTACCAGAAAGATCATCTGTACCTGACCATGAGTAAGAATAGTTACCATCACCACCAGACGCATTTGCCGTCCATCTTATTGTACCATTCTGACCAACTGTTGAAGGGTTAGACGAACAAGAAATCGACAAAGGAGAGACAACATCTCTAACCTCTGCAGTACAGTTTGCTACCTTTGTCCTGCTACCTGACTTAACTGTAACACTAGCATTTTTTGTACCAGAGGTTTGATAAATTTTATTTATATTTTTGTTTGTTCCAGAGAGCCCATCTGTTCCTGACCAGTCATATGTATATTCACCGTCTCCGCCTGAGGCTTGTACATTCCACTTAATTGATTCTCCTTCATTTACTGATGATGGGGTCGCAGAACAAGAAACGATCAAAGCGGTCGGTCGTTTACAATAATTACCAGAAACATCGTGAAGTCCTGTACCAGAAACCTGATTAGCTATGAGCCAAGCTATGGTATTGTTTGAACCCAACTCCCAACCAGCACCAAGATAGGCATCAATCTGAACCATACATTCAGGGATAAGTACTTTTAATTTTGCACCTACAGTGTGTGGTGCGATAACAGTACTATTACTATCAAACTTAGTTTGATTTTGTAATATATTGTCATACATCTGATATGATTCTAAACCTACAGGCATACTGCAGTCGGTATTATTTGTTATGTGAGCAACGCCTTTCCCAGCTTCATCATTTTCAGTTATAGTCACAGAAGCTTGTCCGTGAGATTTAAACCATTTATATTCTTCTACAGTCATGTTTCTACCTACACAATTTGGTGCAGCAAAAGCGCTGTCCACTTTCAAAGAGTAAGGCAAAATTATCGCTAAGGCGACGACTATAAGACTTAAACTTTTTATTATTGTTGATTTCATAATTTTTACATTAAAATTCATGAAGACACTACGCCTCATGAAGCGTTCTATTGAATACTAACTTACCTATAATTATATACTATTTATTATGAAAAGTCAATGAAGGAAATATTATACCTTTCGCAAACCAGAAATACGGCTTAAATATTGAGTTTTCCAACATAATATGCTTCTACCACCTGTCTTTCTTCTTTCGCACCAAAGGTATTGCAAGTCGAAATAGTGAGTTTATTGTCTGATCCACCAAATTCTATAATGGCTTCATCTGCACCCACTAATGAGACAGAACTCACTTTATAGATATAAACATCCTTATCTGAAAAAACCTTAATTTGATCCCCTGCTACTAATTTTTTTATTCCGTTAAATGTTTTATACGCTTGATTATTCACAACACTATATATATCCGCACTGTGTCCAAATATAAACATATTCCCCTTTCCTATAAGTCCTGACCCTGGGTATCTTACGGCCCCATACGAAATGTATTCATTTAACACTTTAATGTCACTGCTGTTCGGATTATATACAAGTGAATCCACACCTATTTTCGCTATAACGATCCGTGTTGGAATAAAACCAGTAAAAGATTCCTGTATTTTAGCTTGAGGATATTTAGCTATATTATCTTTTAAAGAAGAAGGGACTAAACCGAATAGATACAAAAAAGCAAAAGTAGCTAAACTAATCAAGAAGAAATACAAAAAGAACTTAAAAAATTCCCGTTTGCTATATTTTTCTTCATGATAATTCATAATGTACAAAAATTATAACGTATTGACAAAAAAAGTCAAATATAATATAATACTAGCAAAGTCAGTTTTTAATTAAGCGAGTAATTTCGCCAAATATTATGATACAAACATTTTGGACAAAAATAAGAGATTCTTTTTATGTAGCGCTAACAGCGGTGTTAATCGTGTTATTAGCAATTCTCATTGTTTGGTTTGTTATAAAAGTAGTACCTAAAGCCTTTTCTCTATTTAGAAACGGTGTGGCTACAACTCTAGATTCAGTGTTTGTAGAGAATGAAGACATAACACCTATAGTAAACAAAAAGACAATAAGTTCAGGAGAAACATTTGTTATTGCTTTAGGAGATAGTTCAAACGGTGACTTATATACCTTTAACTACCCATGTACTGATGGGGTATCTTTTTCTGTAACCAGTGACCCAAAGGCAAGTATAGAGTGTGGAAAGGATTTTTACCTCCTAAACAAAACAAGTGATGTTTCAATCACAGGATTTTCAACAAATAAGAGAATCGTAGTTGTTCCGATCAAAATAGGTTTACAAAAACAAGATTCCCAAAAAATTGATAATATTTCTGAATTCAAAGTAACCATTACAAATTCAAGCTATACTACTCCAATTGAAAAAAATGAATCAACAGGTAACACAAACTACACTCCAACCCAAACATCAAATGTTATATATCTCGGTAAAGCAGATTTATCAGTCAAAATCATAGATACAGGTATAATTGACAAGAACACTCTACAATTTAGAAAAAATTCAATCGTATCATCTTCAGAAAGAGTCGCAGTTAAATTTGAAGTCAAAAACATAGGAGATAGAGCAACAGGTATTTGGAATTTTTCAGCTTCGCTTCCAAGTGTGACTTCTCCTTCGTATCAATCAGATACACAAATTTCGCTTAAACCAGGAGACAAAATTGAATTTACTTTAGGTTTTGACAACCCAATAAACAGTTCAGGTCTTAATAACTTTTCAGTAAATATAGACCCACAAAACTATGTAAATGAATCAAATGAGTCAAATAACTCTGCTTCAATAGGAATATACACTAATGGATATAACTACAATAATAATCAGAATTACAATGGTAGTCTGACTGCTTCTTGTTATAGTATTCCATCTAATCCTAGCATAGGAGAAAATGTCACCTGGTATGCAACTGTTACTGGTGGCACAGGAATATATAATTACTATTGGACTGGAACAGACAGCCTTGTTGGATCATCTCAGTCTATAAGCAAGATATATTATACAAGTGGACATAAGAGTGCTAACTTGATCATCACATCTGGAGCATACACCATATCTCGTGGATGTAATCTTAATGTTGCAAATTATAACAATAATTACAACAACTATGGCAGCTCTGATTTAACTGTAAGGCTCATAGGAGTCGGAATGCTAGATTCTACCGGTAATTTCGTTTACGCAACCAATATTCCAAAAGATTCAAATGCAGCTATTAAGTTTGAAGTTACAAACAATGGAACAAACAACTCTGGACCATGGGATGTATCAGCAACTTTGTCTCCAGCGATGTCTTGGTATACCTTTAGATCAAACAACTACCCTTCAATTGCACCAGGGCAAAGAACAGAAGTTGTTGTTAACTTCTCAGGAGTAAATTATCTAGGTGATAACATCTTCTTTGTGACTGTTGACCCAAACAATCTGACGACAGATACAAATAGAATTAACAACACTTTATCTTCAATAATAAGGATCTACTAATAAAGCAAAAACAATAAAACAGGCGAGGCGCTAAAAGCGCCCCGCCTGTTTTATTTATTAATTGTTTTGCCTGGTACTTTAATTGAGTGTTCGAACGTCAAATATCAATGTTTGCAAGCTTCGCATTCGACTGTATAAAGGCCTTTCTTGCAGGAACATCAGTTCCCATAAGC
>CAZIID010000018.1:0-10290 GCA_964539415.1 uncultured Candidatus Saccharibacteria bacterium | reverse complement strand
CTTCGCATTCGACTGTATAAAGGCCTTTCTTGCAGGAACATCAGTTCCCATAAGCATATCAAATACTTGATCGGCTTCTCTAGCGTCGTCAACTGTAACTTTTCTTAAGAGTCTTTTCTGCGGATCCATTGTCGTTTCCCATAGTTCTTCTGCATTCATTTCTCCCAAACCCTTATATCTTTGAACTGAAACTTTGCCAGATTTCTTTGTCTCTGCCTCTTCGTTTTCTTCAACTTCTCCCTCTTCCTCCTGTACAGCAGAATCGTCAATCTTAGACTTTTTAAAGAATGAGGTCTTTTCTTCTTCTGAATAAAAATAATGTATCTCCTTACCAACCTTCACCTTATAAAGTGGTGGCTGAGCGATATATATAAAACCTCCATCAACAAGATCTTTAAAATATCTATAAAATAAAGTTAAAAGCAAAGTTCTAATGTGAGCTCCGTCAACGTCGGCATCAGTTGCTATAATAACTTTATGATATCGTAATTTTGTAATATCAAATGTGTCCCCTATAGCGGTGCCAAGTGCAATAACAAGATTTTTTATCTGTTCTGATGCAAGCATTTTATCAAGTCTTGCTCTTTCAATGTTTAATATTTTTCCTCTAAGTGGCAAGATAGCTTGAGTTCTTCTATCACGTCCAGTTTTAGCAGTACCTCCTGCAGAATCTCCCTCCACAATAAACACTTCAGATTCAGAAGCATCTTTAGACTGACAATCTGCGAGTTTACCAGGCAAAGTCATACCCTCAAGAGCACCCTTTCTAAGTACTGAATCTTTTGCAGCCTTAGCAGCTTTTCGCGCCTTTAAAGCAAGAATAACCTTTGAGATTATCGCTCTAGCATCATCTGGATTCTCTTCAAGGAAAGCATTGAAACCCTCACCAAAGACCTCTTCTACAGCGCCCCTGGCCTCTACAGAACCGAGTTTAGCCTTTGTTTGACCCTCAAACTGTATATCTCTTATTTTTACAGAAACAACAGCAGTTAGACCTTCCATAACATCATCACCAGTAAAGTTGTCTTCGCTTTCTTTTATAAGATTATTCTTTCTTGAATATGCATTTAACGATCTAGTAAGTGCAGTCTTGAAACCTGTAAGATGTGTTCCTCCTTCTGGATTATAAATGTTGTTAGCAAAAGCAAGCATTCTAGCAGAAATATCATCTACATATTGTAATGATACTTCAACAGATTCTACCGTATCAGTTTTTTTCTCAACATAAAAAATATTTTTGTGTATCGGTTTCTGAAAATGATTGTAGAATTTTACAAGTGACAAAAGACCTCCCTCAAAATAGAAAGTGTGCGATGGATAGTCTAACCCCAATTCTCTAACATAAAAAACTTCGTCAGTATCTATCTTTTCTTTTACTTCTCTTAGATCTAGGACTGAAATACGTAAACCTTTAACCAAGTATGCTTGTTGTCTCATGTGACCAACCACTCTAGCAAAATCAAAAGCTATACCTTCTTTAAATATTTCTTCATCAGGCTCAAAGAGAACGATAGTTCCATTTTTATCTGTTTTACCAGCCTTCTTTACAGGAGCTTTTTTCTTTCCCTGAGAATATTCCTGGAAGTACATCCCGTCGCCTTCTTTATGAACTGTAACTTTCATATAGATAGAAAGAGCATTCACAACTGATGCTCCAACTCCGTGAAGTCCTCCAGAAACTTTGTATCCTTCTCCACCAAATTTACCTCCTGCGTGCAGAACTGTCATAATAGTTTCAAGTGCAGAAACTTTTGTTTGTTTATGAATATCAACTGGAATACCTCTTCCATTATCAACTACTCTAACTCGATTATTTGGCAACAAAGCAACTTCAATATCATTACAAAAACCTCCCATAGCTTCATCTCGAGAGTTATCAAAGATTTCTGTTATTAAGTGGTGAAGACCATCCGGACCAGTTGTTCCAATATACATACCAGGCCTTTTTCTGACAGGATCTAGCCCTTCAAGTACCTGAATGGAACTCGCATCATAATTACTCTTTTTTGGTTCTTTTTCTTCGTTTTTTGCCATAGTTTTATATTATCAAACAAAAATAGCCTTAAGCTTTTTGTCTTTTAATTATATCAAATTTACTTGCAAAATCCAAGCAAAAAGATACTATAAATATCAGAAAAAGTACAAAAGAAAGGCAAAATGTGAAGAAGTCAAAAAGTGGCAATAAAAAGGCGAAGGACTGCCATAGAATTGAAGCTCAACTGACAAAAATGGCTGGGCCAGAATTTCGTAAAGTTATCAAAACCTGCACACCTCGCTTTCTTGGTCGTAAAACACCAGAAGGTTCTTATGATATAACTGATACCGGTAGAGGAGATTAAATATTTTTTATATTACTTAAAGCACACGATGAATCGTGTGCTTTTTTCTCTTCAACTTAAAGTGAGACCTAACATTTCAAAAGCCTTACGGAAAAACATTTTATTCAAAAAATGTTTTGAGTAGAGAAAAAGCACTGCGACGGCAGTGCTTTTATCGTGTTTTTGAAATGTTAGACCGAACGTCCCTTACCTTACCTGCCATCCTTCATTAGAATTAAGTTTCTTTGTAACCCTATCCATTATCTCATTCATCTCAATATCTGAGAGTGTCTTATCAAAAGACTGAAAAACTAATCTAAAAGCATAAGAGGTTTTTGAACCACCGTCTGGGAATTTCTTTGTAAAAACATCAAAAATTCTACTTTTCACTACTAAAGATCCCGCTTCTTTTAATATTAAATCGAAAACTTCTTTTTGTTCTGTTCCCTCTGGGACAAACACAGCAACGTCTCTTATCATAAAAGGATAATTAGAAATCTTTTTAAACCTCAAATCATTATCAGCCAAAGGAATATTGTAATCATAAAAAATTGGTTCAGGAAGATCTTTTATAATTTCAGTAAAATCAAATTCGAAGATATTTTCATCCTTATTTATTTTTTTAAATTCAAAATTTAGCTCTTCTTTCAATTTTTCCAAAACGTTTTTTAGGACTTGTGTTTCTTTTTCCATTCCCTTTACTCCAAGAGGTGTTTTGACCCCAATAACAAATCTAGAATGTTCTCCTGTCTTATCAAATACATGACTTAACTCAAATATTTTTATCTGAGGCATTTCTATAAGCTCACTGTATCTAGCATTTAGTTCAAGAGCATTCTTAATACTATCTGTTAAATTTTTTCTAAGATATTTCTTGTCTGGTGACATAGGATTTTCAAGTTCAAGATCACCCTTGTCTACAAAAGTGTATGTATTAACTTCAGAAAAACCCAGATCCCCCATTATCTCTCTAACCTTATTTGAATAATAAAAACTCTTATTAATCTTAAGTGGAACATCAGTCTTTGGTAATTCAATATCTTTCAATTTATCATAACCATAGATTCTTCCTATTTCTTCGGCTAGGTCTTCTTTAATTCTAATATCCAATCTTTCATCTGGAACAGTTACTACGTATCTTTCATCATTTTCTACAATCCTTCCAAAACCAACAATATAATCTTTGAAAGACTCAAGACTATCTTCAGAAACAGCACCTTTTTTACTAGAAGCGTGGATAATTTTTCCATCACCAATATACAAAACTGTATGATCAATACCTTGTTCTACTTTTGTACCAGAAACAAACTCAACAGACTCATATCTTATTTTTCCTTCTCTTGTATTTATAAATATCAAATCCCCAGCTTTAATATCTTTCTCAGAAATCTTTTTACTCCAAACATACTGATCTATTGAAATTCTTGGTATCTGAACACCTGCAAGAGTGTAAACATAACTTGTAAAACTTGAACAATCAAAAAATCTTGGTGCATCATAACTCACACTAGCTCCGAGCTTATATGGAACACCAATAAGTTTTTTTGCTTCCTCTACGACTTTATCTATGGGCAAAACTTTTTCATATTGAAAATTTATTCTTTCAAAAACATTTTCCAAATCTTTATCTTTAAAAGATATACCAATGACTGAAATAGCCTCTGAAGTAGAAATACCAACTTTGTATTTATTTGCTTTTCTTGGATACACATCTACCATTTCACCAATTTTTATATCACTAGTATTAGCGACTTCATTTATGACTTTAGTCAAAACATCCATAGCCTCATATGTGAGTTCTGGTGTTATTTCATTTTCATATCTTTTTGAGGCGTCTGTTTTTATATTTATTCTTTGTGATGTTTTTCTGATATTTACTGGTTCAAAGTTTGCAGACTCTAAGATGATATTTTTTGTATTGCCATCTACTTCTGCATATACTCCACCTTTTATCCCCGCGATAGCTAAAGGCACATTATCACTTGTTATAAGAAGAGTATCCGTATCCAATTCAACATCCTTACCATCAAGAGTTTTAAGATAATCGCCCTTTATGGCCTTTTTAATATCTATAGAAAGTGACTTAAGTTTGTCTGCATCAAAAGCATGCATTGGCTGTCCGATTTCAAGCATTACAAAATTTGTTGCATCAACAACATTATTTATTGATCTCTGTCCTACAGACTCCATTTTTTCTTTAAGCCAAAGAGGCGAAGGTCCAATCTTTATATTTTCTACTAACCTACCGATATATCTTCTACAAAGTTTTTCATCACTTATTTTTATAGAAAGTTCTTTTGAAGTCTTTGATATTTTAAATTCAGATAAATCTCTAGAATACTTTTTAGGTTTATTTCCTGATAGTGCACCAAACTCTCTCGCTATACCTCGGTGACACAGACAGCTATGAGCAAGACTTGGCAAAACTTTTATATCAAGCAAATAGTCATCTCCATTCTCTTCTACCCCATCAACTTCAGAAGAATTCATTGTTAAAATACGTGAAAAATCTTCAAGTTTTGGTAACTTGCCATCATAGTAATCATTTAGCCATTTATAGGATGCTTTGAAATTCATTGTTTTTTTGTCCTGAATTGATTAATCAATCTTAAGTCTCCAGAATAAAATAATCTGATATCATCGATACCGTATTTAAGCATTGCCATTCTTTCTATTCCCCCACCAAAAGCAAAACCTTTCCACTCATTTGGATTTATACCAGCATCATTTAAAACTTTTGGATGAACCACTCCTGCTCCCATAACTTCTACCCAACCAGAACCTTTACATACAGGACAGTTGCCAATTTTTGGTGGATTTTTATTACCATCGCACTTAAAACAAGAAATATCTATCTCTGCTCCCGGCTCAACAAAAGGAAAATAACTAGAGCGAAATCTAACCTCAACATTTTTCTCAAAGAATTTATCAAAGAATTTATTTAAAACAGTTTTAAGTGTTGTGAGAGATACTTCTTTATCAACATATAGACCCTCTATTTGTTGGAACATCAGTTCATGACCCGCATCAGTCGCTTCTTTTCTATAAGTTTTTCCTGGACAAACAATTTTAAATGGAGGTTTATTTTTTTCCATAAATCTTGCTTGAATAGCACTAGTTTGAGTTCTCATTAAGAGTGGAGAACCATCTTTTGAAGCATCTTTTAGCCAAAAAGTATCTTGCATATCTCTTGCAGGATGATCCTTAGGAACATTTAACATATCAAAATTATATTTTTCATTTTCTAACTCTGGACCCTCAACAATTGAAAAACCTAGTTCAGTAAAAATCTTAGTCATTCTTAGAATAACATCAGTTATAGGATTTATTATTTTTTCCTTTCTGTTCTCTTCCATATAATATGATTATACAGAAAAAAAAGCTTATTTCAAACTTAAATATTCAGAATATTTAAAGTATAGCCTCGAATAGAAATTCACCGTCTTTTATATACAAATAGCTATTATTAGCCAAAAACATATCTACCTTTTCACCACAATATATTTTTTGTGCTTTCTTTTCTTTATTTATTTGTATTTCTACTGCAGATATACAATTATCTGACAATGCGATTACTGCCTGTCTGTCTCCCAAGAAAAAATCTAATTTTTTAATACTTTTTTGAAAATCAAAAACTTCAATCATAGGATTGCATTTCCCTCCATCACAAAAGTCATCAACAATAGAATCTATTTTACCAAGCCAGCTTGCGTAAACCTTGTTTCCATCTTTCCATATACCAATATTCCTATACAAAAGTGGATTTTCTACTGTTCCAAACTCTATACTAGAAACTGAAGTAGTCGCTATTGTTTTTTGTTTTATATTTGTTGATATATCTTTAGTATTAAATAGTTTTAATACATCCTGATACTCTACATTCTTTTTTGTACTTGTGCTTGTGGTTGTTCCTACAGAGACAACTGAATCTACTGTTTTTGTTATTTCTCTTAATTCTACTTTTTCAGGAATCATAAAAGGTGTAACCTCAGTAACTAGGCTATCAAAAACAGAAACCTCTTTTGACCAAGAATTTAATCCCGCTTTCTTTACGTAGATTGAATATTTTTTTGCACTTAAATTTTTAATCAAAAAACTCCTTTGGAAAAAATTTGAGGTTTTCTTTAGCTTACCATCAAGATATATTTCACAATCAGGCTCAGAAGTTATCACGTAGATTCCTCCAGTTTTAAATATATTTCCGTCACTAAAAACATTACCAAAAGCATACATCAATATAAAAGGAGATATGATTAAAAAAAGTAAACCAAAAATTACAAATCTAATTTTTCTTTGTTTATTCATTATTTTTTTATTATATTCTTAGGCGTAACCCAAAAACCCATGTATTTACCAAACATAAGCCTCGTCTGAGAATCTATGGCTGGAATACTTCCAAAAACAATAAGAAGAACAGGGGTAAGTAACCATTGTAACGCAAATACGATCTTAGCCAAAATATCTTTTTTACCCTCTCTTTTTGGAATAAAACCAAAAGATATATATACAGACAAAACCAAACCGAGCATCACGATGGTCATTAAGACTCTTGAAACCACAGGAAGGTTGTATGATATCAAATGTGAATTAAATTCTTTACCTCCAATCAAAACTGGTAGCCAACCCAAAAATAATATCATTAAGGAATTAGTTGTTCTAGACCATGCTTTTTCCAAAGAAACCAATGTATGAAAAACTTTTTTAAAAATTGAAATATTTTTATTTTTTATAAAACCAAAATACATATAAGGAAGATTCTCAACACCCCATGCCCATCTTCTTTGCTGTTTATAAACATTTTTTGCTGTCTGCCAAAATGTTTCTGCAAGATTGGCATCCATAAAGACAGGATAAAACATTGGCACTGTTTTGTAATTACCATCAAAAGCCAAAAAAGCGTTCCAGAATATTCTAGAATCCTCAGATACCATATTTTTCTGCCAATATTTTATTTCATCGAGAGTTTTGAAAGACATCGAGTGAGATGAAAAAGTATCTATTTTATCAGGTCTTTCCTGCTGAATCATCTGCCAAAATGAACTAGTTGCACTCATTATTTTTGAAAAGGCTGGCGTAGACCAAAAATTATTATTAAAAATCGGTATAGGTTGGAATGAGGATCTGAATCTATCTTCCACAGTCAAAAAGTTCCAGGTCAGACAATTAAAATAATCCTTCTCCACCACCGTATCTATATCAAAAGCAGAAATTAAAACATCTTCAAATTTTATTGAATTTTTATTTAAAATTTCTTTTCCAACGAGTTCTGCACTGTAAGCAATATTTGAACCTTTTCCAGCTATTTCTCCAAAAACATTTGCGGGATGAGTTGTACAAAAGAAATGAGCAAATTTATCTGCATATTTTTCTCTAGCCATTGCACAAATAGTCTCTCCGTGTTTACCATCTTTTTCTTCAGAAGCTAGAACAACAATCATTTTCTTCTTATCCCAATTTGTTGTCAAAAGAGAATCTAAACTTTTTTCAACGACTTCAAACGGTTCTTTATAAAATGGCAACATTACCATTTGATATAAATGATCATATTTTAAAAGAGAAAGTCTTAAGTTCCAATCTAGAGAAAGATTATGCTTTGTTTTTGACCAGCTCTGATAAAGATAAATTGATAGGTATAAAGTCTTTAATAACCAGTAGATATCAAAAAGTAATATAAAGACAGATGTTTGGAATGGAAAATAAAAAGAACAAAAGAACATCAAGAAAATTGTAAGCCAAGTCAAAAAACCTGGGAAAATCTCAAGTAATCTATAAATTATTCTATCACTACCAGTGAGTTCATCTGCACGCCCTACTCTAAAATATTTTGTATCTTTGAATTCCATATGAATAATGAGCAAATATTATTTGCTCATCTAAATTAATCTGGAGCCACCTCCCAGGCTTGGCTACTACTTAGCCAGGTGAGTTTCTATTTTAATATTAAAATATAGAAACTCCTTTCAAGACCTGGCGCAAGCAAAGCAGTTTGCTTGCTGAGTTGTCTCATCTCGCTTTGCTCGTGAGCCACCTCCCAGGCTTGAACTGGGGACCTATTGTTTACAAAACAATTGCTCTACCAACTGAGCTAAGGTGGCCTAAAACTTAATACGTCTACCTAAAGAAATATAGCAAAAAAAAGATAAAATTACAAATTATTTCCCTTTAATCCTTTTTTATATTCTGAGACATTTCTCCAAAAGAAAGATGCTCTACCTTTACCTTTTGGATCAAATTGATTTTGCTGAACGAAAAATTTTGGTTGTCTACTATCAAATCTCCTCTTTAATGCCCAGACAAAGATAACTGTATTCTCCCACAACCAATCAAAAACTTTTGCTGTATTTTTAAAGCTTAAACTTTTCAAAAAACTTTTTACTAACAGCCAAAAATGGCTGACTATTTTATCAGTCTCCTTACCAAAACTTGATATATAGGTCTTTTTTCCAGTCTTATACTCAAAGATCTTTAATCCTAGAAAGCAGATTAGACAGAAGAAAGATATGTAAAATACTATGAAAGACATTTTATTTACCCGACACTCCAAATCTCACAAATCTAGCTATTTCTATTTTTTCTCCAAATTTTTGTATAGCAGCTTCTATAAGACCTTGTATAGTAAAATTAGGATCTTTAATAAATTCCTGTTCAAGTAAAACCTTCTCTTTAAAATAAGAATCCATTTTACCTTGTAGAATTTTCTCTTTTATTGCTTCTGGTTTACCTTCAAGCTCCCCTTTGAATGCTTCAGCGAGTTTATCCTTTTCTTCTTGTGGAACATCTTCTCTTTTTAAGTATTCAGGTTTTGTAGCTGCTATCTGCATAGCGATATCATAAGAAAGTTTGGCAAAATCTTCGTGTTTTGACACGAAATCAGTCTCAGAAGAAATTTCTACCATTGCCCCAACTGTTCCTACACCATGAACGTATCCAGCGATTCTTCCAGCCTTCAAAACTCTATCTGCTTTTTTTGAAGCTATATCCGCACCTTTCTTTTTAAGTAATGTAAGAGCTTTTTCAGTATCACCGTTTGAATCTTCAAGAGCCTTTCTACACTGCATCACAGAAATGCCAGTTTTATCTCTTAATTCTTTTACTTGTTCTGTTGTTATCTCCATATGATATATATAAATTAATTAAAGAACTAATAAGTTTACAAATTTTATTTGATAGGAGTTTTACCAGCTTTATAAGCTTTTACAATTGAATCTACAAAAAATGAAATACTTGAAACTGATGAATCGTTAGCTATTATAGGATAGTCTATATCTTTTATATTACAATCTGTATTAAGTAGTGCTATTACTGGTATACCCATTTTTTTAGCTTCAGTAACTGCAATTATTTCTTTCTTAGGATCTATTACAAATAATGCTTTTGGACTTTCCTTCATTCCTATAACACCTCCAAACATTTCTTCTAGATTAACAATAAGTCTGTCTATAAGTAATCTTTCTTTCTTAGTGTATTTTGACAATTCACCTTTTTCTTTCTGAGAAGTTAGATCTTCAAATCTTGCTACTCTTTTCTTTATTTCTGGAGCGTTTGTTAAAGTACCACCAATCCATCTTCCGGAAACATAAGGCATATCTATTATCATAGCCCCATTTTTAATAGCATTTTTTGCTTCACTCTTACCTCCGATAAAAAGGATTTTCTTATTGTCCTTTGCTAAACTAGTTACAAATTCTATTGCTTTATTTAAAAGTTCAGAAGTTTTTTCTAAATCTATTATTTCTGTCTTATTTTTTACTCCAAAAACATAAGAAGCTGTAGAAGGGTGTCTTCTTGATTTTGAATAACCAAAATGAGCCCCTGCCTTGAACATCGCCTCTATAATTTCATTATTTTGTATATTCTTTTGTTCTAACATAAGTGAATGCAGTCTACCAAAAAAAACCTTTAAAAGCAACCCCCTTTAAAATTAATCTTCGTTATCTGGCTCTGGCTTATCATCATTATTTTTACCAATATT
>CAZIID010000017.1:0-11231 GCA_964539415.1 uncultured Candidatus Saccharibacteria bacterium | reverse complement strand
AGTTTTACTTCATTACCTTCTTTTTTGAGTTTATGAGCAAGTCCTAAAGCTATACAATCTGTTGAAATAAACAGTATTTTCATATATATGAATATATTAGCTCTATTTAATATAAAAATCAAAGTTTGGTATAAAAATGGCTATAAATATAAAGAATTGTCACATATTGACTTTTAGATTTTAATTTGCTATAATAGTAGAAGAGATTAAGAGCTGGGTATTCCAGCTTTTGTTATTTGTCAACAAAACAACTTTAGGAGGATAAAATGAATTTTCTGTGGCTCGCTTTGATGGCTTCGGCACTCTGTGCTATGGCCAATCTGCTTGATCGTGGATTGGTCAGCGGAGATGATGAAGAATCCAGTATTCCGACTTTGACTGCAATTGGTGGGTTTTTCAATCTGCTGATGGCGGTGCTTATCGGAGTTTGGGTTATCCCGAACTACGGAATCGATCTTGCGGTGTTTGGCCCTCTTTTCTTCAACGGTGTGATATATGTCATAGCGATATGGCTATATTTCAAGTGTTTGAAGACTGAGGAAACATCACGTGTCATTCCTTTTTACCAAATTATTCCAATTTTTGGTATCGTTGTTGCAAATCTGATTATCGGTGAATTGCCGACGAGTCAGCAACTGGCAGGTATCATAACTCTCGTCATTGGAGGCACCGTGCTTTCTTTGAAGAAAGGTGTGATAACTGGTAAGCTTGCCATGCTGATGATTCTGTCATCAGCACTAGTTGCAGTAAACGATGTAATTTTTGGAGAATTTGGTCGAGGACACGCAACATCAGAAACGATTTTTGCAGATTGGTGTGGAAAAGCATTCTTCGGACTTTTGGCGCTGTTTTGGCCGAGTGTCCGTCGAAGCTTTGTTCCTAGTATTCGCGCAAAAATGGGTACTCTGGCAGGTTCAGAAATCGCATTCTCTTCGGGGGATGGTCTCATGGACGCGGCTAAGCTCGTTATGCCGATTGCCGTGGCTCAAGCTGCATTCTGCACTCAACCACTGTTCGTTCTGATTGGTGTCCTCCTCTTTATGCGTCGTTTTCCTAAATTGAAGGAAGACTTCAGTCGTAAAGAAATGGTCTTCAAGGCCATTGGTATAGTTGTGATGGTTGTGGGAGGAATCCTACTTACCGTCTAAAGTTACGAAACAATCACCGCCTTATGGAGTAATCCAGAAAGGCGGTTTTCTTTTATTTAAAAATGATATAATACCTGTATGCTAAATATGAATGATTTATCACACACAATTTTATCGTCTTATGAATCGTCATGGGAAGATAAGTTTGAGGTAGAAAAAAATAATTTGTTAAAGATATTTAATGGTAAGGCTATTGCAATTGAACATATAGGCAGTACTTCAATATCAGGGCTTTCATCAAAGCCGATTATTGATATTGCTGTCCTAATAGAAAAAAGAGAAGATGGAGACATTTTTATTGGATTAGTTGAAAAATTAGGTTATCAATATGATAAGTTAAATTCTAGTGGAGAACGACACTTTTTCAGAAAAGGTAATCCAACGGAGTTTCATCTTTCCATTGCCTATAAGGACAAAGGCAGTTTTTGGGAGAGACAAATTTTATTCAGAGATTATTTAAGAAAACATCCAGATTTTCGAGATGAATATCAAAAATTAAAAAGAAAGTTATTGAAAGATGATCCCACGGGAAAAGGAAGTTATTTAAGTGATAAAAGCGAGTTTGTTGCTAAAATTTTAAAAATAGCCAAAGAAGATAAATAAATCAAGTATTATATAATAACATTTTTATGAATCTCACAATTAAAAGATATCAAATTGTCTTTAATACACTCAATAATGATATAATGTCAGTATGTTAAATATAAATATAAAAACAATCCCCGATAGCGAACAAAGATATGACACTATCGGTGACTATTACAAGAAGGACGGTATAGATGAAATAAAAGTTTCCAATATGAGTAGAAGAGAATATGAATTCCTTGTAGCGATACACGAAATGGTTGAGCAATTTTTGTGTGAAAACAGGGGAATAACAGATGAAGAAATCACAAAGTTTGATGTTGAATACGAAGCGAAAAGAATTGAAGGTGATGATACAGAACCTGGAGAAGATATTCATGCTCCATACCACACAGAGCATATGTTTTCAGAGAAGATAGAACGACTACTTGCTGAAGAATGTAAGATAGATTGGAATGATTATTGTAAATACACGAATAAGTTTTCTAATAAAAAAAACGTATAGTAATTTCACTCTATTTGTATAAAGACGATGAGAATATTTTGTTAGGATGTTGGTAAAGGAGAGAAAGTTACAAATATTATAATTAAAGTGTTAAAAAATAACTTACAGTAGTATAAAAAAAGCCAGTTGATCCTTAAGGATCAACTGGCGTTGTTAAACAACTGTCTAGACTATTTCTTATCTAATTTTTGAATCAATGCTGACAATTTCTGGTAAGCTAATTGTCGTGCTGAACAATAGCGAAAAATGCCATCCTTATTCCTTAGTGCCGTGCAACCGTTATTACAAAATTTACTGTTAGAACACTTTTCACAAGCCACTGAACGTTCTGCACTTCGCTGACAATGTTGATCAAATTGTTTGCTGGTTAAAATCTCGACTAACGTCTGACTTCGTAAATCACCAAGCAAGCCACTACCATTAAACGACAATCGTTCACACGGGTAAACCTCACCATCAATGTTTAGTGAAAAATAATCAGTACACGATCCATTGAACGAACAATTCTTTGGCCATTTACCAACTACTCCAGCCAAGCAATTGTCAATTTCTCTAATAGACAGTTTGCGGTTATTTTCTTTCAACCAAAACCGCATGATTGTTTGATAGAAAAATTCCGCTTCGACTGAAGAAATATTTTCATCAGTCAGTTGCTGATTACCTGTAGAATCATCAGCAAACAAATTAAATGCTAAACGATCTAATTTGGTTTCTCTGACAAAAAATTCCAAATCATGTTCCAGATTTTCTAAACTAGATTTGGTTACAGTAGCAATAATCCCAAATTTAATTTGGTGATCTTGCAACTTTTGAATTCCCGCCATAGTTGCTTGGAATGAACCATGTCCATCAACAAATTTACGATGGCGATTATGTGAAATCTCCGTTCCATCGAGACTGACACCAACTGCAAACTTGTGCTCTTTGAAAAACTCACACCAATTTTCAGTGATCAAAGTGGCATTAGTTTGAATGGAATTCCGAATTTTATCTCCATTTTTTTTAAAGTGGCGTTGCAAACTAATAGCAATTTGATAAAAATCAATTCCTGCCAACAACGGTTCACCACCGTGCCAGACAAAATTAATTTCACCCGAAAACATTTGAAAATACTGCTCGAAAAAACTTTCTAGTAACTCCAACGAGATTACTTTCTTTTGACTGTGCTCTAAAAAAAAGCAGTAATCACATCGCAAATTGCACGCTGTACCAACAACCTTAATTATCGGCGTTTTGTTCATAACAACCTCCTTTATATTTCTAGGGTTTAGTGACAAAGAACATATTACTTTTAACTAATAATAGTGTACAATAAAATATTGATAACAGCAAGTTACATATTTGTAGAAATTACTTTCTATTGGTTTTCAATAAAATCGCACAGAACAGGTTTTTGTGCTACAGCGTGTCCTGCACCAAACAGAATGAAAACATTTTTACCTTGCTCCCAGTATTTTTTTATTTGTTTTAATATATATATATTTCTAAACACAGTAGATTGTCGTGCCACTTCATTACTTTGACAATCGTATCTAGTAGGCCATGAAGCCTTGCGGACAACTTCAATTTGACCCTCATCTAGTTTGTGATTAAAAAATTGTTGGTGAATTTTTTTATAATCCTCAACACTACCAGAAAAAGATGAATGTGTTTTATTATGAGTAGTGATGACTGCTTGTTTTAAAGCTTCATCAAATGTAATGTTTTGTTTGTTGATATAAGATCCAAAATATCTTGCAAAAAAATAATAAGACACGGCAGTCTTATCAAATCGTCTCAATAAATACTCCGCTTCATCATTAAACTTCGGATCAACGAAAATTACTTCCTTTTGATCATCTTGGGAAAAATAGGACCAAGCCCCAAATTCTCCATATTTTTGTACTACTTCTAGACCAGTGATTTTTTCATTATTATCTAAATATTTTTCAAAACTAAACACACGAGGACTACCCTCCAAAAAAACAACTCTTTTTTCAACTTGTGTATTATCCACAAATTTTCGCCAATCTCTCTCCAAAATTTTCCACTGTTTATTATTTACATCACTGCTATGTTCTGTCCCAAAAAAAGTTAGCTGTTGAGTTTTGCCCTTATTGTACAGTTCAAAAACATAGGGAAACTGACTGATTTTTAAATCAGTTTTATCTTCGTCAACCATCAAATTAAAATTTAATTCTTTTGACATTGTATTGAAATAAATAAAAAGGGCTTCCTGAATGATAATCATACAGGAAGCCCAACAAAAGGGAAATGCATCAAGCATTGTCCCACGCGCCGTAATTGCCTTGGGTGTGGTCTCGAAACTGCTCACTGGAACAATCCAATCTTTCCAGTGCCCCGGCAATCGCCTCGGTTCCAAGTTCTTCGGTTCTGGTATCTTCGTTCATTGTGTTCACCTCCTTTCTATTGATATTTTAGAGCACATAAATAAATAAGTCAAGCGTTTGTGGTAATGCACGTGCATAATCACTATATTAACAAATACAATATCAACAACCTCACCAGTCATAATAATATTTGCTCAAGGTTTTTTGAGGTGTATAATCATTAGTAATATGTCAGAGAAAAAACCAAAAAGAATGTTTTCATGGATGAATCCTGGATTGGAGGTAAAAGATACTAATAAATATGGTGGTGGATTTTTTTGCGTAGTGTGACTTAAGTAATGGTATTGACACAACAAAGTAAAGGTGTAACATATATAGTATAAAAGTCGTTATTTTGTTTAATAATAATTATTATCAATAAAAAATATGAAGAAAGAAGAAAAAGATATCATCGTTACAAAAGAATCTTACGACGCTGAGGAAATGAAAGTGGCCTTAAGCACAAACTGTTCTAGTTCGTGTGATGACTGAAATTAGCTCAAATAAGTATTTTTCTAATGTTGATTTTAAATGTTCTTTATTCAAATTGGTAAAGTTGTTTTTTGTTAGATTTTTATGAATCTAAATATATATAAAATAAAGAAAGATAAAATAGAAACTCTTAAACAGTGGGGAGTATCTATTACAGATAATTTAAAAGAAGCACTTGAATCAATAAAAGAAGAGAACTGTGAAGAAGAAAACATTAGTACCTTTTCTATAGGTGATGATTTTTATATTATTGGAATTATGGTGCCAGAAAAAGGAAAGGAAATTTTACCCTTTAACCCCAACAGAGAAATAAACAAAAAACACGTTAAGGTCCTGCGTGAGTGCATTGAAAAAGAAATACCTTTAGAAACAGTCTACTTTTTAAAAAGATAACAAAAAATGACATCTGAAAGAATTGATGAGTATAGACCGCTTGCTGTTGCTTTTGGAAAAAAAGTTAAGAACGGTATATCTTTCGTTGGTTTAAATGACACCATAAAAATATCCTCATTTGCAAATGAAATTTCAGATTTAATGTTCCTGTGTAACGGCCACAATACCTTAACTGAAATTAGGGAATTATTACCAAATATCAATAATCTTGTTTTTAATAAATTAATTAACGTTCTTTCAAAAAATCAATTAATTGTTGACTCTCGCGAATATTATAAAATTTTTAATGACTATTCAAAGTATCCTTCTACGGTAGCACATAATTTTACTTCGGAAGACATAGACAGAATAAAAAAAACTAAGAATCTCCCTATTATTGGCAAGAACTTCCCCCTTAAACAAACACGGGGTATTCTTTATGATTTAATTAAAAAAAGAAAAACCTGTCGCTCATTTTTAGATAGACCAATAACAAAAAAAGATTTCAGTGGTCTATTGCAATCAATGTATTCTTTAGATGGAGTAAAATCAGTGGCTTCAGCGGGTGGTTTATACCAACTTAGAATATATGCTTGTTTATTAAAAAAAATAGGTAATTTAAAGAAAGGAATATATAGATACTCGCCACACTTAAATTCGATTGTACTACTTAATAATGACAATATAGTTTCAACTCAAAAAATATCAATGCTCATTGATTCCGCTACTATGGCAATAAATTCCAGTGCACTTATTTGTGTAGTGTCTGATTCAAAAAAAACAACCTATAAATATTCAAATCGCGGATATAGATATTTACTTTTAGAGGCTGGGCATATTGCCCAAAATGCATATCTCTATGCTGCAGAAACTAATTTGGGGATTGTTGAATATGGAGGATACAACGATCAAGAGCTGGCAGAGTATTTGGGTTTAACACTTCCTAGTGAAACTGTAAATATTACTTTTGTTGTTGGTGTGAAAAATACTAATTTTAATAAAGATGAGTTCAAGGAAGATTTTGTCGATGAAGAATGGAGATTGAGGAACAACCTCATTGGAGTAGGAAAACCAATAATGAATATATCCACCACAGTTTTTCATTATAAATCATATGTAATGCCATACTATGCTGCTTCAGTAAAATATATGATTGCTGATCCTTACAATAATTATAAAAAAATTAAAACAGGAAATTCTTTCGGACTGGGAACCTGTTTAGCTGAAGCAAAAATTAAAGCTTTGGCTGAGGCATATGAAAGATATATTTCTGGTTTTTGGCGAATTGATAAAAAAACTTCTGAAAGAAAATTACAAGGTAAAATTTTTGATATAAGTAAAAATGCTCCGCAGAGCAAAAAATATCTTAACAAGATGAACCTAACTAGACGTATTACAGATTCGGTTATTTCTTGGGTAGAGGGGCTAAAATATATTTCTAAAGAAAAAGTATACATCCCAGTAGAACAGGTATATTATCCAGTACAAGAAAAAGATTTAAAAACTCCGATATCATACAAAGCAAATTCTACGGGAGTCTCTGCTCATAAAGACTATGAAAGAGCTTTTAATAATGCCCTCTATGAACTAATAGAGAGAGATGCAATTGCTGTAACTTGGTATGCAAAGCGTATTCCAGATGGTATAAACCAAAAAACACTTTCTGAGGATATAAAATATCGAATTAATTATTTAAACAAATTGGGAAGAGAAGTTAAATTGTTAGATATAACCTTGGAGACAATTCCAGTTGTTCTATGTGTAATAACAGGAGATTCATTCCCATACTTTGTTTCAGGTTGTTCCGCTAATCCGAACATTCAAGAGGCCATCTTAAAAGCTTTGAACGAAGCAGAATTTATGCTTCACTCATGGAGGACAGTAAAAAGAGATAGGATTATTATGAACGGTGTTTCTTCGAGTACAGATCATGCAGATTTCTATGCTCAAACGCATATTAATAAAAATCCAAATATTAAATGGCTTTTAAGTGGAAAGATAAAGAACATAAAGAAATATTATTTTTCTAAAGAAAGTCTCATTAAAAAAGTTGATCCTATTGTTATAGATTT
This sequence comes from uncultured Candidatus Saccharibacteria bacterium, assembly GCA_964539415.1. Classification (GTDB taxonomy): domain Bacteria; phylum Patescibacteriota; class Minisyncoccia; order Phycocordibacterales; family GWA1-40-21; genus CAYQFQ01. Next base: position 3,688 of record CAZIID010000017.1, on the reverse strand, counting down.
AAACAAAAAAGATGTCTTACCTTGTAATCTTCGTGTTTTAAGAGTTATGTCAGAGAAATTAATGCCACTGACTTTTGGATATATGTCCGAACATTATAAACATCCACGGTTATCCGAACTGGGATTAAAATGGGGTTGGGATTTTCCTGCACCGCCACACTTTTTCGCGTAATCTTATAAAAATTTGCTCTAGATTTTTTGAGGTGTATAATCATTGGTAATTATGTCAGATGAAAAGCCTAGCAGAATATTTTCGTGGATGAACCCAAAATTAGAGGTTAGGAATACTGAGAAATACGGTAAAGGTGTTTTTGCTATCGATGATATTGAAAGAGGAGAAAAAGTTGCAATCTTTGGTGGATACATAGTTAAGGTGTATGAAGAAATTAAAGATTCTGGAATACAGATAGACGACGGCTTAACTTTAACTAGTCTTGACCACGATGAACCTACGGATTTTATCAACCATTCTTGTAATCCTAATTGTGGTATAAACGGGCAGATATTTCTTGTTTCTATGAGAGATATAAAAAAAGATGAACAAATTACTTTTGATTACGCTATGTGTTTATTTTCTAAATCTGAAATTGATTTCTACTCATTCAAATGTATGTGTAATGAAAATAATTGCAGAGGAGTGGTGACAAGTAATGATTGGGAGATACAAGAATTAAGAAATAAATATAGGGGTTATTTTCAACTTTTTTTACAAGATAAAATTAATAAAAAAATATGATTTGTTTAGATATACCAGCACCAACTTTCTTTCTTTTTTCGAATACAGTACCACAATTACTATATTACTCCCACATTCCAACATTAATCATTTCACTGATTATTGGGTTTTATGTTTACTTTAGTAATAGAACATTAATTTCAAGGATTTTACTTTTCATAACAGCAACATTTTCGCTATTAAATTTAATTAGTTTAATAGCATGGACAAATATAGATTCAACGATTATATACTATACATGGTCCTTATTTGGTATTTTAAGTGCATTGCTTTTTCTATCTTGTCTTTATTTTACTTACGTCTTCATAAACAAAAAAGATGTAGCTTTTAAATTGAAAATTGTTTGTTTATTACTTCTTATGCCAATTGTTATTTTTATTGGTAACGGTCTTGTAGCGTTTGATATTCCTAACTGTGAAGCAATAGAAAATTCTTTATATACTAATTACTATTATTTTATTGGTCTATTGTCTTTTGTTTGGATCATTATTTTTTCCACCGTTAAATTTGTTAAAGAAAAAAAAACAGAAGATAAAAAACAAATTGCTTTACTTGGAGTTGGTATTTCCTTGTTTCTTTTGTCCTTCTTTACTACAGGATACTTTGCTAGTCTTATTGATAATTTTGAGCTTGAACAATACGGTCTATTTGGTATGACCATCTTTATGGCCTTTCTCGCTTATCTAATTGTCCGATTTAAAGCCTTTGATATTAAACTCATCGCTACTCAAGCTCTTGTTTGGGGCTTAGTAATTTTAATTGGTTCACAATTCTTCTTTATTCAAAACAACATTAACAAGATTTTAACTGCAATTACTTTAATACTAGCTGGTGGTATGGGATATACTATCGTCCGAAGTGTCAAAAAAGAAATTGAATTAAAAGAGGAACTAGAAGTCGCAAATACCAATCAACAATCACTTATTCACTTCATATCTCATCAACTAAAAGGCTTCTTTACAAAGAGTAAAATGATTTTTGCAGGTATTATTGAAGAAGATTTCGGGCAAACAACTCCAATTCTTAAAGAAGTTGCCACTGAAGGCTTGAAATCTGATGACAATGCTGTGTCTATGATTCAAAACATTCTTGGAGCATCAAATCTAAAAAAAGGTACAACAACATATGAAATGAAAAACGTTGATCTGTCTCAAATAGTAAAGAAAGCATCTGATGCATACAAGATGGAAATAGAAGCAAAAGGAATTGAATTAATTACTGATATTAGTACTGAGCCTATTATGGTCAATGCCGATGAAAAGCAAATGTCTCAAGTAATAAGAAACCTTATAGATAATTCAATCAAGTATACACAAAAAGGTTTTATAAAAGTTTCTTTTAAAAAGGAAAAAATAAACAATAAGGAAGTTGCTTTATTTAAAACTGAAGATTCTGGAGTTGGCTTGACCGATAGTGACAAAGATAAGTTATTTACCGAAGGTGGACGAGGAGATGATTCTGTTAGAATAAATGTAAATAGTACTGGTTATGGACTTTATATCGTTAAAAAAATAGTTGAAAATCATAATGGAAAAATCTGGGCCGAATCTGCAGGGCGTGGCCACGGCTCAAAATTCTTTGTGGAGTTGGATGTGGTTAAATAATTAAGAAAGGGTCCGCCTCAAGCGGGCTCTTTTAATATTTGTTAGTTTCTGATATTATTTTGTTATGTCAAAAATTATTACAGATGAAAAAGCTATAGAAGAGTTTTTAACTCGAGGTATTGAAAATGTCTATCCAAACAAAGAATTTTTAAAGAAACAGTTACTAAGTGGTAAAAAGCTAACTATGTATATGGGTATAGACCCAACTGGTCCAACTCTTCATATAGGTCATTGTATTCCTATAAAAAAACTCGGGGAGTTTCAAAAACTCGGACATCAGGCGATTTTACTAATTGGAGATTTTACAGCAATGATTGGAGATCCGACCGACAAGGGTGCTGCTAGAAAACCCCTCACAAGAGCGCAAGTATTAAACAATTGTAAACTATACAAAAAACAAGCTTCAACTTTTCTTGATTTTGGTTGGGGTGGAGCAGAACTAAAATATAATTCCAAGTGGTTGGGTAAACTTTCTTTTCAAGAACTACTCGAACTCGCATCAAATTTGACGTATGCCCAGACAATTAAACGTTCAATGTTCCAAGATCGAATAACAAACGATAAAGACATTTATCTCAATGAGTTTATGTATCCAATGATGCAAGGTTTTGACAGTGTAGCAATGGACGTAGACGGCGAGATTGGTGGCAACGACCAAACTTTTAATATGCTTGTTGGTAGAGACTTACTAAAAAAGCTAAAGAATAAAGAAAAGTTTGTTTTAACAACAAAACTACTTGCTGATACAACAGGAAAAAAAATGGGGAAAACAGAGGGTAATATGGTGTCGCTATTAGATGACCAAAATCAAATGTTTGGAAAAATAATGAGCTGGACAGATGGAATGATAGCCGGTGGCCTTGAACTGTGTACTGATGTCCCAATGGAAGAAATAAAAAAGATTGAACAGGATTTACAGAGTGGTATTAATCAGAAAGAACATAAACTTAAACTCGCTTACGAAATAGTGAGAATTTATTATGGGGATAAAAAAGCAGAGGAAGCAATGAATGAATGGCAAAAAACTTTTAGTCAGAAAGAAATGCCAACTGATATCCAAACCATTAAACCTTCAAAATATGATATTCTAACAGTGCTAGTTGAAGCAAAGATGTCACCTTCAAGAGGTGAGGCTAGAAGAAATATTGAGCAAAAAGGTGTTCGAGTAAATGAAGTTGATGTCACAGATGATAAACTAGAGTTGAAAGCAGGGGACATTATTCAAAAAGGAAAAAGATTTTTTGTAAAAGTTGTATAGATAAAAGTCTACGATCTTTTTACTTCGTCTTTGCGAGGAATGAAATGACGAAGCAAACCAGTATTTAAGATGGATTGCTTCGCTAAGCTC
>CAZIID010000016.1:6802-12965 GCA_964539415.1 uncultured Candidatus Saccharibacteria bacterium | reverse complement strand
TTTCCCCCATACCACCTTTCCAAGGTGGCGCACTAGACCGCTATGCGAACCCTCCATAAATCCTTTGATAGATATTACCGTAAAAAATATCTGTTGTCACGAATACTTTTTTTATAATAGAAATAGCCCACCCGATATACGGATGGGCTATTGATAATTATTCTTCAACTCGAGGTATTTCTTTCTTCGCTAATTTACACAAATCATAGGTACATTTATTTTGATTTTCACCAACAACAACAGTAACACTGCATTTAAACTTAAGACAATTCATGAGACCCGTCTTCTGCCGACGTGCAATCCTACCTCTGTGACCACACCGATTCTTAGACATACATACCTCCTTTTTTGGGAAAGACCTAACTATTTTTAATATTATCTATTTTAAATATGTTGTCAATATTATGTATGCGAAAATTATCTTCCAATCAAAGCCTTTATTCTATCTTCTACCGGTGGATGAGTACTAAAAAGATTTGATATTTTCCTTGCCCCGTCAAATTGTTTTTTTATTTGACTGGGGTTACCTGCACCTCCGAATGGATTTGATATATAAAGATGTGCGGTAGCTTGGTTTGGATTTTTCATAGGAATATTTACTGAAGAAATTTTCTGTAATGCAGAAGCAAGCCCTTCGGGATATCTAGTAAGCAAGACACCAGAAGCATCAGCAAGAAACTCTCTTTTCCTTGATATAGCAAACTGTATCAGTCGAGCAAATATTGGTGAAAGTATTATAAAAACTAAACCCACAATCATAAGTATTCCTCCTCCTTTATTATCATCACTACTCTTTCCTCTCATACCGCTTCTCATAAAAATATTTGCAAGAATTGAAACAAATCCTACAAGCACAACAACAATAGTTGAAAGCAATATGTCTCTGTTTCCAATATGAGAAAGTTCGTGAGCTATTACCCCTTCAAGTTCGGTTTTATTTAAAATTTGTAACAATCCCGTAGTAACGGCAACAACAGCATGATTTTTATCTCTCCCAGTAGCAAAAGCATTTGGTGATGGGTCGGTAATTATGTAAATTTTTGGCATTGGAAGACCAGCTGTTATGGAGAGGTTTTCTACAATATGATATAGGTCTGTATATTTATCATGTTCAGCAGGAACGGCGCCTGACATAGACAAAACAATCTTATCTGAAAACCAATAACTCAAAACATTCATAAACAAACTAAAAATTATCGCAATATAAAGTATTGATGAATTTTGATAATAATAGCTAATAAAATATCCAAGACCTATAACAATCATAAAAAACAAGGTCATCAAAAACCAAGTTTTTCTTACATTACTATCCTGTTGTGTGTATAAAGTAGCCATATATTTTTTAAAAACCCATTTCGCCCTTGTGAGCGAAATGGGTTTTAAATTAGAATTTTACTTCAACTGGTTTCTTTGCAGCTTCTTCATCTAAAGTGAAAAGCTCCATTTTTACGAAATTAAATATTTTTGCAATAAGATTGCTTGGGAAAGCTTCAATTGCGATGTTTAAATCTCTTACATTACCGTTATAAAATCTTCTTGCTGCTTGAATCTTGTTTTCTGTATCAGATAATTCGGTTTGTAATGCCAAAAAGCTTTGATTAGCTTTCAATTCAGGATAAGCTTCTGCAACTGCAAATACGGATTTCAAAGATGAGGTTAGCATATTCTCTGCTTTTCCCTTATCAGCAATATTCTGAGCACCCATAGCTGCTGCTCTTGCTTGTATAACTCTATCAAATGTCTCACTCTCATGAGCTGCATAACCTTTTACTGAATTTACCAAGTTTGGTATAAGGTCATATCTTCTCTTAAGTTGAACATCTATGTCTGACCAAGCTTCTTTTGCTCTATTAATAAAAGATACAAATCTATTATAAGAAACAATACCCCAGGCCAAAAGCACCACCAAAACCCCTAAAATTAAATAAATAGTTGTCATTTGTTTGTATTAAACGGATTAATATTACTAAATTTCCGTCTCCCTATTATATCATAAAGGCAGATAAAAAAACATACCCTATTCATTTGCTTTACTATTTTTTTCTGCTATAATAGCAAAGCAATGGAAACACTAGTTAATATTTTACCTTACATACAGCTCACATTATCCGTGCTTATTGTTATAGCTGTTTTATTACAGAGTTCTGAAGCTGGTGCTGGAGGATCCTTTGGCGGTGGTGATAACTGGAATAACGCATACCACACAAGAAGAGGTTTTGAGAAATTCACATTCAATTCAACTATAGTTTTAGGAGTACTTTTGGCAGCTTCTGCTCTTTTGGCGCTGTTTCTTAAATAAGAACAGATCCTCCTCTTTAATTATAAATAATTTTTTACAAAGTAGCTTTTTAATTTTGTGAGAGACAATATAAAACATTTTTTCAATATAAAATGGGAAATGCCCGGCTCAGAGATGATAAAAAAAATCATTTCATCTTTTAGTTCCACAGAAAAAGCTATTTTCTATATACTAGCAACCCTCTTTACTATATCTGCTTTATTTTTATTATCACAAACAAACAAAAACTTTCTAATTTCAGTACCAGCAAAAGGTGGAACAATTACAGAAGGTATTGTGGGATCGCCAAGATTCATAAATCCCCTACTTGCTGTCTATGACACAGACAAAGATCTCATATCTTTAATCTATTCTGGACTCATGAAATCTACATCAGATGGAGACCTTATACCCGATCTTGCAAAAGAATATACAATATCTGCAGATGGTTTAGAATATGACTTTATATTAAAAGACATTTTGTATTTCCACGACGGTCAAAAACTCACAACAGATGACATTGAATTTACAGTAAAAAAGAGTCAGGACCCAGATCTTAAGAGTCCTAAAAGACCAAGCCTATATGAAGTAAAGATGGAAAAAATAAGTGACAAAGAAATCAAGTTTATATTAGCAAAACCTTACGCACCTTTTCTTGAAACAATGACATTGGGTATACTTCCAAAACATATTTGGAACAATTTCACCAGTAGCCAATTTACAATGAGTCAATACAATGTTGAACCTATTGGTTCTGGACCATACATGGTAAAGAAGATGGACATAGTTAAGAAGAATATGCTTATCACACCTGTATACTATGAACTTGCTCCTTTTAATAAGTACGCTCTAGATGAATCATTGATAAGTAAAATAATTATAAAATTCTTTTCAAGCGAAAAGGATCTTGTTGAGGCATTTAATAAAGGAGATATAGAATCAATGAGTGGAATTTCAGAAAGTAATATACAAAAAATTCAAACAAATCTTTTCAATATAAACACATCACTTCTTCCAAGAGTTTTTGCAGTATTTTTTAATCAGAATCAATCCACCGTATTAGCAAACAAAGAAGTTCGACTTGCCTTAGATAAAGCCATAAATAAAGACAATATCGTAAAAGAAGTATTAGGAGGATATGGGGACACTTTAAACGGACCAGTTCCAACTAAACTCATAGATATGAAAAAAGAAAGTAGAGACGCTATGGACGAACAAACAAGAATACAAGAAGCAAAAGATATTCTTACAAAAGGTGGCTGGTCATACAATGATACAGGAAAAGTATGGGAAAAAATAGTAAAGAAAAAAGTAACTCAAACTTTAAATTTTTCTTTGACCACGGCAAACAGCGAGGAGCTTATAAAAGTAGCCAATATAATTAAACAAGACTGGGAAAAAATTGGTGTTTTTGTAGATATAAAACCATATGATTCAGGTGATCTTCAACAAAATATCATAAGACCTAGAAAATATGATGCATTACTCTTTGGAGAAGTTATAGGTAGAGATTTAGACCTTTACGCTTATTGGCATTCTTCACAAAGAAATGATCCTGGATACAACGTCTCTATGTATACAAACAGCAAGGCCGACAAACTCCTTGAAGATGCAAGAAAAGTTTCAGACCCAATAGAAAGAAATGAAAAATACCAAAGCTTTTATAGTGAAGTTCAAAAAGATATACCTGCTGTATTTTTATACTCTCCAGATTTTACTTATATAACACCAAACAAAGTAAAAGGAATAGACACTGAAATTACTACAATCCCCGCAGAAAGATTTTTAGAAGTTAACAAATGGTATATAGAAACAAATAATATTTGGAAAATATTTTTATCAAATAATATTTAACTACTTTTTTATAAGCTTTAATAACAAAAACAAATGGACAAAAATACTACTAACAATACAACAAGTAATACACACAATATTTCAAACGCTTCAAACGACGCAAGAAAAGTTTTTAAAAAGAAACTTGTTTTTGTTAGAAAAGGTCCTGAAGTTAGACACCAATACCCATCTAGTGGAGCAGCTCCTCATCATAGCCAGAGTGCACCAATTCATTCCTCAACACCTGGACATTCATCTTCCCCTTCAAAACACAGAGGATTACCACCAAAAAGAAAAATTACTTCCAAAAACACTTCCGAACAAACCAATAGGAAACAAGCTGAATATACTATTCCGCCAGTTGGAGACAATATAAGAATAATTCCCTTGGGTGGAGTTGAAGAAGTTGGAAAGAACATTACAATCATTGAAACAAAAGATGATATTTTGGTTATTGATATGGGTTTCCAGTTTAAAGATGAAAACACTCCAGGTATAGATTATATATTGCCTAACACAAAATATTTAGAGGATAGAAAAGGTAAAGTCAGAGGAGTTATCATTACACACGGTCACTTAGACCACATTGGTGGTATTCCTTATATTATGGAAAGACTTGGTAATCCCCCACTTTATACAAGAGAGCTTACTTCTCTTATGGTTAAAAAAAGACAAGAAGAGTTTCCTCATACAGCACCACTTAATATAAAAATAGTCGAAGCAGATTCAACTATTAAAATCGGAAATCTATCCGTAGAATTTTTCTCTGTAAATCACACTATTCCAGACTCAATGGGAGTTATAGTAAAAACAGATGCAGGACTCGTGGTAAATCCTGGGGATGTAAGAATTGATAATGTAGAAGGCGTACCAACAAAAGAAGAAGAAGAATATTACACCAAGAAATTTGCAGGACAAAAAACATTACTTTTAATGTCAGATTCAACTTCTGCAGAAAATCCTGGATTTAACGCTTCAGAAAGTATTGTCTGTAAAAACATAGACGAGATCATTAAGAATAATACAAGAGGTAGACTTATAATCGGAACTTTTGCATCTCAAATTGAAAGAATGATCAGTATGGTTGAGTCTGCAGAAAAATACGGCAAGAAAGTTGTTGTTGAAGGTAGAAGTATGAAAAACAACATTGAAATAGTTCGTATGGCTGGAAGATTAAAAGCAGATAAAGGAACCATTATTACAGTAGAAGAAATGGAGAAATATCCACCAAATAGAATTGTCATTATGGCTACAGGTGCTCAAGGAGACGAATTCGCCGCTTTAATGAGAATGGGTAACAAATCACACAAAAATGTTAGAATAGGAAAAACAGATACAGTCCTTCTCTCTTCTTCTATAGTTCCTGGAAATGAAAAAGCAGTTCAAAAACTAAAAGATAACTTAGCACGACAAGGAGCTAAAATAGTCACATATAGAACATCTGAGGTATATATTCACGCTTCTGGACACGCAAAGGCGGGTGAACTTACTTGGATATACAACAAAGTTAAACCTAAGTTTTTTGTTCCAATTCACGGAAGCCACTTCATGCTTAGAGCAAACGAAGAAGTCGCTATTGCTGCAGGAATAAAACCGGAAAATATTATTGTTCCAGATAATGGAATGATTATAGACATCAACCCTAACGGAGAAAAAATGATAGCTCTAAAAGAAAAAGCCCCAGCAAGTCTTGTTATGGTAGATGGATTCTCTATCGGTGACGTTCAAGAGGTAGTTATAAGAGACAGACAAATGCTTGCTCAAGATGGAATGTTTGTCATTATAGCAAGTATAGATATTTCAGAAGGTAAACTCAGAAAGTCCCCTGATATTATTTCAAGAGGTTTCGTTTATTTAAGAGAATCTCAAGAGCTTCTAAAACATACAAGATTTATTATAAAGAAGACACTTGAAGAAGGAGTAAAAAATATGAACCCTGTTAACTTTGATTATCTTAAAGACCAGCTAACAGATAATGTAAGCAAATATTTATTCCAACAAACAGCAAAGAGACCGATGGTAATACCAGTTGTTATAGGAGTATAAGAATAA
>CAZIID010000016.1:0-6702 GCA_964539415.1 uncultured Candidatus Saccharibacteria bacterium | reverse complement strand
AAAGTCTAAAGAAAATAAAGGGTTTCGCTTTGCGAAACCCTTTATTTGTTCTTCATCTCGACCTAATTTTCTTGAGCAAAGCAATTAGAAAATGGAAGTACTCTTGTGGTGTACAATGATAATCCTGAAGAAAACCATCTCTGGATTGCTTCGTTTCACTCGCAAAGACATAAAACAAAAAAACTTTTTACTTTAGACTTTAGACTTTTCGCTCATCTCGTATCTTTAATTCTAGACACAGCGACAATTCCCAAAAGCATTGAAATACCTACGCCGATGAAAATATATCTCATATTAAACCACATTAATAAAATCGAGAACAAAGCTGGACCAACAACATAAGCAAGAGGGCTTGCCATTCTAAATACACTTATCAAACCACTATCTGAAGAATTTATATTTTTAAAAAAATATGATTCAGTAAGTATTTCAACTGCACTTGCTCCGACTCTGGTAAAGAAAAGTATAATCGCCCAAATAATTAAACTTTTTACATTTATAAAAGCTATTAGTATAGTGGCTACGGACATAATCAAAAAACCAAAAACCAAAAGTTCCTTTTCACCCAAAACTTTATCAGCCAATCTGCCAATTGGAATCTGGAACAAAACAAAAGGCAAAAGCATTATTGTAAATATTGGTCCCATTTCAGCCAAAGAAAAACCAATATATTTGTTCATATATATAGGAGTGTATATTACCATCCAAGAATAAAAAATTTGTAACAAAAATACAGCAAGAAAAATACCAGAAAGATTCTTATTATTAAAAGTTTCTTTAATAGCTACAAATATGGAAGTTTTTGAATATTGTGGTTCTTTAAAATTACGCATGCTCCAAGCTATAAGAAACAAAGCAAAAAGGGTTAACAAAGATGAAACAAGATATACCTTATGGAAACCATTTTCCCCTTTCATCAAAAGAGCAGCTAAAGTTGGAGCAAATACCCAAGCAATATTTAAGGCTGTAAAAAAGAAACTTCTAATTCTACCTGTGGAACTGTCTTCAGAGAAATTTTCCAAGAATATATCAAAACAAAAGTAACAGACTGTTGTTGAAAGCAACATAAGTAGAAACATTCCGATCAGCACTATTGGTTGATGTAAAAGAGATAGACCCAATATTGATACCACCCCTAAAGATAAAAATATCAATGCCAATTTATAAGCACCAATTTTTGGTAAAATTTTTGGCAACAAAAGCAAAAATAACAAAATAAAAATTGCACCGACAGTATAAACATATCCAACAAGATTTTCTGGCAAGATATGGCCCAGAAAACTTGAGTTTAAATAAGATGGAATAGCTACGCGTAAAGAATAAAAGAAACTCGTTAAATATAAAAGTGTCAATATCTTGTTATTCTTCATTTGTAAATTAAAACTTAATTAATTCTAATAATAAAAACATAGGTATCTCATTTCTTGCCTTATCTTCTGGTATTTGTCTTGGTCCAATCTGACTTTTTTTATTAGAAATTAATTCTTCTAAACCAATGACGGCAAAATTATTTTTCTGAAATAGTTTAAAATAACTTTGTAATGATTTATGGAAAGAAACTGTATACTCTTTTTTGTTTGTATCTTTTTCTCCAGGATTCATTTCAATCTTTGTCATTATATCTGACAAATAGGCGTCTATTCTTCTATACTGAATACCTTTTTTGTCATCAAATCCCCAATCGCTTTTTTTAGGTATCCTAAAACAAGGATGATTCATAACTAGATATAAATGACCTTTTTCTTTTAAAACTCTATTCGCTTCAGAAAAAACACCATTGGAATTTTCAATATTCTGCAAAGCCAAAACAATAGACATTTTATCAAAAGAAGAATTTTCAAATGGAAGCTTATCAGCTGGATTTACAAAAAATTTTATTTCCTTTGATGACTTTTCCTTGGCGATACCGATAAGTTCATCTGAGATATCTGAACCAGATACTTGAGCTCCAGTTTTTATATACTCTCTTACAAAAAAACCTTGCCCGCAAGCAACATCTAAAACCTTCTCCCCTCCTTTAAGAGACATTGCGCGTAAAAGACTCGGTAAGATAACATCTTTTTGATAGGTACTGTCATTATTTTCTAACAAATCATCATACCAACCTGCTACTTTTCCCCAAGAGGTTTTTGTTTTCATCCTGTTAAATACAGTTATTTTTAATAAAATTATTCAATAATACTCCTTAAAATAATCACTTTTCCCTCATTTCGGTGTGTATACTTATCAGGATAGTTATTTTATAAAGCAAACCTGACAGGAATACTTATACTATCATCATTTTCGGGTAAACCTGAAGGATTATCTTTTTTCAAAATTAATTCGCCTATTGAAACAACCGTACCTGTTGCAACTTGGTATTGAAGTTCCGCTGTAAAATCTACAAATTCAGTAGTCATCCAATCACCGTCTGCTTGTGCTATTCCGGTAGACATAACATTACCATTCATATCTTTTAGAATCACAGGGAAACTTGCTTCAAAAAACCAACTACCCCTAGCCTTACCAAAAATTTTAAGCGGACTTTTAACAACGTCTCCTGGATTAGGGTAAAAAACTTGTATCAAATCTGATTTATCCGAACTTCCGTTTATAACAAAATCTTTTCTTCCCCAATCAAAAACTAAAGCCAAGATTGCAATGACGATAATAAGTAAACCAAAAATAATTATCATTTTTTTCATACTGTGTAAATATTACTACGTTAATAATTAATTTATTTTTTGACCTTTAATAATTATTTCAATAATACAAATGTTTACCTATTTTCTCCATTAATTTACAAAAAGTGTTTTAAATACTTTCTGCTGTAGGTAGAGGACAACTACTTAATTCTGAAAGTTTTTGTAAGCCCTGTTCCCCTTCGTATAACTTATCACCAATAATCCAAGTTGGAAAACCGTTGATTCCCTTTTCCGTACAAACAGCAACATCATCAGGACACTCAACATATTTTACATATTGAAATGAACTTCCAAAATTAGCCTTTTCTGCTTTACAATGAGCACACCATTCTGCTCCATACATAACTGCGCCTTTATCTGCCAAACATTTTGCAAAAATATCATAATTTAACTTAGGTGCTATATTTTTATTGTTCACAAAATATATTGCCCATATTCCCAAAATGAATACTATTGCAACACCAATGCTAATGTATGTTTTTTTATTCATTACAGCAATCTACAAGCTTAGCTACTATATCCTGTAACTTCCAAGGTTTTGATTCTTCTTCTTTTGCCATATCTTTGATTTGGCAGATATCTAAAACTTTTAATCGTAGAGCAAAAAATATTGAATACATCTTGTAAGAATCATCAAAGAATTCCTTCGCAAGATCCTTTTTACCTTCTGCCAAAAACTTAGTGCCAACTTCCATCAATCTATATGATGATGCAAGTAAGTGCTTTGAGACACACCATGTCTCTCCTTCGGTCTTATCTATCATTCTTTTCAAAAGTTTTGTTCGAAGAGTTCTGACTTCATTTAATACGTCAAAGTATTCATCTTTTTGTGTTTTTTCACCTGTAAAAAAAAGATGTTCCTCAATACCAATAAGATTCATTATCGCAATACTTAAATCTTCTTCGGTGGAAAGGTCTACGGTTCCAGATTTTCTCATCTCCTCTACTCTTTTAATTACATCTTCAAATTTTGTTATTTTTTCACTCATTTTTTTACTTGCCCGATCAAAATTCTTATTTTGATTTATGGTTGTTAATTACTAATATGCTGGATATTATAGCACAAAAATCAGCGCCCCCAAACCTATCATTATAAGCGACAAAATGACCCTAGAACGCTTAGTTCCACCTCTCCTAACCTTATCTATAGTTTCAAGCATTTGCTTGTTTGCAACGGCAAATAAAGCCACTACAAGGGGTAATACGAAGATGAGGTTGTAAATAATGAGGTATATCAAACCTCTAAGAAAATTTGCCTGATCGTGTAAGAGCCCAAGGACAAAAACATAAGGACCTCCAGTACAAGGAAATTCAAATAATCCAACAAGCATACCCATTATGAATGATGCTGGAACTGAAGCTTTCTCAATATAAACAGCGATTCTTTGATGTGTGAATTCTGGTATTTTTAATTTAATTGGAAAGTTTGGAATAAGGTCTCCAAGAAGACTGATAAAACCAAAAACAATAATAAAGACCGCACCCACCTTACCCATTATGTTTGATACACCGAAGACATCCAAAACTTTTAATACTCCAAGACCTATCAAAACATAAGTCAAAAATATTCCGAGAATATATACAAGTCCTATCTTAATTATTTTATTCCTCAAACTACCAAGACTGAAAAGAAACGCAATAGTGAGAAATAGAACAGAAAAAGCACAAGGGTTAATACTATCCACAAGAGCAGCAGAACCGACAAGTATTGGTAACCAACCTTTAAAATCTCTGACGGAAGGAAGATTTATATCTAAAATTCCAGTAGAAATAAAAATAGTCAAAAGGACAAGTATCACAAGTGCCAAAATACTAAAAAAAACTTTTTTGTTCATCCCTGAAGTCTACCAAAAAATCAGCTTGAATAAAAGCACTTTTTTAGGTATTATCAGAATACATTTTGTGTTCAAAGCTGGGGGATCGTCTAATGGTAGGACTTCGCCCTCTGGAGGCGAGTATTTTGGTTCGAATCCAAGTCCCCCAGCTTTGCACAGAAAAATAAAGCGAAGCTTTCATAAATTGTGCAAAGCTGGGGGAAGTAAGCAAAAAGTTTTGCTTACGTCTTGGATTCGAACGCCGGAATACATTTTTCTTAGCAAAGAAAAATATGAGGTGGTGCCCAGACAAAGTTGAGCGACGGCGAAACTTTAGTCGAGGGAGAAAGTGTACCCACGTATCCAATCCAGCTTTGCACAGAAAAGATAAAGCGAAGCTTTAGCAAAAAGTGCAAAGCTGGGGGAAGTGTGCGTCAAGGTCAGACCTTGACGCAACAAAACATTATCCGTGCCTATTGAAATTTTAAATTCAACTCAGTCCTCTCAAATATTCATAACACTTTTTATTTTGTGTTTTATTTTTACATTGCGTAAAAAAACAACCGAAGGATTTTCTCTTTCGGCAACTCAAGAATTAAAAGGTTTAGCTATACTAGCTATAGTTTTTTCACATATAGGATTATTTTTGACCAGTGACACCACATTCTTATATCCCCTTTCAATACTTGCTGGTGTGGGCGTTAATCTTTTCTTATTTTTATCAGGTTATGGATTAACAATAAGTTCACTTAAAAAAGATGTTTCTTTGATAGAATATTTTCGTCACCGTCTTTCTCGGCTCTATATTCCTTATTGGCTTATCGCAATCATTTTTCTCATCCTTGATTTTATAATTTTGGGTATCTTTAGAGGCTGGGGCACGACTTCACAAATCATACTCGGGTTCATTCCACGAGCAGATTTATTATTAGATTTCAACTCGCCTCTTTGGTATTTTACCCTTATCGTCTTTTATTCTTTGATATTCCCTTTTATTTTTTCAAAAAAATATCCATGGCTTTCGGCAATTATTTTATATTTAATCGGCTTGATTGTCGTCTTCTCTAATTTTTCAGCTCTAGAACAAGTGATACATTTATACAAAGTGCATATATTAGCTTTTCCTCTAGGGGTTTTGTTCGCAGGTCTAATATTTAAATATAATTCAATTGCAACTCAGACAAAAGAAATACTAACTAACACCAAATTAAAATACTATACTCTTGTTGGGCTACTTCTATGCACAATAGTTTACACCGCAATTCACTCTAATGTTGGCGGATATCCATTTCTTGAAGAAATAACAAGCATGATTACCGTTGGAGCACTAATTATACTATTCATTATTTCAAAGATAGAAAGCCGTCTATTCTATTGGTTTGGTGTATTTTCATACGAAATATATTTATTCCACTGGCCAATATTGTCACGTTTTGATATTTTTTACAGATTCGTGCCTGCATGGCTTGCAACATTACTATATCTGATTTTATTTATTTTGTTGAGTTGGTTAACAAATGTCGCTGTCAAAAAAATACAATCAAAATTAAATTAACGTAAAAAAACCAAGATTTGATATAATCAAAATATGAAAACACAAATAATAGTAATTCACGGTGGAGACACTTTCAACTCCGAACAAGAATATCAAAAATTTCTTAAAGATTTTGAAATAGATATTGAAAGATATAAACAAGATAAGACTGATTGGAAACCTTGGATTCGAAAGGCTCTAGGTGAAAATTATGAAGTGATATTACCTGTAATGCCAAACAAGACAAGCGCAAAATATGAAGAATGGAAATTGTGGTTTGAAAAACTTATTCCATTTCTAAATGATGAAATTATACTTATTGGTCACTCTCTCGGTGCGTCATTTCTTATTAAATACCTTTCCGAAGGATCATTTACAAAGAAAGTAAAAGGAGTATTTCTTGCTGGGGCAGTATATGACAAAGACGACGACGGATATGATCTTGCAAGTTTTTCACTACCAGAAAAACTCAACCTCAATACAGAAAATATTTTCTTTTATCACAGCAAAGACGATCCGATAGTTCCCTTCTCACAGCTTCAGCTATTCTTAGATAAACTTCCCCAAGCAAAAACCCGTGTCTTTGAGGATAGAAAACATTTAAATCAGGAAACATTCCCGGAACTTATAAAAGATATAGAATCTCTTACATCTCGTGGTTAATATGGCG
>CAZIID010000015.1:0-14736 GCA_964539415.1 uncultured Candidatus Saccharibacteria bacterium | reverse complement strand
TCTTACCAAGGTCCGACCTTGGTAATATTTTTATGTGTTGTAATATATTGTCTACAAGAGATGAGTTTTCTTTGTTAGAGAACCAATCAAATACAGATTTGCCGACAACATCCCCTACTCCATTTATTTGTTGTAGTTCTTCAACTTTTGCATTTCTTATTTTTTCTAAATTTCCAAAATGTTTCTCTAAGTCTATCGCGGTTTCTTCACCAACTTGGGGAATAGAAAGAGAAACGATAAATCTTGCAAGCGTTATTTCTTTTGATTTTTCAATTGAAGCAAGTAAATTATCAACTGATTTTTCTGCAAACCTTGGTAAATTTAAAATATCACCGCGTTTTAAAGTAAAGATGTCATCAAAAGAAGATATTAAATTATTCTCTAAAAGTGCATCTAAAATCCTTGGCCCGCAGCCGTCAATATTAAAAGCTTTTTTTGAAACAAAATAATAAAACTTTCTTTTTTGTTGAGCAAATGAATCTTTATTAACACACCTGAAAGCTGCCTGACCTGGGATTCTTTCAATGCTTCCGTCTCCTCCACAAGCTTCTATTTTTTTAGGAAAAACAAATTCTTTTTCTTTACCTGAACGCAAATCTTTTATAACCGAAACAATTTCGGGGATAACATCACCCGCCTTCTGAAGAATGACAGTATCACCAATTCTTATATCTAATCTTTTTATTTCATCCTCATTATGAAGTGTTGCTCTAGAAACAGTAGAACCAGCAACAGAAACTGGTCTTAATTTTGCCACAGGAGTTATAACGCCAGTTCTACCAATTTGAAATAAAATATCTTCTATCACAGTAGTAACTTGCTGTGCAGGAAATTTGTAAGCTATTCCCCATCTTGGAGATTTACCAGTATAGCCAAGTGAATCTTGAATCTTTTTGGAATTAATTTTTATAACAATACCATCAAGACCATAATCAAGTTTATCTTTTTCTTTTGTCCATTTTTTGTAAAATGTTTCTACTCCATCTAAACTATCAAAAACAGACCAATTTTCATTCACTTTGAAACCAATTTTATACAAAAGTTTCAGCTCTTCGTCTTGATTTGCAGGGTTTGTAATTGTTTCTGGATTGCTTTGATCCTCTCTCAAAGACGAAGGCAGTGTTAATTTGTCTATATCATAAATAAAAGAATTAAGTCTCCTTTTTTCAGCAATTTTTGGATCAAGTTGTCTTATAGAACCAGCAGCTGCATTTCTTGTATTTGCAAAAAGCATTTCACCCGTCTTTTTTCTTTCTTCATTTATCCTTTTAAGTTCTTTTATTGAAAGCCAACATTCTCCAACAACAATCAAATCAATTTTTTCATTTAAAACCAATGGAATGCTTTTTATTGTCTTTATGTTTTGGGTCACATCCTCTCCAATTTCTCCATCGCCTCTTGTTGCTCCCTGTATTAAAATACCATCTTTATATGTCAAAATTATTTTTAATCCATCTATTTTTAATTCACAACAATACTCTATTTTTTCGTTAGAAAGGTTTTCATCTTTTTCAACCATTCTCCTAACCTTTTCATCCCATTTTTTTAAACCCTCGATACTAAAACAATCGTCAAAAGACCATTGCAAAACTTGATGTTTAACTTTCTTAAAATTATCAAGTGGTTTTCCACCAACTCTTTGTGACGGACTTATAGGTGACTTTATCTCTGGATACTTTTCCTCTAATTCTATAAGTTCCTGCATAAGAGAATCGTAAACTTCATCAGTAACATTTGGTGTATCTTTTACATGATAAAGATAACGATGTTCATCAATCGTTTTTATTAATTTCTCATATCTTTCTTTTATGTCTCTAGGGGTGGCCATGTTAGTAAGTCTGTAAAAGTCCTCTCTCAAGTCTTCTCTCTCCTGCTTTCGCGTTGTGTCCAAAAGTCTCTATTGTTGTTTTTATATCATTTCCATCAAATTCTTTTGTTACTATAAAATCCGCTTCTGGAATTGTACCCAAAGAGTTAGTTAGATCTTCACTATATAAAAATGTACCTGTAGTTTTGTAAATCTTCGTACCGGAATTAAAAGACGATAATGAAAGGGTAATTGCTCCAGCTCCACAGGTCAAAGGAGAAGTGCCTGATATAAATTCAGTTTCTCTATCAGTACAATTACCACCAGTACATGTAGTAAAACTTGAATATTTTATATCATTAAACAGAACGCATTCTCTGGCACTGTCTGCAGCATAAAAAGCTATTTGGGAATCACGAGAAGAAGTTGAAAGTAAAAGTTCTTTTAAAGAAATATTAAAAATAGAAAGACCAATAGTAAGTAAAACACTTGCTGTTATAACAGCAAAAAGAAGAGCAAAACCTTTTTCTCCATTATTTATTTTTACTTTTTTAAATTTGTCCATAATTGTTTTTTTAAAAAACAAAATATCAATCTTACAAAATACTACTTAAATCGTAAATATATGTTTTTACAGTAATACTGTTATTAGATGAGCCAGATCCACCCCAATAAACTTTCACTTTTATAAGAGCCTCAACGCCATCAGAAGTTATTATACTAACTTCCCTTCTAAATTTCGATTTTTCATTAGTTCCAGAAACATGGGTATAATATACGAAAACTCCATTCTCATCTTTTTGAATGTATAAATCTGCCTTATCAGAACCACTTCCTATAGCGCTAACATTACCTTTTGCCGAATCAACTTTACAAGAATTTGAACATGAGCCTAAACCTTCTAACCAAGTAATTGTAGTATCACCATCTAAAATTTTCTGCACATTTACATCTCTTAAATATTTAATATATTCTATAGCATCTTGTGCTAAGTATGATGCAACCATTTGATCCTTTGAATATATAGCGGAAGAAAGACCTTTTTGAGCAATAGTAAGGGGGCTTACAACAGCAACCATTAAAATAGAAATAGCCACCATAGCCTCAACTAAAGTGAAACCCAAACTTTTTTTTGATTTTGTTTTTACTATATTATTCATATTAATCTTGATCTCTTTGAGTGACCGTAGTTTGCAAACTAAAATCTGTTTTAATACTTGCTTTTGCTCCAGACTCACCTTCGATTGTTATGGTGGCTTTTCTACCAGATACATAAAAAACCATATTAGTTATTTTGACGGTACTTTCTGGTGCAGTTAAGCTTTCCCACGTAATATTACTATTGGTCGGTTTTTTGTAACCTCTTTGAATGTTGCCTTCTCCGTCACCTAGATTCTCTGTTGTAAATCGATACCAAATTTCATCATCAGTTCCATCATTATTTAAATCTCTATTAGACATATAACTTACTACTGGGGCACCGCCACTACAATCTGGTATTACAGAAAAATTTTCTCTTGAATGACACACATAATTTTTACCTACTCTCATATCCTTTGAAATGCTTTCTATAGCAAAGCTAACATTATTGATAACATTTTTTATAGACTGAGCTTTTTTATTTGCATCCATTATGGAATATAGTGCACCAACAGCAACCGTTACCACAATCATAAAAACAGCAATAGCAACAAGCATTTCCACAAGAGTAAAACCTTTTATTTTATTTTTAGGTGTATTTAAATTATTCAACATAAATTTGTCCGGTATTTCTAACTATAATACTTTTTGTATTTCCGTTTTCTGAAGCTACTACTATTTTAGCAAAAGATTGATCAGACGTTGAATATTTACTTGATCTAATATGTGCGTCTGAATCTGGTCTTTGAAACAAAATATTTAAAGTTGCTGCATTGTTTGAATCACATTCGCTTTCACTTGGGCCAGCACAAATTGATTTAATATAGTTTCCTCTTTTAATAGAGTATCTGTCTACACATTCTGGAGCACTTGATGGACAAGAATCAAAACCACCATCATAAGAACCTAAAGGTGAAGAATCCGCAAAAAGAATAAAATTTTTATTACTAGTAATACTAAAAGAAACACCGTAGCTACTAAAAACATTTAATGAAGATTCTTTTACATTAATACCATAAGTTTGAGCTTGTCTCAAAGTCAGTGCAACATCATGAGCAAGGTTGCTTAAAAAAATAGTGTTATTAAAATTACTCTGATTAGCAAGAACAATCCCCGTCATAATGGAAAAAATAGTTAGAGTAACAAGAAGCTCTACCAAGGTAAAACCTCTAGCAAGTTTATTTTTTAAAAATGTTTTTTTATTTTGTTTAAACATTTTTGATTACTTCAATTAAAGTGGCTGACTGCGTTACATCAAACTGCAAGAAAAATTCTAATAACAAACCGATAATAATAAACGGAGCAAAAGGTATTTCGCTCTTCATTGTAAGCTTTCCTCCTGATATTTTCAACTTTTGAAACGCTAATAAAGTCAAACTAAATATTGCGCCTATCCAAAAAGCCAATACGATAGCAGAAATACCATAAACCATACCAAGAAACCATCCAACACCTAAAGCTAGCTTTGCATCACCAAACCCCATTAGACGACCAGAAGAGATAAACCAGAAAAAGAAAAAGAACAAAAACAAAGCTGGACCAGCAAGTAAAGAGATAATAAAGTCTATCCCCCAGACACCTGACAAGAATGTTTTAAATAAAAGTAAAAACAAAGATAGACCTACAAAAGAAAACACTAAACCATCAGGAATTATTTTATGTTTCAAATCATAGACGGTAATAGCAACAAGTAAAGATAAAATTGCTAAAACTGAGAACAAAACAACACCAATTTCTCCAATTTTATAAAAAGCTAAAACAAAAAGAACTCCAGTAATAAATTCAACTATTGGATACTGAATAGAAATCTTAGACTGGCAATTTCTGCATTTACCTCCCAAAAATATATAGCTTAAAATCGGAATCAGATCATACCATTCTATATTTACTCCACAAGAAAAACATTTTGATTTACCTCTTACAAAGGAAAGTCCGGTATTGTATCTTAAAACTAAAACGTTCAAGAAGCTTCCAATGATTGAACCGAATATAAAAAATATTATATAAAATAAATAATTCACTGTGTAATTATATCATTTTATCTGTATAAATCGTAGATTAATCGATTTGTGTTGTATGCATTAGCGGCATTTATTTCTAAATCTTTTGAAACATAAGACCCACAAACAGGAATATCTAAAGATTTAAAAGCCTTTCTTGAATCAAAATCGGAAGTTTTTAATTCAAGCAAAGTATACAAATGATAGGAGTAACATCTTGTTCCACCTTCAGTTTTAGATAATGGAATATAATAATATTTTTCATCTTTAAGTGGGGCTTTAGGTTCTGAATTTAAATATCCATAAAGAGAAAGATTTTGTTGTGTTGTATTGTTTATATCAGTCGGCCAAAGCATTTGAGGATACTGACCATTTTTATTAAAATAATATTCAAGCTCAAGTGATATCTCGTGAATATCAGCAATTCTCTTTTGGTCTCTAGATTTAGCTCTAATCTGATTGAGCGAAGCATAGGCGATTGATGTAAGTATTGCGATAATAGCAATAACAACAAGAACCTCAACTAAAGTAAAACCCTTAGTAAATTTTGATTTTAAAAATGTTTTTGTTTTTGTTAAAGGCATATTATTTTTCCAATAGATAAATTAAATATAAGATAATTATACTATTTTATTAAATAAAACAAAACCCCGCGAGCGCGGGGTTTTGTAAGCTATGTAATTGTAAATTAATTATTACAATTAAAATATGTAGCACCAGTTTCTGTTACGGCAGCTGCACATGTACCAACTGATGAAGTAGCATTGAACTTAAATAATCCATTTGCATCACAAGCAGAAACAAGTGACCAACCAACATTAGTTGTTGATGTAGGTGTAACTATTGATCCTGAATCACATTGTGAAATAAAAGCTGGGATCTGAGAAGAAACCTCTGACTTGAAAGCAGCAATCTTTGCCTTTCCTCTTGCTGAGTTCAATGATGCCAAAACAACTGATGAAAGAATACCTATGATGGCAATAACCACCAAAAGCTCAATCAATGTAAAACCTTTTTTCATAATTAAATTTTTTAACGTTAAAAAACTTTCTAATAATAAATCGCTTTGAGACTATATTCTTTTTTTGATACTTGCTCAAGGTTTCAAAAAATTAAAATAGTTTGAAGCTACAATCATAATTATATCATGCACAAGAGAATTACAACCTATTTTATAATTAAACTGTGGATAAGTTAGGAATAGTATAAGTATATAGTATGAGTATAAGGTAAAAAACACAATACAAAATACCGCTTTCGCGGTATTTTGTCTTTTCTCTTCTTTCACTTAAAGCGAGGTAATGCATTTGCCAGAACCTTGGGAGGAGCGACGGCGACAGACAGAGAAAATATTTAGCAAAATATTTTCGTGTTCTGCAAATGCATTGCCGAGCGCCCTACATTCCCGAAGAAATATTATATATAGGAATAAGAACCGAAGCCAAAAGAAATGCTACTCCAAGTCCAAGTAAAACAATCATCGCTGGCTCTATAAGTCCAACAACACCATCAATAGTATTCGTAACTTCTCTTCTATAAAAGTTTGCAAGAGTTTTTAAAATATTTCCGAGCTGTCCTGTCTCTTCTCCAATCTTTACCATCTGAACAAAGATTCCAGGAATTTGTGAATGTTTTGCCAAAGCGTCTGAAACAGAACTTCCAGATTTTACATCTTCAACAGATTTTTCTATTACTTTTCTATAGACTTCATTGTCTACAACGTCTGAAGTAAGCTCAAGTCCTCTCACAACGGGAATACCAGAAATAAGCATTGTGTTCATGTTGTCTGCAATTCTTGAAAGATATAATTTATTAAATAATACTTCAATAAAAGGAGTTGAAATTTTTGCTTCATCTAAGGCATACTTTCCTCTTTCTGTTCTAAGATATCTAATAAGGAAAAAACCTCCAACGATAAGACCTATCAAGAAAAACAATCCGTAGTTAACAAAAAAATTACTGATACCCATAACAATTTTTGTATATATTGGGACGTCTTGTCCTGATTCTACAAGTATGACGCTAATTTTTGGAATAACAACAGTAAGCATAAGCACCATAACAGCAATAAATGTAAAAATAACGAACGAAGGGTATATTAAAGCGGTTTTTACTTTTGAAGTAACTTCATATGTTCTATCCAAATAATCTGCCAAGTATATAAAAGTCTGATCAAGCTTCCCCGACTCTTCCCCCGACCTAACCATATTTATATAAAAAGGAGAAAAAACTTTTGGATGTTTTGACATCGCATTTGATATTGTACTTCCTGCTTGTAAGTCATCTACCACTTCTTTCAAATGATTTCTAAGTGCTGGATTCTCGGACTGCATAGACAAAAGCTGAAAAACTCTAAGAGCGGAAACTTGAGCCTCAAAAAGTGTCGCCATTTGTCTTGAGAGTATAACTATATCTTTATTTGAAACACTCTCAAAAAAAGTAATTCTTTTCTCAAGGAAAGAACCTTCGTCTGCAGGTTTTATAGATACTATAGATAGACCTCTTTTTTGAAGAGCGCTGATGGCAACCTCTATATTTATTGCATCTATGGTACCTGTATTTTGGCTACCCGATGAATCTATTGTTTTATATTTGAAAGTCATTTATTTTATAAAAGTCTCTGTAATGTGTTTGGGTCAAAAGAATACATATATGCATTTTCTACTGTAATTTCTCCACGGGACACAAGCTCTGCCAAATATCTATTCATATCCATCATTCCTTCTTTAGAGCTTGTTTCTATAACAGAATTTATTTCGTGAATTCTGTTTTCTCTTATGAGGTTTGCAACAGCATTGTTATTTATCAAAAGTTCAAAAGCTGGAACAAGTCCACCTGAAATCCTAGGAATAAGTCTCTGAGAAAAAATACCAGTTAAGCTTCCTGCAAGTTGTACTCTAATCTGATCTTGTTGTTCAGCTGGAAAAGAATCTATAATTCTGCTTATTGTCTGTGATGCGCTGTTTGTATGTAAAGTAGAGAAAACCAAGTGACCTGTTTCAGCCGCAGTGACTGCAGTAGAAATAGTTTCTGTTCCTCTCATCTCACCTATAAGTGCGACGTCTACGTCTTGTCTAAACATTGCCTGTAAACCAGAAACAAAGTTCTTTGTATCCATTCTAACTTCTCTTTGGTCTATGATGGATTTCTTTTGTTCATATATATATTCTATAGGATCTTCTATTGTAATAATATGTTCTGGTCTTGTTGAATTTATATACTCAATTATAGCAGCAAGAGTTGTGGACTTACCGTGACCTACAGGACCTACCACTAAAAAGAAACCTTGAGGTTTTTCAGCAAATATTTTTAAAACATCTGGTAAATTTAATTCTTCAAAACCTCTTATTTTTGCAGGAATAAGTCTTAGTGCAATACTTGCAGCACCTTTCTGTAAAAAGGCATTTCCTCTAAATCTAACACCATCTTTAAAATCATAAGAAAAATCTACCTCACCTTCTTGTTTAAAAATTTTCTTATTATCTTCATTTAATAATTCATTTAAAAAACCTTCGGTATCTTCCTTTTTTAATTCAGCTTTTTTAACTAAAGGAATAAGAAAACCAGAAACTCTTAATGTTGGATTTCGTCCTTCAGAAAGGTGTAAATCTGAACCACCTTCTTGCATAACAATATCTAAAAGTTCTTTTAAGTTTTCTTTATATGGCATTTATTTTTTATTATTTTTACTATAAATTTCCGATACTTCCTCCACGACTTCTGAAGGAATAGTTGTAGCCTTCACAATATATCCGTGGACACCGAGTGATTTTGCTTTATTTATATCTGAGAGAAGTCCCTGGTTTGTGAGCATTATATATATAGAGTTTGGTGCCAAATTTTCTTTCTTTATATTTTCAAACATCGTAAAACCATCCATCACAGGCATAATTAAATCCATAACCATAATATCTGGATTTAAACCATTTCTAAGTAAATCAATAGCATCTGGGCCACCAGTTGCAACAGTAACATCATAACCATTCTTCTGAAATTTTATTGAATACATATTCAATAAGAATTTGTCGTCATCTACTATAAGTATTTTCTTTTTATTATCTTGCATATATTTTATTATATAACATTTTTATCAAACCTCACAGCCATACATCGCTAATTACCAAGATTGTTTATTTCTTCAAAAGGAATTTTTCCTTCCATTGCCTTAATAATAGCGTCTTCTTTCATTGTTATCATACCTTTCTTTCTAGCAACATCGTAGACAGCTGACTCAACAGGATTTTTCAAAACAACTTGTTCTATGTCTTTGTCCATAGAAAACATTTCATAAACAGCAACTCTTCCTCTTGTACCGCTTGGACACTCTTTTGTTGCTTCTATAGAATACATTTCTGAAACCTTTGGCAATTCTTTTTTAAATTCATCTGGAAGGTCGGCAAATTTCTTATCTATCATTTCTTTTATGCTTCCTTCTATCGGAACTTTTATTCCTGTACCTGGACAAAGTTTCCTAACAAGTCTCTGTCCCATTGTAAGAACAAGAGTTGGTGGAATAAGATAAGGATCCACTCCCATATCAATAAGTCTAGGCATCACTCCCGCTGCTGTATTTGTGTGGATAGTAGAAAGAACAAGGTGACCAGTAAGTGCAGCTTGAACGGCAAGCTGTGCAGTTTCTTTATCTCTAATCTCTCCCACCATAATAATGTCTGGGTCTTGTCTCAAAGACGTTCGAAGTCCAGACGCAAAAGTATATCCAATTTCAGGAAAAACTTGAGATTGATTCATACCTTCAATACTGTATTCAATAGGATCCTCAAGACTTAAAACATTTTTCTCTTCTTTGTTGAGTTCATTCAACATCGCATATAGTGTAGTCGTTTTACCAGAACCAGTCGGACCAGATATAAGGATCAAACCATAAGGTCTTTGCATTGCAGCTCTAACCATCTCTATATGTCTTGCAGTCATATCCATCTGTTCAAGCGGTCTTACACCTCTTTCTTGATCAAGAATTCTCATAACAACTTTTTCTCCATAGTATGCAGGAAAAGTTGAAACACGAAAATCTATTTTTCTACCATCAATCTTTGCAGAAAATCTTTCGTCTTGAGGTTTTCTCTTTTCATCTAGACGCATATTACAAAGTATTTTTATACGGGCAACAACAGCCTGATGTACTTCAGGTGGTAATATAAGACTGGTGTGTAATTCGCCATCTACACGAAATCTTACACGAACTTTATCTCTTAGTTTTTCTATGTGTATATCTGAAGCATTACCCTCAATGGCATATCTAAGTATTGTCGCAACGATTTTTGTTACTGGCGCATCTTCTATGATTCTTGTTTCTATTTTATCTATGGAACTCTTTTTATCTAAAAGCTCTACCCCGCCGAGCTCGTCTGACAATTCTGACTCAAGTTCTGTAAGAGCTTTCGTAACTTCTCCGGACAATCCTTTGTAGCTTTCTATAATTTTCTGATAATCTTTTGCAGAGATAAGAAAAAGCTTGTAAGGCATATTAAGCTTACCAGCTATAAAAGTAAGTGCGTCTCTTGATTCAATATTTTCTGGTTCTACTATACCAACTTCAAGAACACCGTCTTTTACAAAAAGAGGTACAAAACCATAGTGTGTCGCTGCATCTTCTGAGACAAATTT
Source organism: uncultured Candidatus Saccharibacteria bacterium (assembly GCA_964539415.1). GTDB lineage: Bacteria > Patescibacteriota > Minisyncoccia > Phycocordibacterales > GWA1-40-21 > CAYQFQ01. The sequence continues at coordinate 4,164 of CAZIID010000015.1, read as the reverse complement.
TAAAACTGAAAAAGGTATACTGCTTTCACCCAAATTAAAAGTTGGAATATTATAATAACCACCCTTTGCATCAAGTATTGTTTCGGCGGGGATATTCAAATCTTCTTCCAAAACTGCTTCTACACTCCTACCAGAAACAGAAGATAGTTTTTCAACTTTTTGAACGTCACCGGCCTTGATTATTCCTTTTTCTAATAATACATCAAGTATTCCCATATATTATTTATCTTGGTATTTGTGTTGTTGTTGCTGTCTGTGCGAGCTCAGCTGCACTTACTGGCGCGAAAGGATTTTCTCTTGAAACTGGTTGCGCAACCAAAGTAACACTATTGTCTTTTAGACTAATAAAAACTTTGTCAGAAAAAATAGTATCTTCAAGTTTTACTTGATTCATTTTATTTAATAAATTTAAAATATATTTTGCATCAGTCGTTTGAGCTACACCCTTGTCACTCACTAAAGACTGGACTGTTGTATCTGTAGTTTTACCAAAATAACTTATGACAAATATCAAAACTATTACTATTACTATTCCCGTTAAAATTTTTGATAAATTATTCATATGTTCTTTATTTTAACCAATAAGTATTTAAACTAAACGAGAACTCATAAAAACCATTATCTGTAGAATTAAAACTAATATCTTTTACATCTACCAATCTAAGGTTGGATTCCAAATCGTTAAGGAATTCTAGAAAATTAGGATAAGTAGAAATTACATTAAATCTTAAGGATACTGTACCAAAAGCTGAATTGTCCGGACCTATTTCTTCGGTTTTCTTTGTATCGCCACCCAAGGAAATATTTCTTATTGTAAGAGATCTTTTTTCTGCTATATCACTTACTTCAAGAATTAATTTAACATTGTCTATATTGTCTGGTAGGAGCTTTGATAACTTTTCTTGATCAGTTGATAAAATACTTATTTGTTTTTTTGTAAGAGAATCTCTTTTGGCTGTTACTTCGTTTGAGTTGGTAGCTGTATTGCTATATAAGTCCCTTTCTGTTTGAAGTTGTTTAACTCCGTAAGTGGTGTAATCTGATTCAACAAAACTAGCCTTGCCTTTATAGTTTGGATCAACATATCCAAAAAATATTCCTACTGAAGCTATTATAAAAATGATTGGTGCTAATAAGTTCATAATAATTTATTTTATATTATCTCTGTAAGAAATAAATTTAGGAATAACATAAGCAGAAAAACTAAAGGAAACACTTGCGTCTGCTGTTAAGTTTAGATCGGAAAAAACAGGTTCTTTTATTGAATCTCTATATTCTATTTTGCCAAATTCATTTGCCTGTAAAGCTATTGTTTTAAAATCTTTTGCTTGACCAGACATTTCTACTTTTACAATATCGCTTCCATCAGCAGCCTTACCAGAATTATAAAATTTGAAATTCTTGAATCTGATACTCTTTAGAGTTCTCTGTTCGAGAAAATTAAATATAGGAGAAACAACAACGTGGTTGTCTATGAGTGATTGAACTACTTTAATCCTAGAGTCTAATCTAAGAATACTCTCTATAGTACCAGCTTCAAACTCGCCTTTATTTTTCTCAATTATTGCTTTATTTTCTTTTATCTGATTAATAAGGTTGGTTTTTGTAAAGGTAACCCAAGCCATAAGCGAAAGACTAACGAGAAAAATTATAATTGCGACAACTAAGAAAAGACTAACGCTTGAGCTAGAGATTTTTGAATCTTCTACTATAGGCTTTTTTGGTATAAAAGATGTTTGAATATTATTATCCATTCTGTTTTATATTATACATCAAAATTAAAACAAATAATACAAGAAAAAACTGTGGATTAGAATTCTTGTAATTTTCTTATCGCTAAACCTACCGCAACAGCAAATGCCGGCCCAGCATCTTTTAAAACATTCTCCAAGAATGCAGGATATTCAACCTTTGAAAAAGGATCTGCCATAAATACTGGTGTATTAAATGAACTTTCTGCTTTTTCTCTAAGACCTTTCAATAGTGCTCCTCCCCCAGTAAGAAACATTTTATTTATTTTCCTTCCACTAGTCTTTTCATAATTAAAAATAAATCTTCCTGCTTCAGAAAATATATAATCTATGGTTAAAGAAGAAACTCCTGCTAAAGCTGAGTCATTTTTTGCGATTAGTCCATTTTCTCTTTTTATTTTCTCCGCTTCATCAAAAGAAATATTTGTAGATTTTGATATCGCCAAAGTAATATCTTGAGAACCTCTATTTATAATATGTGAAGCCCTGAGAACTCCCCTTTCAACTACATAAACTTTCGTGGATCTTGCTCCAAAATCTATAACCATTTGCGGACTAAGAGATGGATCCATAATTGCTCTTACAGCACTGAACACTTCAATATCTGAAAAAGAAGATTGAACTTCTGAAATTCTAGCGATTTCATTATTCTTATGTATAGCGTCATTGTGAATGGCTACAAGCAGAACTTCAGTGTTAGGATCATTTTCTATCTTCTTATCTCCTTTAAATTCAGAAACAAGCATTTCATTCTTTGGGATAATCCAGTAATCCAAACTTACCTCAGATATTGGTACTGGTATATACCTTCTTGCTTCTATCGGTAACATATCTGCAATTTGCTTTTCATTTTTTACAGGAAGCTTAATAAACTTTATAAGACTTGAACTAATAGGAATAGAGATTCCGCAGTTTTTGGTTGTGGTATTTGATTCACGCAAAAGATCTTTCAAGGCCTCTGAAAGTTTTTCGGTGCCTAATATTGTTGATCTGCCAACTTCAGTATTCGCATAGGGTCCTAGAGATAATTCACCGTAAGTTTCAAGGATAGCTTTACCGTTTTTCTTTTTGAGCTGGACGACTTTAATAGAAGAAGATCCAATATCAATACCAAGTACACTTGTACTTTTATTGCCTGACAAAGAATTGAAAAAATCTTTTAAACTAAATGACATATTTTGTTTATACTTAAGTATATTATATCATAATATATAGAAAAATTTCAAAATGAATTTAATTAAAACAATCTTTGATTTCCTTATTTCCATAATTTTACCAAAAAATGAAGAGATTTTGTATCTTGAATCTCTTTCTGCTTCTGATTTATTAGACAAAGTCAGTTTAGCTAGAACAATGGAAAAAGATAGATTTCTGGCTATTTTTGACTACAAAGACCCCCTAGCAAGAAAAATAATTTGGCAAATAAAGTATAAAGATAATAGAATTATTTCTCATAACCTTGCAATCCTTCTGTATGACCTTATACTAGAAGAAATATCAGATGAAACATCTTTCTCAAGATATCAACAGATAATAATTATTCCTATCCCCTGCTCCACAAAAAGATTTAGAGAAAAAGGATTTAATCAAACAGAAATATTAGCAAAAGAATTACAAAAAATTGACGAAAATAATTATTTTAAATTAGATTTAAAAATTTTAAAAAAGATAAAAGATACTCCGCATCAAGTTTCTGTTAAAAATAGAGAAAAAAGATTAAAAAATTTAGAAGGAAGTTTTTCAGTAAATGAAAATGTCGATTTAAAAAAGACGTGTATAATTCTAATTGATGATGTCATCACCACAGGAGCCACAATGTCTGAGGCTCGCAAGGTTCTAAAATCTGCCGGAGCAAAGAAAGTGATATGCGTGGCAGTAGCGCATTAAATATAATAACAAAACTAGGCTAGAATAATTTATAAAAATGTGATAATCTCTTAGACAAGGAGACGTGTCAGAGTGGTCTATCGTACTTCTTTGCTAAAGAAGTGGGGTTCACGCCCCCGCGAGTTCGAATCTCGCCGTCTCCGCAAATACAAAAAAGCACCGATAGGTGTATTTTTTGTATTTGCGGAGACGAGCAAGCAAAAGATTTTGCTTGCGTGCGAGATTCGAAACCCTTCTCCCATATTTACGAATAATTCTGATTATGAGTAAATGGGAAAGGGATACTGGTCCTGTAAGGACCGAAAAATGTACTCATGTTCTCGCCGTCTCCACGCGTATAAAAATGAGCATCAATTATGATGCCATTTTTTATTGCGCGGAGACGGAGCAAGTGAAAGTATTCACTTGCGTCGAGATTCGAAGCCTCATTGAGCATTTTTTGTGAGCAAAGCGAAACAAAAAATCCAAGCGGGGTTGAAATGCTATTTGCTCATAGCATTTCAAAGACGGAAGCTGACGAGCTGAG
>CAZIID010000014.1:0-15783 GCA_964539415.1 uncultured Candidatus Saccharibacteria bacterium | reverse complement strand
AATGAAATACGAGGCAACAAAAAAATCCACGACTAAAATGCAAGTCTTGTTCCCCCCCTTCTCCAACTTAAAGCGAGGCATATCATTTCAAAAGCCTTACGGAGCAAATTTTTTAGCAAAAAAATTTGTGAGTAGAGAAAAAGCACCGCGACGGCGGTGCCTTTTATCGTGCTTTTGAAATGATATGTCGAGCGACCTACCAAGCAAAGTGAGCAAAGGCTTTATTAGCCTCAGCCATCTTATGAGTATTTTCTCTCTTTCTAACTGCCTCCCCTTCATTCTTTGAAGCTGCAATTATTTCATCTGCTAATTTTTCAGCTATAGTTGCACCTTTCTTACTTCTAGCTGCTTCTATAATCCATTTCATAGATAAAGCTGACTTTCTAGCAGGTCTAACTTCCATAGGAACTTGATAGTTTGCACCACCAACTCTCTTGGATTTAACCTCCATGTTTGGAGCTGTATTTGTAAGAGCTGTATCAAAAACCTCAACTGGATTTTTGGTCTTAGCTTTTTCTTTTATAATTTCAAAACATTTGTAGACAATCTTTTCAGCAATGTTTTTCTCACCGCTATACATAATATAATTGATAAGTTTTGTAACTTTTTCAGAATTATATTTGAAATCTGGTACTAATGCTTTTTTTGTTTTTAGTTTTCTTCTCATGATAATTTAAAATTATTTTGCTGCTTTTGGCTTCTTAGCACCATATTGGCTACGACCTTTTCTTCTTCCTTCAACGCCTCCTGCATCAAGTACTCCTCTAACTATTTGATATCTCAAACCAACATCTTTTACTCTTCCACCACGTAACACAACAACAGAGTGTTCTTGTAAGTTATGTCCCATTCCTGGAATATACGCTGTAACCTCCATACCATTTGAAAGTCTAACTCTCGCAATCTTTCTGATAGCTGAGTTTGGCTTCTTTGGTGTCTTTGTTGTAACTTTTGTACAAACACCTCTCTTAAAAGGAGATACGTAAAAAGTTGGTCTGTTTTCAAGAGTATTAAATCCTCTCATCAAAGCAACAGACTTTGGTTTTCTTTTTATCTGTATTCTACCCTTTCTCTTTAACTGATTTATTGTAGGCACGATAAATTATTTTGATAGCGATAGCTACCGGTTAATAACAACAAAGGCGATTAGCCTTTGAAATTTTTGGTAATCGTGAATTATTCACCAATCGGTTTGAGATGTTCTTTCGAACTTCCGAATGATTACTCACTCTTACCTTAATAATATACATATCCCCGACCGGGATAGTTGGGAAAATACTAACATAATAGAGCCAAAAAGCAAGTATTGTATATTAGACATTATAACCCAACGATTAAAGAAAAAAGATAATTTATTACAGGTGAAAGAAACTGTGCTCCAAAAGAAATAAAGATTATAAGAAAAATTAAGCCATATCTACTTGCTGTTTCTGAAAAAAACAAATCTGCTATTTGGGATAAATGAAAACAAAACTTTTGATCCATCAAGTGGAGGAATAGGAACAAGATTAAAGACGGCTAAAGCTACATTTATAAGTACTACATAAGAAAAAATATAAATAAGACCATTTGAAATCGGGGCGAATCTTATAAGCAAACCAAAAATAGTGGCTAATAGTAAATTAGAAACAGGACCAGCCAAAGCTATTAGAGGTTCAGCTATTTTTGCGTTTTTAAGATTATATGGGTTATAAGGTACTGGCTTTGCCCAACCGATCATAAAACCAGCATTTGTAATATAAAGAAGGAAAGGAAGAATAATGGAACCAAATAAGTCTATATGCTTAATGGGGTTTAATGTAAGTCTACCCTGATATTGTGCTGTTTTATCACCAAAGGCGAGTGCCATAAAACCGTGTGATATTTCGTGTATTATCACCGAAAAGAGAAGTATTAAAATTTGAAAAATTACACTTATCTGCATATTGTTATCTACCTATTCTATCACAAAAACGTAACAAAATTCATCAGCTTGTTGCATTCTGTCTATTTTATGATAATATGCATTCTACTAAGTTAAATATAAAAACCAATGGGAAGAACATGTCCAATAACAAAAAGAAGTTCACTAGTAGGAGGCGGATACAGCAACGCTACTCGTGCAACACAGTATAATCCGACAGGAAAAGTCAGAAGACAACTTAATTTACAAAAAAAGAGAATCTATATTCCAGAGCTCAAGAAAACAGTTACAGTAAGAATCTCAACAAGAGCTATCAAGACAATACAAAAGAACGGAGCATACGCAACACTGAAGAAAGCAAATATGATCTAACAAAAAACCGCCTCGTGCGGTTTTTTGCTTATCTTTTATTACCTCAAAAACGGGAATAAAAAAAGCAAAAGATAAATTCCCATATTCTATTAACACACCGCGTAAAAAAAGATAATCTCAAGTTCGCCATGGCGAACTTGAGATTGTAGACATAAAATAGTTTATCTTTATATCACTGTATCTGTATTACGTTATCGCCATCAGACTCAAAAATAATATCGCCAGTAATAAAAGTCTCTAGTATCTTTGTTTTAACGTTATTTAAAATATCTAAAGTTTCTATGTTTGGGTGCCCAAACTTATTATCTTTTCCCGCGGATATTATTGAGAAAGCCGGAGAAACAGCAGAAATAAAAGTATCTAGAGATGAAGTCTTTGATCCGTGATGTCCAACTTTTAAAACATCACTATCAAGTTCTTTCCCGTCTTTAAAAATCAAAACCTTTTCAACTGACTGTGGCGCATCACCTTCTAAAAGAAAAGACGTATTACCATAAATAATTTTAACCACCAAAGAACCTTTATTCGTATCGCCATCTTTTTCAAACAGATCTGTTTCTGGCCATAATATTTCCACAAAAACTCCATCTCCAAAATCTACAATATCAGACGAGGATAAAGTCGTTGTTGATATTTTTTTAGAAAATAGAGTTTCATTGACTGCACTGTATAAAGCAGAATCAGAAATAACACCAGAATCAAAATACTTTGAAACAGAATAATTTTCAAAAATATTTGGTATTCCTCCTATATGATCACTGTCGGGATGAGAAACAAAAACAGCATCCAAACTTCTATCAAAAATAGACATCTCTTTGCCGAGTCGGCTTAATACCAAATTATTATACCCAGCGTCTATCAAAAACTGTTTTCTTGACGGTGTCTCCACAAAAATCGCATCACCCTGCCCTACATCAAAAAAGACGACTTTTAATTTATGTGGAACATAAAAAGAAATAATTATAGAAAATATAAAAATATCTACAAGAATTAAAATTCCAATAATTATAAATTTAATTTTTTCTTTTTTCTCAATATTAAACATATTTGTTATTTTTATTTTCTTGTCATTCCCGCGCAGGCGGGAATCCAGTACAAATTAAGATGGATCCCCGTTTCGACCTAATTTTCTTGAGTGTAACGATTAGAAAATGGAAGTACTCATTGTGGTGCACGGGAATGACAATCCTGGAGATTGAATTTCATTTTTTTGCTTTTCCACAACCAGAATGTAATTACCCCATAAAATATTATAACAAAGATAATTCCCCACCCACGTACAGAAACGGAAGAGAAAGGAATACTAGAAAAAATATCTATAACTTTCAATTCGTAAGATAAAAGTATTTGTGATATGAATGAAACTGGCCAAGCTATTATGTAAGACACAAAACCAAATGCTCCAGACAAGAAACCAAAAAACATCGTTACCGGAATGAATGGTAATATTAAAATATTTACGGGGAGGAACACCAAAGAAAAAACATTCATCTTATAAAGAATAAGTGGTAATACTAAAAATTGTGTTGCAAGAGTTGAAGACACTATTTCCTTCAAACCAAATTTTTCTGTAATAAACCCTAAACGAGTGGAAAATATTGGTGAAACAAAAATCAGTGCAATCGTTGCCAAAAAAGAAAGTTGAAAAGATGAATCAAAAGCCAAAATTTTTGGATTAAAAAGGAGCATTATGATACCAGCCAAAACCAAGACCCTTTTAATTTCATAATCTCTTTTAATAAAACGGGCAATCAACAAGACAATAGCCATAAGTGATGCTCTAACCACTGTAGATGACGCTCCAGTCATAAGTGCAAAAAGAATAATCCCTAGAACACCAAACGAAAAAGAAAACACCCCGGGTAAAAATGAGAAAAACCTCACAATAGACTCAGCGACAATCGTTATATTGTAACCTGATAGAACTACGATATGCATAACTCCTGCATTCCTAAATTTTTCTTCCCAAGCTTTTCCTAGAGAATCCTTTACACCCAAAAGGAGTCCTCCAAGAAGTGAAGATTGAGGTTCGGTTATTTGGCTTTTTAATTTACTCAAAAAAGCATTTTTTATATTAAATAATACAGTCTTAACTTTATTACCTTGTCCGGAAGCAATTATTTCTACTTTCGCAAAATTCATCTGATAATAAATATCGTCTTTTTCTAAATATGAAACATAGTCAAAAGAAGTTCCATCACCTGTCTCGAAATTTTCTGGTTTCTCAATCTTTCCAGATATTTTTATATAATCCCCGTAATAAATTTCTGGATAAAAATCTGTTTTTACTAATACTTTTCCAAACACATTAAGTGTCGTAGTTCCATTCTCAAACTTTTTTAGAGAAACCACAGCTTTTACATTTGAATCTTTCTTTTCTGGCTCCTGTATTACAAGTCCTTCCACAACCGCTTTCTCCCCTATTTGGCTATCAAGAAATAAATCTCTTTTTTTAATATCAGAAAATTCAAAACGCAATACCCCTAGTCCAAAAGAAAATAATACTAAAGCAAAAAGTAAAACCCTGTTATATTCGGGGTTGTTTTTTAAATAAATTTTAGAAAATATAAATAATAAAATAGATAAAATTAAAAGTAATACAGCAAAAGTAAAACCGAATTTAAAAAAGGAACTCAAAAATATAGAAACAAAAAAACCAAATGCAAAAGTATAAAATAATTTATTCGACTTCATCGTAATTGTTTTGATTAACAGATCTTTTTTTGTCATTCCCGCGAAGGCGGGAATCCAGAACTAGATTCCCGCCTTCGCGGGAATGACACTCTGTAATAAGATCTAAAATCCCAAATCCTTCATAATCTGTTTTTCGTCCTCTTCATTTTTTGATTTTTTATATCTTGCGGAACTTACACCTTTTACTCTTTTTTCACAATCAGGCCAAGTAAGGTGTTTTTCAAGCTTCCCGTTTACGACACTTAGATAACTATAAGCTTTTGATTTATTTGAAGTATTTTTTGGAGAACAGACATTACCTTCGGTGATAGATAGATCTACTTCGTAATCAGATGCCTCACCTTTAAATAATTTAATACTCACATTATCAGCAAAAGAAGTAGCAATTTCATCACATCTTTCATTCCCTGGAATCTCTGCGTGTCCTGCGACATAAATCCATTTTATTTTTTTATCAGAAGTAGCCTTTACCAAATCTTCCCACAAATCTCTATTGGCAACGTCTGTATCTTTTCCACCAGCAGTTTTCCAACCTTTTTTCTGCCAATTAAAAACCCATTTTGTAATACCATCTATTAAATATTTAGAATCAGTATGAAGTTCAATATTGTCTTTACTTTTAACACTTTCTAAAGCTTTTATAGCACCCATTAGTTCCATTCTGTTGTTAGTAGTTTTTTGTTCTCCCCCACCCAGTTCAAAAACCTTATCATCTTGCTTTATGATTGCTCCATATCCACCAGGACCAGGGTTTCCCCTTGATGATCCATCTGAAAAAATAATTGTTTTGTTTGTCATAGATTTATTATAGATAGTATATAGTAAAAAAGTATTTTAGAAAACAAAATCAGCGCGCGGTACTCCGCGCGCTGATTTCAAAAAGCTCCCAAAAATAATTAGACGATTTACTATTTTACTAAAGCTCCTCCTGGTATCTTCACTGCACCTTCTCTCAAAACCACCACGCTATCCCCTTCAATCTTAATCAATGTGGATGGTTCAGAAACAATCTCCCCTTCATCTTGATAAAAATCGATATTATTACCAAAATATTTTTCAGCTTCAGTAACATCTTTTGCAGGAATCATTCCTTGTGGATTAGCACTTGGAGCAACAACTGGGCCAGTCTTTTTTAAAAAATCTATTAAATCTTTTTTATCTGGCAATCTAACGGCTAAAGTTCCATTCGCTTTGTCCAAATAAGGGAACCTCGTGACATCATAAGGAAAAACAACACTTAATTTACCAGGCCAATATTTATCCAAAAATTTATTTATAGCCTCTGTATTTTTTATACCAAACATTTTAAGGTCATTTCTTGAGCTCACCAAAACAATTAAACCTTTATCAGCATCTCTACCTTTTAGTTCATATATTCTATCAATTGCTTTTTTTGAATGGACTGAAGCAACAAGACCATAAAGTGTATCTGTAGGATAAACACCGACACCACCCTTTTTTACAAGCACTGTTGGATCAAGTTTAATATTTCTGAAAGAAAGCGAATTTAGTATTTTTACTATAAAATAAATGCTGTTTGCCCAAAAAGTATTCTTGCGAACAAAATATTCAAGCTCCAAAGCAAATCCATGAGATTGAACATAAGGTCTTCCAAGCACCATCAAGTATCTTTCTATAAGTTCATGGATTAACACAAATATTCGTTCGGTTTTAGTTGTATCATCATCTAACCAAACTTCTTTTTCTGGAATAAAATCATAAACCTTGTCGTGTCCTCCCGCTGTAAAATCAATATAATAAGAATTTCTTACTATTTCCCCAGAAACAATCCAAATTGAAAATCCAAGAAATGAATATATCATTTCTCTTTTAACTTTTTTTACCAACTGATCCTCTTTCAAACGGGAAACCTTTTTTGCCAACTCTGATCTTTCTCTTTCTTTCTTTTCAACCTCACTAGCTGCAGTAAAAGCCTCAAAATGACTTTTGCCATTTTTCATTAAACGTCTTTGAACAATCAAATTTTTAAGAAAGAAATCTCTCTCACCCTTTTTTGCTTCCTTATCAAGCCAAAGTTCGTTTTCAGGAATATAGTCGTACATATAATGTTGCCCGAAGTTCGTAAAACCTTTGTCTAAATTTGAACGAATAAAAGCCCCGTCTACTATATAGACAGATAAATTTCTTATATCAATGTATTTGCTTACATAAGGTCTTTTCATCTCTAAAAATGATCATGCTCATCCGCCATAGCATCTTCTTTTGTCTTGTGAATAGTTCCGTCTTTATGATTTGGTGGCATATAGATTGTATACAATTTCAAATCTCTATCTTTAGAAGTATTTATAACATTGTGAGTACAACCCTGTGGAACAATAGCTGCATAACCGTTTTCTAAATGACTTTCAACTCCATCCATTACAATTAATCCCTCTCCAGAATCTACTCTGAAAAATTGATCAACATTATGATGTACTTCTTCGCCAATTTCCTGATTAGGTAAAAGATTCATAACAACAAGCTGTCCATGTTCTGAAGTGTAAAGAACTTTTCTAAAATTATCATTATCCAAAGTTTCTTTCTCTATATTTCCTACGTATCCTTTCATATTTTTATATTACCAATCAATTTGAATTGATTTGGGATTAGATTAATTAATAAAAAATCGACTATTTATTCTCCTCTAAAAATCCTTTTGAAAAAACCACCTACCCTGTTAATTATTTTTGAACCTTCCAACCTTTCTGCTTCTTCTTTTTTTATTCTCTCAGTCATTTTTCTATCTAATTCTTCTAAGTCTGCAGAAACAGATTCTCTTCTTTTATTTCTATTTGTTATTTCTCCATCACTCATGGTTTGTAATTCTTGCCTTACTTTTTCTTGAGCTGAAATTCTAGCTATCTCTTCATCTTCTTTATCCCAAGCAAAAGGTTTATCCTCAATAGCTACATTGTTTGTAGGTACACCCTCAACTTTTTCTATCTCATCTTTGCTATCAAATTTTTTTTGTCCAATTAATTCTTCCATATTTTTATTAATTTATTAATATATAAAATTATATAACATCTACTTATATAATACTACATAAGAAAGCTATCTTAAAACAACAAACTTCATGTAAAATTTAGCTATTTACTAATCATTTATATGAAATATAATACTAACTATATATGAATAAAAAAAGAGGTTTCACTTTAATAGAGCTTTTGATGGTTATTTCTATAATTTCCCTCCTGTCTTCTATAATAATACCTGCACTAAATGACTCCCGAAAAAAAGCTAGGATCGCTAACGGGCAAACTTTTAGTGCTCACAATGACCAAGTTCTAGGGGCGGAGGCAACTGGTTGGTGGGACTTTGATGAAATTGTGGGTGGAAAAGTTCTAGACAAATCTGGAAGTGGATTTAATGGCACTATTATTGGCACGTCTGCGCTAACGACTGGTATAAAAGGAAAAGCTTTGACTTTTGGTAATGGTAACTATGTTAGAGTTGGGGCTGTACCAGTTTTTAAAGCAAATGAGTCTTTCACGATATCAGCATGGATCTATATGACATCTTATGAGACTTTATACGGACTAAATGTAATTAATCAAGATGATTATTATGGTCCGACTGGTATTACTTTTGGTGTAAGAGGCCCACTTGATCCTTCAAATGAGAAAAAACTGGCTTACTGGTCAAGCGGTATGCCTTCGACAGTTAACTTCTACGCTACTAATCAAGTTGTGCCATTAAATGAATGGCATCATATCGCAATGACCTTTAATGCAGAGAAAAAAACCACCAGAATGTATTATAACGGCACAGACAAAGGAGGTAAAAACAATGTCCTAAGTTTCAAACCAGCTTCCAATACAAACCTTTACATTGGTTTTGGTGATGGTGATGGTAATTTTTCTGGAAAAATTGATGAAGTTAGAATATATGGTCAAGCTCTAGAAGTCAGTCAAATTCAAGAATTATACGCAGAGGGTGCTAAAATACACGATATAGCAATCAACAAATAAATCAAATGTTAACCAAAAACCAAATAAAACTAATAAAATCACTCCACGAAAAGAAATACCGTGCTGAATATGGATTTTTTATTGTTGAAGGTGCAAAAGGTACTTTAGAACTACTCGGTTCTGATTTTAAAATAGAAAGCATAGTAGTTACAGAAAATTTTTATAGCAAAAATGAAATTGCAATAAAGGACAAAACAGCAGACATCGAAATAGTAGATCAAGAAACTCTAGAAAAAATCAGTTATTTTGAAACCAATGATTCTGCGGTTGTCGTAGTTAAACAAAAAGAAAATCTACTATCCAATATCAAAGACGAAGAAAAAATATTGGCACTGGACGAAATAAAAGATCCTGGAAACTTAGGTACTATTATTCGTATTGCTGATTGGTATGGAATTAAAAATATTGTTGCTTCAGATAATACTGTAGACCTATATAACCCAAAAGTTATTTCCGCCTCAATGGGATCATTCACAAGAGTAAATGTATTATATTGCAATCTCACTAATTTTCTTAAAGAGACAAAAAAACCAATATTAGGTGCCCTACTTGAAGGACAAAATGTACATACCTTAGTTTTCCCAGAATCAGGAATACTACTTATGGGCAATGAATCAAACGGAATAAATGAAAATTTAAAAAGCTTTATAACAGACAAAGTTACAATACCAAGAATCGGTAAAGCAGAATCTCTAAACGTATCAATAGCGACAGCAATTATCTTAGATAATTGGACAAAGTAACCTATAATTAAGAATCAATTAACTCCTCTACAAGCGACGCAACATTTTGCGTCGCTAAAGAATAGATAATTACTGGGACAATTTTGTAGAAGTAAAAATCATATATACAGCAGATAAACCAACCAAGTCGTATACGATTCTTACAAGAATAGGCCAAGAACCAAGAATCTTTTCCACAAGGTCAAACTGGAAAAAACCTACGAGTCCCCAGTTCAAACCACCAATAATAACGAGGATCATCACGATCCAATCCATAGCATTAAGTCTGTTCATATTTTTTATTAAGCTTAATAAAATATATTTATAATACGACCTTTACATATAATAATACTCCGTTGAAATTTATGGTCAACTTATCTATTCATGAAAAATTAATATAAAAATCTATTAATAATACATTTAACCCAATATGACATTATGTATTGGTATAAGTTTATTAATTAATAGCAATAATATGTTAACAACAATATCTTTTATATTAATAGTCTTTTGGTTAATTGGTATTTTTACCTCATACACTCTCGGAGGTTACATACACATTTTTTTAGCTTTAGCGATAGTTATGCTATTGGTAAAATTACTTTCAGACGGATCAGAGATAACAGAAAAAGCAAAAAAGACTTCTGGTGAGTAGTTTTTTCTAAAAAATTAATCACAAATTGAATCTTTGTTGGTAATATTTTATTGAGAAAAATATTTGGTCGTATTAAAAGCAATCGAATCTAATTACTAAATATATGTTAACAACAATAGCAATTATATTAATAGTATTATGGTTACTAGGAATAATTTCATCCTACACAATTGGTGGATTTATTCATATTTTATTAGTAGTAGCGATAATTATGTTACTAGTTAGACTAATAAGGGGAGAAAATGGAGTCTAGTAAAAATTAAAATCACAGGAACTTCAATCAAAGAAAAAGGACGACTCTAATAAGAATCTGTTTTTTTAAATTTTTCAGCCAGTTTTTTAAAGGATCCAGAGCCCAATTTACTTTCTATTAATCTTACAATATCTAAGAAACCTTTACCTGTAAGTTTCAAAGAAATTATTTTATTAACAAAATCAAGTGTTTCATCCCAATCGATAATTCGGCCCGGATCTTTAGCAGCGAACATTGAGTTTATCTCAGTAAGCATATCTTCTAATTCTCCTGTTCTTTCAAGATAATATTCAGACTTCTCTTCTTCTGTTATATCTGCAACTTTCTTTTTATAAAATTCAATTTTTTCTTCAGCAGAAACATTACTATTAATTACTTCTGCAACTTCTTCAGCAGACGGTATAGAAACTATATAGTATTTATCCCATTCTTTTTTATCTAAATCTACAGAATCAGGCAAACCATGAAGCCATTTACGGATTGTATCAACAGCTAAACGTTCATTACTGTAAACCAGTTTTTCATTAGGATGACTCCTGATTAGGTTTAATTCTAATTTTAAAAATTCATTACTTATATAAGATGTAAGAGCTTCATCAATAATATTAAAAAAAGCTTTAATACCATCATCGTCATATCTGATTATACTTAAACCGTCCGTATGTGGTATTACATAAACTTTCTCATCTTTTTTATGTACTTTTACTGAATTAAAAGAAAGATAATGAACCAATTCATGAGCTAAAGTTTTTGCAAAAACAATCTTAGAATTTGTTAAGGGTTCTAAATAAATATCCCCAGAAGGAAGACTGTACATGCCTCGACCATATTTATGACTCAAAGTTCCCTCTTTTACGATGTGAATTCTATCTTTCAATATTTCCTTACAATCAATTTTATAAACATATTCAAACATCACCTTTAAACCGAGAGAGACTGCATCTATAACTTGCAATTCTTCCTCTGTAGCTTTAATTTCAGAATCTTCATAGCTTTCATGGGCATTCTTTCTATCATTTTCCAACTGATTTTCCACATCGACTAAAGGGACTGATCCGTCAACCTTATTTATATTAGGGAATTTTTCCATATTGAAATCATATCAAAATAAACTTAAACATCAAAGAAAAACTAATTATTTCAGACTTTTTGTCTATTACTAAAAACCGGCTTTCGCCGGTTTTTATCGTGGGTGGCTAGAGAGAAGTTCGGTCACGAGTTACTAAGTCTTTTGTAATTAAGAAATTCCAAAAGCCTAAGTACTCTCGACCCCGACTCAGCGACAAGCACTCGAAGACTCGTCTTGTATACCGCTTCCGTCTTCCGATTCTCTCTAGCCAACTCCCAAAATTAAAAGAGAGAATCTCTCCTTACAGGAGCAGTACCCGCGATTGGCTCGATTGTTCGTGAAGACACTCCAATCTCGGCTCAATCGGGCTCCGATTCTCTCACGTCGACATTCCTATGTCGACTTAGCCACCCATGAAAAAAGCCCGCCTAAGCGGACTCTTTTTTCATGGGTGGCTAGAGAGAATCGGACTCTCGACGCAGGTTCCACAAACCCGAGTTTTACCACTAAACTATAGCCACCATTACACTGTCACATATTTAACAGTTCCTCATTTATAACAGATTTTTAACTTAAAATCTAGTCACTATTTTTACTAACGAGCAACGAAACAGAAAAACAAAAGATAATTATATTCTTATCTGTAGTCTGGAGACTCTTCTTTCTTACCAGATATATGTGCTGAAAGCCTTGCAAGGGCGTACAGTAGTGATGATAGTCTATTTAGGTACACGGAGCTGTCTTCACTTATCTTCACCATCCCCTCTTCGACAACAGCGATTACTCTTCTTTCGGCACGTCGGGCAAGAGTTCTTGCAAAATCAAAATTTGAAGATAAATCTGTTTCCCCGGCAATTGTAAAAGAATGGATTGGTGGAAGTATCTTTTCTATTTCTGCAATATTTTCTTCAAGCCAAGACACTTTATTGTCCTGTATTGTCTTTTCTGCTCCTGCGACTTCAGCCTGAATGATAAAAAGATCTTTTTGAAGCTTAAAAATAATATCTTCAAATGTCTCTAAACCAACCTTAAAACCAGAATCTTTTGTTTTTACTTTACAGACACCCAAAAAAGATCCGAGCTCATCTAAAACTCCCAAAGCCTCAATTACTTTTGAACTTTTTGATATTCTTTGATCACAACTGAATATTTTTGTCGTGCCGTCATCACCTTTTCTTGTGTAAAACATACTTTGTATTTTACACTTTTTTATATAAAAAGAAAATGAAGAAGCTTATACATACTATGCACGAAAGAGGAGTCTTTCCCTCGACTTTTCTTCTGTCGTCACAGAAGAAAAGTCTGGGCACCAGCTCGCTCCCAAGTCTGCTGACTTTGGTCCCGCTCCGTTGTTCAAGTCCTCACACTACAAGAGTACTTCCATTTTCTAATCTTTTCACTCAAGAAAATTAGGTCGCACAAGCAAAATCTTTTACTTGTTTCTCGTGCATCAAAAAATCAGCTTTCGCTGATTTGTTTGTCCTACCAGAGGACTTCTATTTTTACCAGTAAAAATAAGTTGTGCACGAGAGAGGACTTGAACCTCCACACCCGTAAGGGCATAGCCACCTCAAGGCTACGTGTCTACCGTTTCACCACTCGTGCATAGTTTTGTCAATACCTTCCCTTCCTACTTCACTATACTACCTAATATTTTCTTAATTTTCAACCTTTTCCTACTCAAACAAATTAGATCTTTCTTGTAATATATCTTTTTCAATAATTTAACAGACTCCGTCTTAGCATATTTTAATTGATAACAAGAATTATTCTTCGCCTTAGTGATGTGTCCTGAGATAAATAATCTCATTTTTATTTTTTTTCGTAACCAATCAATATGTTTTTTACTAGCTGAGACAAAGCTGAGATAAAACATAAAACTAGATTTCCATCTAGGATCCCAGTATGAATAAAAACAACCATCACCGTCTAGGTGACCTCTCAAAAAATCAAAAAAATATTTATCTGGAATTTCGATGTGATCTACTGTCTTTGATTTGGCTGGGGTTAAGCCTATTTTGTTTAAAAAATCAAAAAAAATAATATCTCGAAATTGAACCCTGTGTGCTGTGTTTGATGTTAAACCAGACTGATGAACGCCAATTGTAATACTTATATCCAGACTTTTATTAAAATTTTTTATTTGTTCAAGATCCTTCGAAACAAAAGAGATACGATTACCGTTTTGGGACAAATTACCGTCCGTAACGATTAGACCTATGGCATAAGCAAATTTCCCAGACCATTTTATTTTTACTTTCCCTTTTGGTTTTGCTCCCCTCTTTTCCATATATATGTATATTATACTAAATAATTAAATATAGCTCAAGGTAATAGCGTCTACCAATTAATTACAACTAAAAAACCCGCTTTCGCGAGTTTTTTATTTTTATTATATTTTTTATTCTGCCTTTTCTTCTTTTTTCTCAGAAGTCTTCACTTTAGTGTCTGTATTATTTTCTTTCTTGTATTCAAGAATAAGACTCTTCATGCTTCTTCTTATTTCTTTTACAGCTTTGTCTCTTATGTAGTAAAGTTTAGCTCTTCTAACTTCAGCTCTCTTCAAAACTTCAATCTTGTCTATTATAGGAGCATATAAAGGGAAAACTCTCTCAACTCCAACTCCATCAATAACTTTTCTAACAGTAAATGTTGATCCAGCTTCTTTACCGTGCTTTTTAGCGAGTACCATACCCTCAAAAGCTTGGTTTCTAACCTTATCTCCTTCTTGGATCTTAACCCAAACACGAACAGTATCTCCAGATCTTATATCTAGACTTTTTCTGCTCTCTATATCAACTGGTGACATCTTTATACTTTTCAATTCCATAGTGATAAGTAATTTAACATATAAAACTTATAAAAGCAACCAAAAAATTATTTACTTACCCAAGAAACCGCCTTTTTAAAATCTGTTGGATATGGTGCTGTGATTTCAAGTAACTTACCTGACGGTGAAGTTATTTCTATTCCTTTTGCGTGAAGAGCTAATCTCTTAAGACCTGTTGGATTTTCTTTGGTTAAAAAATTGTCTGAAGCATATAAAAAATCTGAAACAACAGGATGATTGATAGCTTTAAAATGAACTCTTATTTGATGTGTCCTTCCTGTCTTAGGCGAAGCCTCAACAAATGAAATTCCATCTTTTCTAGCCAAGACTCTAAAATACGTTATTGCTTCTCTCATCTCACCCCTCGCCCCTCTCTGTGCAGACCATCTTCTAAAATCTGCAGGACTCTTACCAATAGGTCTGTCTATTGTTCCCCTATCATCTTTTACATCTCCATAAACAAAAGTATGATATGTTTTGTGAACCAATCTATCTTGAAACTGTTTTTTTAAAAATTCAAAAGAATCTTTATTTTTTGCTATAACAAGGATTCCTGAAGTATCCCTATCTATTCTGTGGACTATTCCAGGTCTATCTACTTTGGTGCCATCAGTAAGGATAAGTGGCTCACCAACATTTTTTGTTTTAGGATAATTCTCCAAAACCCAATCAACAACAGAAGGTTCTTCTGTTTTGCCATCAGCATGAACAATAAGGCCAGATGGCTTGTTAATTATCACCATATCTTTGTCTTCATAGAGAATATCTATTTTTTTCTTCATACGTCTTGATAATCTAGCATAAATAAGCTATTCTATAAAGCGTTGGAGTAACTTACTCAAACACAAATTAGTTTCGGGCGGTTAGCTCAGTTGGTAGAGCGCTTCATTTACACTGAAGATGTCAGAGGTTCGAATCCTCTACTGCCCACAAAAAAATACACCTTTAGGGGTGTTTTTTTGTGGGCAGTAAATAAGCCAAAGTCTTGGCTTATGTGAGGATTCGAAGCCCCGATGAGCACAATTTGAGTTTGTCTTCAAACGAACAATTGTCCATCGGGGGTACTGAACCTGTAAGGTTGAAATTTGGGGTGGGGCCCAAATGAAAGACCTTGAATGTTTTGTAATCAAAATGTGAAAGGTGTACTGAACCTGTAAGGTTCGAAATTCCTCCAACATCAGGCTTCGATTCCTACACGCGAGTGATTCCTATCACTCGCTCGGAGGCACAAAAAGAAAAAAACCGCTTACATCCGGTAGGAAGTTCGACCCTTACAGGGTCAGGTCACATATAATTTTTTGCTAAAAATTTATG
>CAZIID010000013.1:0-15866 GCA_964539415.1 uncultured Candidatus Saccharibacteria bacterium | reverse complement strand
TCGGATGGGCAGGCGAAGACGAAGTCTGTAACAAGAAGTATTGACTATCACTGGATGACATCGAGTGCCCCTATCAGAATTGCTTCCAATGGAATTATTAGCTTGACTCATACTGTAAATCTCATGGGTGATTCAACTCTTGATCCAGGAGAAACTGTTTCTTTTGAAAGAGAAAAAACTTGTTCGTTTAACTCAACAGGATCAGTTTGGGATACACCATATTGTGGAAGCACCCTAACCCTCTATGACAGTGCTCAAAACAGCAATAATACAGGGTATCTATCTTTCTATCATGACAATATTGGTGGTTACGCAGTCTCATCAAACAGTTCAGTTGTAAGTTGTTCTGGTATGACTTGTACAGCTGTTGCTCCTGGTACCGCTACTGTTAGAGTAGAAATTGGTGCTGTAGATATGTATGCAAAAGGATGTATTTATTATTCTAGTGGAGGAAAGGTTTGTGATGATCACAGTTATAAAGCGGACGGAACAGATGGTAACTTAAATTACAAAATGACTTTGGTGAATACAAGCGGTAGTTGGTATAATATTCCTTATGTAAGTTTGGCTAAATATAATCCAAGATGGACAATAACAGTTCTCAATTCAGACAATAATGTAAGTCCAACAGAACAATGTAAAAATGGTATAGATGATGATGGTGATGGACTTATAGATGAGAATGATCTTGGATGTATCGTCGGTGGGGGTGGAACAGGTAATGGATTAACAGAAGCTTCAGCAAATCCAGAAGAGGAAATAATTCCTGATGTAAACAAAGCTAGATGTGGTTCTAATGCAGATACTTTTGCTTTTTCTTCATCTTTTTCATGGCCTGTTGATGGAACTTTTTGTTCAGCACCAGCTTTAAGAATCGGTAGCACTCCAGCAATTCCAAATCCAGAATTATCTTCAACTTGGCAGTGTGCTCTTTGGAATAATTCTACTTCAATGATTTCTGGATCAGAAAGTCCTTATTGTACTGCCTTTATGAATGCAGAAAAAATTGCACCAGTTGGAGCTTGTGTTGTGTCTCAAGCTGGCGGACCATCTGACACAAGTAAAATTTATTCTAATAAAATAGCAAGACTAACATCTATGCCTGGTTATAATTCTTATTCATGGCGTGATAATACAAAAAACAAATCACTTGGATCTGGTGTTGATACGAGTACTATATTTACTTCTGTTGGTACTAGAGAAATTGGATTGACTTTACTTAGTGAAGAAGGGGAAACCTCTACTTGTACTACGTCAATTCAAGTTATTCAAAAGCCTACGAATGTTATAGAACAATAGGGAAATATAAACAGCCCCGCCCTCTCTTGAGGGCGGGGCTGTTTTCTTTTTGTAAAAAACTGTTACAATGAAAATCTAATTAACAAGCCATATATGGATAAAAAAGAACAAAAAAAAAGTGAGGTGGAAACTAAACCAAAGAGCAAACTAGCCGAAAGGGAAGAAGAAATTTTAGCTTTTTGGAAAGAGAAAGACATTTTTCAAAAAAGTTTGAAAAAAGATTCTCCTAAAGGTGAGTACGTTTTTTATGATGGACCTCCTTTTGCTACAGGACTTCCACATTATGGTCACTTACTTGCTGGTACAATGAAAGATTATGTTGGTAGATATCAAACAATGAAAGGAAAATTTGTTCCAAGAAAATGGGGATGGGATTGTCATGGCTTACCCGTAGAAAACATTGTTGAAAAAGATTTAGGTTTGAAATCAAAAAAAGATATTGAAGATTATGGTCTCGAAAAATTTAACGACCTTGCAAGAAGTAAAGTTTTTACTTATGTAGATGATTGGAAAAAGATTGTTCCAAGAATGGGACGTTTTGTAGATATGGAAGCAGACTATAAAACAATGGATGCTACATATATGGAGACTGTCTGGAATGTTTTTAAAACTCTTAGTGATAAAGGGCTAGTTTACGAAGGATTTAAGGCTATGCATCTTTGTCCACACTGCGGTACAACACTATCAAACTTTGAAGTGACTCAAGGATACAAGGATATAACCGACATATCAGTGACGGTCAAATTTGAGCTTACAGATACCCCCCAGACCTTCTTTTTGGCTTGGACGACGACTCCTTGGACATTACCTGGTAATACAGCTCTTGCTGTAAATCCAGAAATTGATTATGTAAAAATAAAAGTTGGAGAAGAGTATTTTATACTCGCAGAGTCCAGACTTTCTGTAATGAAAGAACAGAAATATGAAGTCATAGAAAAAGTAAAAGGAAGTGAACTAGTTGGAAAATCATATAAACCTATTTTTGATTATTTTAATAACGACAAATTAAAAAATAGAGAGAATGGTTTCAAAGTATATCCTGCAAGTTTCGTTACAACAGAAGACGGAACGGGGATTGTGCACATTGCTCCAGCCTTTGGAGAAGACGATATGAACCTTGGAAAAGAATTGAAACTACCTTTTATCCAACACGTAAATATGTCTGGAGAGTTTGTTTCTGAGGTTATTGATTTCGCGGGCAATAAAGTAAAACCAATAGAAGATCCACAAAAGGCTGATATTGAAGTTATAAAATTCCTTGCACCAAAAGGTACTCTTTTTGCGAAAGAAAAGTTTATCCACTCATATCCACATTGCTGGCGTTGTGATACACCGCTTTTGAATTATGCTACAAGCTCATGGTTTGTTGAGGTTACCAAGATTAGAGGTGATTTGATGAAAGCGAACAGCGAAATCAAATGGGTTCCAAAGGAAATCGGCGAAGGAAGATTTGGCAAATGGCTTGAGTCCGCTCGTGATTGGGCAATTTCTCGTTCTCGTTTTTGGGGTACACCTCTTCCTGTTTGGAAATGTCAGGCTAAAGATTGTAAAGAAAAAGTTTTTATTGGTTCGATAGAAGATATAAAAAAGAGAACAAATCAAAACAATAAATATTTTGTTGTAAGACATGGTGAGGCAGAAAGCAACACTTTGGGTATTTTAAGTTCAAATGTAAATACACCACATCATCTAACAGATAAAGGTAGGGAACAAGCAAAAGAAGCAGCTCAAAAATTAAAAGATAAAAAAATCGATTATATTTTCTGTTCACCATTTTTGAGAACAAAAGAAACCGCAGAAATAATTTCAAAAGAATTAGGTTTTTCAAATGATCAAATTATTTTTGATAACAGACTTCATGAAGTAAATGTCGGTAAACTTGATGGGATGAAAGATTCTGAATATCAGGCATATTTTGGTTCACGCGAAGAAAAGTTCTGGAAGATACCACCAGAAGGTGAGAGCCACAGTGATGTAAAAAACAGAATGACAGACTTTGTCTATGAGACAGATTCAAAATATGAAGGTAAAAATATTTTAATTGTCTCACACAATACTCCAATTTGGCTTATGTTTGCAGGAGTTTCTGGTATGACACCAGCTCAGGCAATAGCTATAAGGGAAAGTGGGCAACCTTTTGTTGAGAATTCAGAGATAAAGGAAATGCCTTTCTCACCAATTCCTCATAATAGAAAATATGAATTAGATTTACACAGACCATTTATAGATGAGGTTGAATTAAACTGTACCTGTGGAGGAAAAATGAAAAGAATTCCAGAAGTTTTCGATTGCTGGTTTGAATCTGGTTCGATGCCTTATGGACAAAAACATTATCCTTTTGAAAATTTAGAAAGTTTTAATCCAGAAAAAGGAATCGGTTTTCCTGCAGACTTTATTGCAGAAGGTGTGGATCAGACTAGAGGATGGTTCTATTCAATGCTCGTCATTTCTACAGCACTTTTTGGCAAATCATCTTACAAGAATGTTGTTGTTAATGGAATTGTTCTTGCTGAAGACGGACAGAAAATGGCAAAAAGACTAAAAAATTATCCTGATCCTATGGAGTTAGCTGCACAATATGGAGCTGATGCTATGCGCTACTATCTTCTTTCATCACCAGTTATGAAAGCTGAAGATTTGGCTTTTTCTGCAAAAGGGGTAGATGAGGTGGTTAAGAAAATAATTATGCGTTTGCAAAATGTTTTTACATTTTATGAAATGTATGGAAAGGAGACAAGTCCAAAGTCCAAAGTGACAACTCCGGTTGTCATCCCCGTGGAAACGGGGATCCCGTCTTCAAATATCCTAGACAAATGGGTGCTTGCACGTCTAAAAGAAGTTGCCACGTCTGTCACAAAAGACACTGATAAATATGAACTTGATAGAGCGACAAGGCCTCTAGGTGATTTTGTTGACGAACTTTCTACTTGGTATATAAGAAGATCAAGAGATAGATATAAGTCAGACGATGTGTCTGATAGAAACTCTGCAATCGAGACTACTAAGACTGTTCTTTTAGCTTTCTCAAAACTTCTTGCACCTTCAATGCCTTTCCTTGCTGAAGATTTATATTTGAAACTTGGTGGAGAAAAAGAAAGTGTGCATCTCGCAGATTGGCCAGAAGAGTTTGTTGGTGAAATGAAAAAAGATGAACTTGAAATAATTGAGCTTATGACAGAAGTGAGAAAGATTGTAACTTTGGGACTTGAGGCTAGAGCGAAAGCTGGAATAAAAGTTCGTCAACCTTTGAAGAGTTTAAAAGTTAAAAGTCCAAAATTGAAAGGAAAAGAGGAATATTCAGATTTGATAAAAGATGAGGTGAATGTAAAGGGTGTCGTCTTTGATGAATCTATTACAGTAGAAGTAGAACTTGATACAGAGATGACAGTGGAGCTAAAAGAAGAGGGAATGATTCGAGACCTTATTCGTTCAATTCAAGAGATGAGAAAGGAAAAGAAATTAAATCCAGAAGATGTTGTATTGCTTTCTCTTACTTCTGATGAAAAAGGATTAGCTTTGGTTAAAAAGTTTGAAAAAGAAGTTAAAAAAACCGCAGGACTTAAAGACATAGATTATGATGGTGGGGCAGAGGAGAAAGAAATATCAATTGAAGACATGAGATTTTTCTTGGAGATAAAATGACGCTCGACATATCTTTTTAAAAACACGAAAATATTTTGCTAAATATTTTCTCTGTCCGGTGCCGTCGCACCTACCAAGGTTTTTAAAAAGATAAGTCTCGCTTTAAATTAGAGAAGAGAATACAAACAGGGTTTTCGTTTCACGAAAACCCTGTTTTATTTTCCAAAATATTTTATGCTGGACTTCTAACGGGGCAAGCTTTAGACTTAGTGTTATGCATCACATTTACCAAACGCCAGGTTTTATACTCAAGAGTATCCCAACAGGGGAGGCAAATAGACAATTTTTTATATTAACAAAAGATTTGGGCGTGATAAGAGCTACTGCTCAAGGTGTAAGACTTTTAAAATCAAAACTCAGATTCAAGTTAACAAATTTTATGCCAGTAAAAGTTTCTTTGGTTCGTGGAAAAGAAATCTGGCGAATTGTGGGAGTGGAAAGGGATGAGGAGATACCTTTTTCTTTTTTGTCTGATAACAGTGCAAAGATTTTTGTGGCAAAGATCTTTTCTTTAATTTTACGATTATCTCAAGGAGAAGAAAAAAATGAAGCTTTATACGATATGGTTAGGGAAGCTTTTATATATACGGGGAATGAATCTGATTCAAAAAAACTAGAAAGTCTGGAGCTTGTTTTGGGCTTAAGAATTTTGAAGCATTTGGGATACTTGAGAAATCTGCCACAATATTGTTTTCTTGGTGAAGATAACTGCGTAAATGAAAGTATTGTTTGCGAAGCAGAAAAATGTCGACGCCAGATTATTGAAGAAATAAATAGAACACTGCAAGAAACACATCTTTAATTGTGTTATAATATTTGTATATATGTTTGAAGATCCACAAGATAAAAATAGAATAGAAGAAGTTAAACAGAACCTTTACTCAAGGAATTTCAAAGCGGGAGAGAACAAAAGATACGAGCTTGAAGAAACAGAATCCTCAATAGGTACAGACTGGAAAAACGAAGAAGATATGAAAACAGAAAAAGAATTACCATTAACTAAAATCCTTTTAGGAGCGCTTATATTTTTTGTATTAGCCTCCGGTTTTGCTGTTTATAGATTTTTGGGTGGCTCTAATATAGTTTCAGGAGATAATATAGAACTTACGATTAAGGGGCCAGTTTCTATTGCTGGTGGAGAAGTACTACCTCTTGAAATTCAGATTAAAAATAATAATAGTGTAGCGCTTAAGACTGTGGATTTACAGGTTTCTTTTCCTGATGGAACCAGAGAAGGTGAAAATATTTCAAAAGAAATGAAAAGATATACAGAAATACTTGGTGATATGGAGGTAGGGGCCACAAAAACAAAATTAATAAAGGCTGTTTTGTTTGGACAAGAAAATTCTACAAATGATATTACTGTTTCTGTTGAATACCGAGTTCCTGGATCAAACGCTATTTTTTCTAAAGAAAAAAAATTCCCAATAGTTATCAGTTCTTCACCTGTAAATATAATAGTTAAAGGAGTTACAGAGGCAAATTCAAATCAAAATATAGATTTTGATGTAGAGGTGGTTTCAAACTCTCTCACAACAATAAAAGATTTATCTTTTAGAATAGATTATCCTTTTGGTTTCCAATATAAAAGTGCGTCACCTAAACCTTATTTAGATAATAATGTTTGGAATATAGGTGATCTATCTCCAGGAGATAGAAGAACTATCAAAGTAAGCGGTAGTGTTACAGGACAAGATGGGGAGGAAAGAGTATTTAAGTTTACAGTTGGTAATCCAAATCAGCTTAATGAAAGAGAAATATCAACTCCTTTTGTTTATAGTGCGTCTTCAATATTCATCAGAAAACCTTTTGTTGGTTTAAGTCTTGCAATAGATGGCAACTTGAATAAAGAGGTTGTTGTAGAAGGAGGGAGGACTGTTAGAGGCGACCTTGTATGGATGAATAATCTTCCTAATCAAATTTATGATTTAACAGTTGAGCTGACTTTTAGAGGAGATATTTTGGATAAAAAAACTGTGAATAGCCAAAACGGTTTT
Source organism: uncultured Candidatus Saccharibacteria bacterium (assembly GCA_964539415.1). Taxonomy (GTDB): domain Bacteria; phylum Patescibacteriota; class Minisyncoccia; order Phycocordibacterales; family GWA1-40-21; genus CAYQFQ01. The sequence goes on along the minus strand of CAZIID010000013.1, from coordinate 8,928 downwards.
TATAGATCTATTGATAATACAATAATATTCAGCCCAGAAAGTAATTCTTCTTTATCTTCATTGTCCCCAGGACAAAGTGGCGAATCTTCCTTCAATTTTTCAACTTTCAGTTCGCTGTCTCAGACCGGTAGTTCATTTACTAATCCAGAAATTTATCTTGATGTTGCAGTAAAAGGAAAAAGAATTGAAGGTGCAAATGTTCCAGAAGAGCTTTTGTTTTCAGATTCAAAGAGAATAAAAATATCATCTGATATGTCTTTGCTGTCTAGAGGTTTTTATTATATCGGACCTTTTACAAACACAGGACCTATTCCTCCAGTGGCAGAAAAGGAAACTACTTACACTATCACTTGGACAGTGACAAACACATCAAATACTTTAACTGGTGTAAAAGCTGTTGCTACTATCCCTTCTTATATCAAATGGACAGGTAAGATAAATCCTAGTACAGAAAAAATATCTTTTAATCCTTTGGGTGGAGAGATTGTTTGGGATGTAGGAGAAGTAAAAGCTGGAGTAGGAAGCACGCTAGCTCCTAAAGAAGTTTCATTCCAAGTTTCTTTTGTTCCTTCTTTGAGTCAGGTGGGAACTTCACCGACAATTTTGAGTGATACTAAAGTTACAGGAGTTGATTCTTTTACAAAAACAGAAATTAGTGAGACAAAATCTTCAGTAACTACAGATTTAAAATTTGATCCAAATTTCTCAACTGAGGGAAGTAGAGTTGTGCGATAGGATTTTTTCTGTAATATATAGATATTAACCAAACAAAAATATGGCAAACAAAAAAGACAAAAATCCAGGTTCTGAATTGATGGAGAAGATTGTTTCTCTTTGTAAGAGAAGAGGTTTTATTTTTCAGGGTTCTGAAATATATGGCGGACTTGCCGGTACTTGGGACTACGGACCATACGGTGTCGCATTAAAAAATAATGTTAGAGATTTGTGGTGGAAGAAGTTTGTTACAGATAGGGAAGATATGTATGGAATTGACGCTGCTATTTTAATGAATCAGAATGTGTGGAAGGCGACAGGACATGTGGGAGGTTTTTCTGATCCGCTTGCTGAGTGTAAAAAATGCAAAAAGAGATTTAGAACAGATCAACTCGAAGACAAAAAGAAATGCCCAGATTGTGGTGGAGAAATGGGGGAGGAGAAGCAATTTAACATGCTCTTCAAAACAAGCATTGGTGCAATAGAAAATGATACTTCAATATCCTATCTTAGACCTGAAACTGCACAGGGTATGTTTGTAAATTATAAAAATATTATTGATTCTTTTCATCCAAAACTTCCTTTTGGTATGGCACAGATTGGAAAGGCGTTTCGAAATGAAATAGCACCTAGGGACTTCACTTTTAGATCTCGTGAATTTGAGCAAATGGAAATAGAATACCTTGTAAGACCAGATGCTTGGGAAAAATCTTTTGAGCATTTTAGAGAGGAGATGCACGACTGGATGAGACTTATTGGTTTAAACAAAGACCATGTTCATGAACTCGAGGTAAATGATACAGAAAGAGCATTCTATTCAAAACGCACAATTGATTTTGAATTTGATTTTCCATTTGGTAGAAAAGAGCTTTATGGTTTAGCTTATAGAACCGACTACGATCTTTCAAAGCATTCACAAGCAAGCGGAACTGATTTGATTTATTTTGATGAAGAAACAAAAGAAAAGTTTACTCCTCATTGTATAGAACCATCGCTAGGTGTTGATAGAACAGTTCTTGCTATTCTTTCTGATGCTTACACAGAAGATAAAATGGGCGAGGAAGTACGTTCTTATTTAAAACTGGCTTCAAGTGTTGCTCCTGTTAAAATTGCTGTTTTTCCACTTTTAAAAAATAAACCTAACCTTGTAGAAAAAGCTAGAGTTATATATTTTGATTTGAAAAAAACTTTTGGAGCCGTTGAGTTCGATGATTGCGGAAATATAGGTAAGAGATATAGAAGACAAGACGAAATCGGCACACCTTTTTGTGTGACTATAGATTTTGATACCGTAGAAAAAGACGATTCAGTTACAGTGAGAAGTAGAGACACAGGAACCCAAGAGAGAGTTAAATTGTCAGATCTTTTAGATTTCTTTAAAAGCAAATTAGTCTAATTTAAATAAATATGAAATATACAAAAAAGAAACTTAAAAATGGTTTGAGGATTGTTTCTGTTCCTATGAAGGATAATCCAACCGTTACTGTCTTTGTTCTTGTTCAAACCGGTTCTGAATTTGAGAAAAAAGAAGTGAATGGGATTTCACATTTTTTGGAACATATGTGTTTTAAAGGTACGACAAAAAGACCAACATCTAAAGATATTTCCAAGGAATTAGACGCGCTCGGCTCTCATTTTAATGCTTTTACATCAAATGAATATACGGGATATTATGCAAAAGCTGACAAAAAACATCTAGATAATATTTTGGATGTTGTTTCAGACTTGTATATAAATCCAGTTTTTCCTGAAAAAGAAATGGAAAAAGAAAAAGGCGTAATCATTGAAGAAATAAATATGTATAAAGATCTTCCTCAAAGGATTGTCCAAGAGGAATTTTCCAAGCTTCTTTATGGAGACCAACCTGCAGGTTGGGGTATAGCTGGGACAAAGGAAAATATTCAGAAAATGAAGAGAACAGATTTGATAGATTACAGAAATAAACATTATGTAGCTTCATCAACCGTTGTTATTGTTGCTGGTAATTTTGATGAGAAGACTATTTTTAAAAAGGTTTATCAGTGTTTTAAAGGTATAGGTACTTGGAAGAAGGAGGAAAAAAAGAAGGTTAAAGAATCACAAGAAGAATCAAAAGTTTCTCTTTACTATAAAGATACAGACCAGACACATTTAGTAATAGGAGTTAGAACTTTCGATACCTATAACAAACTTAATATTCCACTTAGATTAATAGAAGGAATTCTTTCTGGAGGTATGAGTGCAAGACTTTTCCAAAAAATGAGAGAAGAAAAAGGTATTTGTTATTACGTTCATGCTGATGCCGATGCTTACACAGACCATGGAGCTTTTATTGTGTCTGCTGGAGTAGATTCAAATAGAATAGTTGAAGGAATTGAAGCTATACTTTCCGAACTAAAGACTCTAAAAGAAGAATTGGTTTCAGTAGATGAATTAAAAAGAGTTAAGAGTCATCTTATTGGCAGTATGCTTCTTTCTCTTGAATCAAGTGATTCTGTTGCGGGCTTTCTAGGTTCACAGGAGGTTCATCAAAAACCAATAAAAACACCTGAAGATATAGCAAAAGAAATAGAATCAGTGACAGCGGAACAAATAAGGGATTTGGCCAAAAATATCTTTATAGAGAAAAATCTTAATCTTTCCATTGTTGGTAAACTGAACGATCCTAAACCTTTTAAGAACGTCCTTAAAATTTAGCTAAAAACGTTTGCTTTTTACTCCTGTTTGTGTTAATCTCTACTTCATGCAAAAGAAAGTAGAAACTGAAGAAAAAAAGACCGATTCTAAAATATATGAAGTCGGCTATCATATCATTTCGTCCGTAGCTGAGGAAAATGTTCCACAGGAGACTGAAAAGATAAAAGCAATCATCCAAAAAGAGGGTGGTGTAGTTGTGTCTGAAGATCAAGCTAAGTTAAGACCTTTGGCTTATGTCCTTAAAAAGGCTTACGCTGGTTCTTATAAGAAGTTTGATAAAGCATACTTTGGTTGGGTCAAATTTGAACTAACAGAAGGTGATGTTACAAAGATAGACGAAGCTCTAAAAGCTGTAGAATCTGTTTTAAGATACATTATAATAAAGACAGTAAAAGAAAATACTATTTTTTATCAGAAACAGGCTCCTGCTTTTGTTGAAAAAGAGGGAACAAAAGTAAAAGCAGAAAAAGCTGATAAAGATGCAAAACCAGCTTCAATTGAAGAAATCGACAAATCTATTGACGATTTAATCGCAGAATAATTTTCCAATAAATATTTTTTTGTGCTAGAATAGGCTTATGAATATAAACAAAGTATTATTGTTTGGTAATTTAACAAAAGATCCAGAATTAAAAGCCCTTCCATCCGGTACAAAGGTTGTATCTTTTGGTCTTGCTACTAACAGATCTTGGAAAGACAAAGACGGATCTAAGAAAGAAGATACAACTTTCCACAATATTGTTTCTTTTGGAAAGCCAGCAGAACTTATCTCTCAGTATTTAAAAAAAGGAAGATCAATATTTATAGAAGGAAGAATAGCTAACAGATCTTGGGATGATAAAGATGGAACCAAGAAATACAGATCTGAAGTGATTGTTGAAAATTTCCAGTTTGGTCCAAGCGCTCCAGGTCAAGGAACAGGTACCTCAAGCAGGTCAGAACAGTCTGAAGGTCCTAGTACAAAAGCTCCTGCGATGGACACTATAGAGTATCCAGCAGAAGAGATAAATCCAGAAGATATTCCGTTTTAAGTTTGCAATAAGTTGAAAGATGTAGTAATATTCAAAACCAATCAAAATAAATTATGAAACAGTGCTTTTTTTCACAAAATAATATAAAACAAGTAGATTACAAGGACACAGAACTTTTAAAGAAGTTTCTTAATCCTCATGCAAGAGTAAACGGTAAGAAGAAGACAGGAGTTTGTGCAAAAAGCCAAAGACAGCTTTCTCAAGCTATAAAGAGAGCAAGATTTATGGCTCTTATACCTTTTGTATCTCGATAGAAGACAGTAATGAAATATAAATTAAAAAATCGCCCTTGGGCGATTTTTTAAATAAATTACCTTGATGCAAAGAATACTAGAATTAGTTTCTTTCGTCTTTGCGAACGAAGTGAAGCAATCCATCTCCTCTGCCATCCCAGACTTGCTTGCCCCGTAAAATTTATTTTTTATTTCACTTAGGGATCGGTAATCCAGTCTTAAATTAAGATGGTTTGCTTCGTCATTTCATTCCTCGCAAAGACGGAATACAAAAAATTGAACCGACGTATCGCAGTGAATAGTGTTTTTTTTATTGGACTTTATGTCTCTTTTTGTATAGAATGACGGAAATTAGTAATTAATATATAAATATTATGGCAATGCTTGAATACAGCGAAGTTGTTGAGAAAAAATTCATTATTTATGAAGGAATGCCTTTTGAAGTTATTGGTTCTCATGTTTTTAGAAAACAACAGAGAAAGCCGGTAAATGCTACGAAGTTGAAGAATATGATAACTGGTAAGATTACCGAAATATCATTTCACCAGTCTGAGAAAGTTCAAGAAGCTGAGATTGAATACAAAGACGCAAAGTTTCTTTACAAGAATAAGGGGGAATTTTGGTTCTGTGATCCAAAAGATCCAGCAAAAAGATTTGAACTTGAAGAATCTCTTATCGGTATGCCAGCTAAATTTATGAAAGCTAATTCTCTTGTTGAGACAATGCTTTTTGAAGATAAGGTTATTGGTGTCAAACTTCCTATTAAAGTAGAGCTCAGAGTCACTGAGGCTCCTCCTGCAGTAAAAGGGGACACAGCAACAGGTGGAACAAAACAGATTACTCTTGAGACTGGAGCTGTTATAAACGCACCTTTGTTTATAAAAGAAGGAGAAATGATTTCTATAAATACAGAGACAGGGGAATATGGAAGTCGTGTCTAGTTATCAAATATATTACTAACAAAAATCATTCGCCAAAAATAGCGAATGATTTTTGTTTTAAATAAAGAAAGTTTCTTGTCTGATTTATAGGGGCTTATATATCTTTAATATATTTTTTGATATAATTTAAAAATGGATACAGGACAGACAAAAAAATATAACCTATCTAAGGTTGTTGGATTATTTTCTTCTTTTATTTTATATTTTTGTCTGGGTTTAATATTGGATCTTAGTCTTACTTATGTTATTCCAGATGGTCCAATAAGACCTTTATTTGCTGTAACTATTCCACTGATACTGGCAAGTGTTATTTTAAAAATGACTGATTTTAATGATTATATGATAACAGGATTTCTGTTTTTTTATGCAGTAATTTTCTTGCCTCTTCTTTCTGCTTTTTATAGTTCCTTCTTTAATCTCTAAATTTTTGGTGATAAAACAAGTCGTTAACTTAGAACGAATCTTTGCTTTATTAAAACCTGACAGAGATTATTATTTGCTTTTTCTTCGTCTCCAACTTAGAGCGAGGCGTATCATTTCAAAAGACTTACGGAGCAAATTTTTTAGCAAAAAAAATTGTGAGTAGAGAAAAAGACACCGTGACGACGGTATCTTTTATCGTGCTTTTGAAATGATACGCCGAGCGACCTTCAGATTTCTTTCAACTTCGCTCTTATTTCTTTCAATATAGCATTTGTTATTTTCGGATTCTCTCTCAAGAATTGTCTCGTGGCATCATATCCACGGCCGATTTTTTCACCGTTGTATTCATAGGATGTTCCGGATTTTTTGAGTAATTCCATCTTTTCGCCCAAAGCGATGATTTCACCTTCTTTGGAAATACCTTCATTATACATAAGGTCAAATTCTGTTTGTTTGAAAGGTGCGGCAACTTTATTTTTAACAATCTTCACTCTGACTCTTCCTCCCATTATTTCTTCACCCTTTTTTATTTGAGCAATTCTTCTAATGTCTAATCTTACCGAAGTGTAGAATTTTAATGCTTTCCCTCCTGGTGTTGTTTCTGGATTACCAAACATTACTCCAATCTGCATTCTTATTTGGTTTATGAATATTACTACTGTCTTTGACTTGGCAACGATTGCTGTGAGCTTCCTCAAAGCTTGAGACATAAGTCTTGCTTGCTTACCCATATGAGACTGGCCCATATCGCCCTCAATTTCATCTTTTGGTGTAAGTGCAGCAACTGAGTCAATAACTATGATATCCATCTTACCTGAGCGAACAAGGCTCTCTACAATCTCTAATGCTTGTTCACCTGTGTCTGGTTGAGATATAAGAAGTTGATCTATTTTTACGCCGATCTTTTTTGAGTATTCTGGATCCATTGCGTGTTCTGCATCAATATATGCGCAGATTCCTCCAATTCTTTGAGCTTCAGCTACTGCATGCAAGGCGAGGGTAGTTTTACCAGAAGATTCTGGTCCAAATATTTCAATTATTCTACCTCTTGGGTATCCTCCTATACCAAGAGCAGCATCAAGACCAATAGATCCAGTAGGTATAGCATCAATTCCAACTTTCGGTTTTTCTCCGAGCATCATAATAGAGTCGTCTCCAAACTTTGTTCGGATTTCTCTCATCGCTGCCTGCATTTTTTCTGTATTGTCTTTGGATGGAACAGAGAAGTCGTCTTTTTCTTCTCCTTTAGTGTCTTGAACTTTTTCTGTATTTTCTTCAAAATCTTTATCTACTTTTTCTTTTGTCTTTTTAGCCATCCTATTAAATAATTAATTTTTGATAATAATGTTTACTTTGAATTTTTATCTTTAATTTTGGTTTCTTGTCCTATTTTGTAATGTGTTTAACAGGACAAGTCCTATTAAATGATTAATTTATAATAATTATTTATTAATGCTTATAACCTATATATTCTATCACATTTTTGTTCTGTTATTTTTTGTATGTTACTTCCAAAATCTGCTCTGTCTCTCTTTGAAATTTGTCTACACCCGATACTTTAAGCACGTTATATCCAGTTGAAAGCAAAACTTTTTGGGTGAAATTACCTTCTTCATCCATATAAATTTTATTATCATTAACTTTTACTTCAGATATGTTTATGGCCTTACCGGTAATTTCAATTAAAGATTCGTTAGTGAGAGATCCAGTCAGGGGACTTGTGATTTTTATTTCTGGACCGGTTACATATCTTCTGATTTCAAAACCTGTATAGATCGTAACAATTAAAACAAAGATAGTTATTATAGAGGAAACTATTATTTTTTTTGTTTTTTCTCTGCCCATTGTCTGATTCTGTCTTTATAGTTATGAAGATTTTTCTGACCCGCTTTCTGAATTTTCATCTGAAATAAAATCACCAGCTTCAGAAGCTATTACAGTTGGTGCACCAATAACATCTCTTGGCTTAGAACCATTTGATGGTCCTATCATTCCTTTTTCTTCAAGCATGTCCATAAGTCTGGCTGCTCTAGCATAACCGACAGAAAGTTTTCTCTGAATGTATGAAGTAGAAGCTTTTCCTGCTCTCATTACAATATCTTTGGCTTGTTCGTATAACTCGTCTTCATCTTTTGCATCTTCTTCAAACATTGATCCAAAAACATTACTGCCTTCATTGTCTACTGGGATTGTAGTTTCGGTTAGTGTTATCGTGTCTGTGAGCTCATCTCTGTAACTTTCAACAAGATATTTTACTATAGATTTAACTTCATTTTCTGAAATAAATGCTGATTGTATTCTTACTGGTTTTGACATTTCTCCACCCATGTAAAGCATATCTCCAGCACCGAGAAGTTTTTCAGCACCGATTGTATCAAGAATTGTTCTTGAGTCTACTTGGGACACCACTTGAAGAGCAATTCTTCCAGGAACATTAGCTTTAATAAGTCCTGTAATAACATTTACAGATGGTCTTTGAGTTGAAAGTATGAGGTGAATACCAACGGCACGGCTCATTTGTGCAAGTCTTACGATTGCGCTTTCAAGCTCTCTCGGATAGGCCATCATAATATCTGCGAGTTCATCTATAACAACCACAATGTAGGGCATCGTTTCAGGGAGTTTATCTTTTTCTGGATCGTAGACGCCTTTTTTCTTGAGTTCTTCTATTTTTTTGATTTCAGGAGCGAGAACATTTTTATGATATGAATCGATATCTTTTACAGCTTCAGTTTCTAGTATGTCATATCTTCTGTCCATTTCTTTTGCTGCCCATTTCAAAGCAAGTATTGTTTTCTTTGGGTCTGTTATAACAGGAGTCAAAAGATGCGGAATTTTATTATAAAGTGTAAGTTCAACTCTCTTTGGGTCTATCATTATAAACTTCATATTGTCTGGAGAGTTTCTGTA
>CAZIID010000012.1:0-15971 GCA_964539415.1 uncultured Candidatus Saccharibacteria bacterium | reverse complement strand
AGCGCGATCTTGACGTGATTGAGGTGAGAGGTTCGAGCCCTCTACCGCCCACAAAAAAAATCCCCTTCTAGGGATTTTTCTTTTATCTACTCTTTCGGTTTATCTAGTTTATTTAAACCTAATTTTTGTACTCCAAAATAGACTACAGCAGCTATTACAATAAAATTAACAAGATCATTTATAAATTTTCCATACATTATTTTCCCACTAAAAAACATAACATAGCTATCATTAAGATCTTTTACTCTACTGAGCAACACTCCCAATATTGGGCTGACAATATTGCCCACAAGTGAAGCCACAAGACCAGATACGGCACCTCCAAGAATAAAACCAACAGCAAAACCAACCACACCTTGTTTTCTAATAAAGTCTAAAAAATCATTTAGATGTCTATTCATAAATAAATAATAATACTTATAATATTAAAACTCAATGAAATTAAATAAATACTAGGCTTTTAACTTCCATTCTGCATCTTGCCTTACAAGAAGTTCCCCTGCTTTTTCAGGATTTGCCATTATTTCCTCCACCACTCTTTCCATTCTCATAGACTGAGAACCTTTTACTAGGATTGTGTCATAACTACTCATCATTTGTTGTAATTCTTTACCTGCCTCCATAGCAGTATCAAATTGATATATGTTCTTTTCTTCCATACTCATAGACAAAGCTCCTTCAGAAATTTTCCTAGCTCTTACTCCTACAGTTATCAAAATGTCACAAGAATCTTTCGCTAATATTCCAGCATTGTTGTGCTCATCCATTGAATGTTTTCCAAGCTCCATCATATCTCCAAGAACGGCAATTCTTCTGCCTCCAGACTGTACCATTTTTAAAATATTTAGAGCGTTAGTTATAGCAACAGGAGAAGAATTATAGGTATCATCTAATATTGTTGTATTTTTTATACCTTCTATCAATTTCATTCTACCCGATGGTGATGAATAATTAATCAAAGACTGCCCCATTTCTACCAAATTTAAACCACAAGAAGCCCCAACAGTAATAGCAGACAAGGCCGAATACACACCAGCTAATCCCACAGTGCCAATCAAGTTTATTGGAACACTGCTACCAAGATAATCTATTCTAAAATTCATTCCAGACAAATTTTTGTGATCACCTTCTATAATATAAGACATTGAAACGTTTGAAGCCCTAACTTCTGAAGTCTTTTCTATACCGTAGCTAATTTTCTTACCCTTAAATTTATCTGCAAAACTCATTGCGTCTTCGTCATCTGCATTTACAATAAGAATCCCATCCCTTTTTAAAGCCTCAACTAAATAATATTTCTCTCTAATAACTTCTTCTCGGTTTGTAAAATATTCTATATGTACGGGAACTTTTGCAAATTTAGTTATAACCACGATATCAGGCTTAAGCCATTTTGTTACAGACTTTATATCACCAGGTCTATCTGCACCAACTTCAAGTATTAGCCATTCTGGATATTTTCTTGATATAAAAATAATTTCTAACCCTTTAAGTAAATTAAAAATCCAATAAAATGGATTACTCCAAGCATTTTTACAACCCAAAATAGTTAAAGGTATTCCGATGTCACTATTAAAACTTTTTTCACTTTTTCTTACGCAAAATTTATCTGCCATTACTGAAAAAATTGCATCTTTAGTAGAAGTTTTCCCAACACTGCCAGTTACAGCTATTATTTTAGGTTTATATTTATTGAGAATTGCCCTAGCCTCTAATTCAAGTAAAAAAGATATGGTTTTTTTAAAAATTGATTTCATATATTTATATTAGCACACATTAAACAGACTCAAATCTACCTATCTATCTGGAGGTATTTCATAATAATTTATCAAAAATTTAACAACGTCAAGAAACGGTTCGGCCAAGGTATCAGAAGCATAAAGCAGACTTTTAGGCTCTACTGTATAAAGGAAAATCAAAAATCTAGGATTATAAGCTGGAAAATATCCAAAAAATGAGTGTAAATATTTATCCGGATAATAACCTCCACCATCTTCAATTGGTCTTGCCATTTGAGCTGTTCCAGTCTTTGCAGCTATACTGTAATTAGTTTGTTTTAGTTTACCTCCTAATAGAGCCTTATCAACAGCACCAATCAAAAGTCTAGTGACTTCTTCAGTTGTATCTTTTCTAAAAACTTGTTTTGCTTCATTAACAAAAGAAATATTTTTTGATAAACCAACTTCATAATTAATTTTTTTTACTATATGAGGAGTAATCAGTTTACCGCCATTTGCAAGTGTTGAAAGTGCCCTAACAACATTTATTGGTGTCATAGATATACCCTGTCCAAAAGAAGCGGTAACAAACTCAATATCTCTAGGACTATTAAGGTTCTCAATGCTTCCAGCTGCTTCGTTTGGTAAATCAATACCGGTTTCTGTTCCTATCTCCAAATTCTTAAAATACTCAAGAAATTTTTCCTTGCCCATTTTATTTACTACGAAAGCTGCACCAACATTCAATGATTTACTCAAAACTTCTTGCATATCTGATACGCCATTGATTAAACCGTCGTGATTTGAAATTTTCTTACCGTCTACCATTATAAAACCAGTATCATTGTAAGTTGTTTTTGCCGTTATGGCGCCAGAATCAATTCCAGAGGCTATCGTGAGTGGCTTGATAATAGATCCCATTTCATAAGAATCTGATATTAGAGGATTAGAAAAAACTCCGACTTTCTTTTCTTTACTAAAATCATTCAAATCAAAAGTTGGAGATACTGACATAGCATAAACTTCACCAGTTTTTGGATCTATTACTATTCCACCAGTTATCTTTGAACTCCAAGAATTTTCTATTCCACCAACAGTCCTTTCTAAAGCATTTTGAACTTCAGGATCAATGGAAGTTACCAAATCACCCTCTCTATCGCTATCTTCTGAAATCTTTTTAATATTTGAAAATATCTCAGCAAAAACATTTGTAAAAACTTTATTATCTTCTCTCTTTAGCGTATCTTGGTAATATTTTTCCAAACCATATCTTCCTTCAAGTTTATTATCATTGTAACCCACAAAACCTAAAGTGTTTGATGCAAGCTGTCCACCAGGATATATTCTCCAGCTATCTTTTGAAATAATTACCCCGTCTATTTTTTTAGATGAAATTTTATTCATCTGTTCTTCAGAAATCTTTCTAGCGATCTCTTCATAAGGATCAGTCAGTTTATTTGCTTTAAAGTAAAAAGACTCTTTGTCTAAGGTAATAACGGTGGATAAATCTTCAAATACCTTATCTAGGCTCTTATTGGCTTGAATTACAGAAGGATTTATAGCAATAATGTAACCTTTCTTTACCGTAGCAGCAGATACTAAATATCCATCTTTTGAATCAAAAAATATGTCCCCACGATCAAAAGAGCTGGCTGAGTTACCCGTGTATTGACTATCAGATTTTTCATAATAATACTGTCCTTTTACAATTTGTAAAAAGTATAAACGCACGACAAAAAGAAGACTCAGCAATATGAAAAAAAAGAAAAAAATATATTCCCTATTAAAAGACGAGCTATTTTTCATTTGTTATTAAAGACAATGTGTTTTCCAATACACCTCTTTCAACAAATTTTTGACTTTCTACTGGTTTAAACCCTTTAGCTACTGCAAGATCCAATGTGATATTATTTTTTGATTCCAAATATTTAAACTCCAAGCTATTCAATTCTTCAGATAGAGAAGCTACAGAAGAATTAAAATTTTGACTATATCTTCCATTTAAAATAGCTTTATTAACAAAAATTCCGTAGGAAACAAAAAGTATAAACAAGAAAACAGACAAAAACCAGAAAAGCTTCTTTTCTATTAATTCTATTTTACTTAATTGTCTTTTTATTTCTTTGCTCATTATATTTTTTCTAAAATTCTTAACTTGGCACTTCTTGATCTTGGATTACTTCTTATTTCTTCATCTGTTGGAACAATAGGTTTTTTTGTTATAACTTTTGCTAAACCTTGCAAGCTCTTCTCTTTAAAGAAATTCTTAACAATCCTGTCTTCTATACTATGGAATGAAATTACAGAAATTCTTCCTTCACTATTCAAACATTCAAAACTTTTTATCAAACCTTCTTTCAATGATTCTATTTCGTCGTTTACGGCAATTCTTAAAGCCTGAAAAGTTTTTGTGGCAAAATGTATCTTTCCTCTTTTGTAAATTGCTGGGACGGCCTTTTCTACTATCGCTACAAGCTCAAATGTCGTCTTGATGGGTTGTATTTGTCGTTCTTCTACTATTACCCTAGCTATTCTTCTTGCATACTTTTCATCAGCATAACCGAACAAAATATCTGCAATCGTTTCTTCTGACCAATCGTTTACTATTTTTTCTGCGTTTACGACTTCATTTTCTGGATCTGATGAGAAAGTCATAAATAATGGTTCGTCTGTTCTAAAAGCAAACCCCCTACCAGATGTTTCAAATTGATCCGAGCTAAGTCCAAGATCTAAAAGTATCTTATCTACTTTTAATATCTTTAAACTTTCAATTACTTTGTCTATATTTTTATAATTAGACAAAACAAAATGCTTCTCACAATCGAATCTTTCTAGTTTATTCTTTGCTCTTTCAATTGCTTCGGCGTCTCTATCAACAGCAATAAGTTTTATTTTATTACCATATTCTGAACAGACTTTTTCGCTGTGTCCTCCACCACCAAGTGTTCCATCAAAAAACACATCCCCTTCTTTGAGGTTAAGCCCGTCTACCGCTTCATTTAAAAGAACTGATCTATGAACACTTACAGTATTATTTTTGTCTTTCTGATCTATTTTAATATTCATATACTTATATCGCTCCTGCCTGCCCTAGTTTTTCAGCCAATTGATCTGCACGTTTTTCAACAACGCACTTATATTCTTTCCATGCACTTTCATTCCATATTTCTACTCTGTCTTGAACCCCCACTACAGCAACTTTATTTTTTAAATCACTTCTTTCTATAAGAAAATCTGGCAAAAGAATTCTACCGATTGTATCTACTTCTACTTCAGTTGCACTTCCAAACATATATCTATTGAAACTTCTATTGTCTGCCTGGAGCATTGAAAAATCTGAAAGTTTCTCTGAGATCTTATTCCATTGAGCTAAAGTAAACACCCACAAACAATTGTCTAAACCTGCTGTAACAATAATTTTCTTTCCCATTTCTTTTCTAAATTTAACAGGCAAAGATACTCTCTTCTTTTCATCTAATGTGTGAATGTATTCTCCTATTAACATAATTATTTTTAGAAAATTGTTTTAGCCCCACCTTTTCCCACTTAAGATATATTTTATAGCACTTTAACCCACAAAGCAACAACATTTTAAAAGAAAAAAGTTCATAACTAGTTCACTATATTATATGGCTTAATATAAGGATATTTATAGATAAATAATAAAGATAATAATTATAATTATGAGTTATCAACAGTTACAAATTGATCTTAAATTATAAATATAAAAATACACCTCGTTTTTTAAAGAAACGAGGTGTATTTTTATATAATTTTATTATTCAATCTCCTATCTTACACACCTTGTTGCTGCAAAATTGTTACTATCCTTATAGTAAACACTTCCATCAGAAAATAGCACAGTAAACTTGCTCGCAAGATATTCTGCAGGAGAAGTTTCTGTCCAATATGGATCGTCTGTGGTATTAACAAAAAAAGTTTTGTTTATCGCAGGATCATATTCCTTTGTATTCACAATAGACTGAAGTTCTTTAAGTGTTGGCATTCTCCAATCTGACTTACCAGCAAAAACCAAGTCATCACATTCTGTTCTTGCTTTTACCCAAACTCTAAGTGAAGGGCTTCCAGCCTTACAATCGTTACCACTCATACCTTGTGTACATTTTTTCCATATAAGTCCTGTGTAATTATCTGTAACAGTACCATTTTTATTGTCAGTGTAATTAGTTGGTGCTTCCGGTGGTAAACCTTTAGTACTTATTGTTGTGCTAGCTGTTGAAGTAGCTATTGTTTTTATTGCAGTAGTAGAACTAGCAGTGACAACAGCACCGAATTGATTAGAAAAAATGTACGATACGAAAGTTTTAAAAGATTTAGATTCGTTATATTTTGATATAGCACCTTAAGATACTATATAAATAAGCGAAACAAAAAGCATAACGGAGATGATAAAAAATTGTTTATTTTTGTTTTCTTTCATTTATTTTTATATTTAATTATTAGTATTTTTTTAACCCTTTGGTCTCATTATTGAGAAAATTTGGCATTCTCTAGCAGGTTTATCCATAAGGAAACTAAAGAGTCTTTCAGAAAATCCAAATCCACAAGTTGGTGGCATACCGTACTCTAAAGCTTCTACGAATTCCCCATCCATCATTTGAGCTTCTTCATCACCTGCTTCACGAAGCTTAGACTGATCTTCAAACCTACCCATTTGATCTATTGGATCATTAAGTTCACTGAATCCTTTCCCCATCTCAGAACCGGCAAGTAAAACTTGAAATCTTTCTACAACATTTTTATCACTAGCTTTTCTCTTTGCAAGTGGTTCCATTATTACGGGCACATTTATAAGGAACGCTGGACCAGATATTTGTTTTCTGCAATATTTCCACAAAGAATCTATAGCTCGATTTTTATTAAAACCCTTTCCATCGTATTTTATCTTAAGGTCTTGAAGTTTACTTTCCATTTCATCTAGCAGAGCTGTATCAATATCTATTCCAGTATCTTTTTTAATTATCTCTTTGAAATCCAAAGTCTCCCATTTCTTATCAAGATCAATATCAAATCCTTTTATTTTAAATTTGAGAGTTCCAAATGTTTCCAAAGCAACATATTTATACATTTCTTCAACAAATTTCATTCCGTCATTATAGTCAGCGTATGCCCAATAAAATTCCATCTGTGTATAATCCTGTAAATGTTCCGCATCCATACCTTCATTTCTAAAAATCCTTCCTATCTCAAAAACTTTTGGAAAACCCGCAACCATAAGCCTCTTTAACCAAAGTTCTGGTGAAATCCTAAGAAAAACATCAATATCTAAGGCATTGTAATGTGTAGTAAAAGGTCTTGCTTCTGCACCACCAGCGGTATTTTCTAAAACAGGAGTTTCAACTTCCATAAAACTTTTTTCTAATAAAAAGTTTCTTACGGATTTCCAAAACTTAGATCTTTTTTCTACCATCTCTTTAACCTCTGGGTTAAACATGATATCTAAATATCTTTTTCTATTCTTTTCTTCTTCGTCTTGAAGTCCGTGCCATTTTTCAGGTAGAGGTCTCAAACTTTTTGAAAGCATTTTCCATTCTGAAACTTTAGAAGTTTTTTCTCCTCTTTTTGTAACAAACAAACTTCCTTTTATTTCAATAAAATCTCCAATGTCTACTGTTTTTTCAAATAAATCAAAAACAGACTCTTTCATTTCATCTTTTTTAAGCAAACCTTGGAATGATGCTGTGCCATCGTTGATATTAAAAAACATCAAACCTCCTTGTCCTCGTATAGACATAACCCTTCCAACCAAAGAAACATCTTTTCCATCAGAAGATATCTTTTCGAAATCAGCTATTAGATCTTTTAAATAGAAATCTCTATTACAAGTAGCAGGATATGGTTCAATCCCCATATCTTTTAAAAGATTAAGTTTTTCTATTCTAGTTTTTCTTATTTCTTCAAATGAAGCCATAAGATTATTTTATACTAACTACCTTATATTTCATAGTGCCAGCTGGAGTTGTAAAACTGAAAGCTTCATCTTTCTTCTTTCCAAGAACAGCACTACCCATTGGAGATTTATTAGAAATCTTACCTTGAGCGGTGTCAGATTCTTCTGATCCAACGATCTTAATTGTTTTTTCTTGATTAGTTGCTTCATTCTTTACAGTAACAGTGCTACCAATCATAACTCTATCAGTATGTTTATCCTCAAAAACAGATGCATTTTTTAACAAAGCATCTAGCTTCTTTATTTTATCTTCAAGATTTGCTTGTGCTTCTCTAGCTTCATGATATTCTGCATTTTCAGATAAGTCACCCAATCCTCTTGCATAATCCAAAGCATCAGCAACTTCTTTTCTTTTTACTGTCTTTAATTCTGTAAGCTCCTTAGCCAACATCTCATATTTCTCTCTAGTTAAATATTCTCTTTCTTCCATAGTATTTTTTTATGATGTGATTAAAATAATATTGCCATTATATCAAATAATACCTCAAAGTCTAGCTTCCAGATACGCAGTGAAATATGTATACCACCAAGTTGCTATGGCGAACTTCACCTTTATAAAGCATTCTTATACGCACTTTCCTCCTTTGTATATGACTTGGCTAATTTAAAGGTCTTCAATTGATCAATAAGATTTATCGATTTAACATAATCGAGAAAGTCTTTAGGTAGTGGTGATGGACCAACCCATACACTTTTTTGAATCATTGTATAATTAAACTTTTTTAGATGTCGTCTGAACCAATCTCGTTCCTTTTTCTTCTCGTGCGGGATATCATACATAACAATCAAATCTTTAGGTGCAGTCTCTGTAAAAGTAGAATTAAAATAATGATAATGATGATATTTACTATCAGATTTATGAAGTTCGCCATGGCGAACTTCAGACTTACCTTCTTTTTTATCAGAGTACATTATTGGTAAACCAAAAGTGTTAACTGTAACCCCTTTATATTTTAGTTTCCTTTCCATATTTTTATTATAACAATATATAGCAAGTTCGCCATGGCGAACTTGCTATATATTGTATATCAAATAAAGACCAAAAATTTGCTAAATATAAAAATATGTTATATTAGTATCTAATTACTATGAAATTATTAATCGTTGAGTCTCCGTCAAAAGCGAAGACGATAGAAAAATATTTGGAAGGTGCATACACTGTGCGAGCTAGCGTCGGACATATCCGCGACCTACCAAAAAGCAATAAAAAAGCCATCGACATTGAAGGTGGTTTTATTCCTCATTATGAGATAAGCCCTGGTAAAGAAAAAGTTGTAAGCGAATTAAAAGCTTTATCAAGCAAAGCTGAAGAAACTCTTTTAGCAACAGACCCTGACCGAGAAGGAGAAGCTATTGCATGGCATATTAAAGAAGCTATTGGACTAAAAAATCCGAAGAGAGTTGTTTTTCATGAAATTACAAAAGATGCGATAAAAGAGGCAATCCTACACCCGAGGGAAATTGATGACAATTTGAAAGTAGCTCAAGAAGCGAGACGTGTTTTGGACAGACTTGTTGGATATGACCTTTCTGGAATTATATGGAAAAAAGTTCGTTATGGACTTTCTGCTGGACGTGTTCAGTCCCCTGCTCTTAGAATAATAATGGAAAGAGAAAGAGAAATCCGAGCTTTTAAACCAGAACAATTTTGGACGATAGAAGCAGACACAAAATCTCAAGATGGTTTTAAAATTCTTTTTTCCTGTGATAAAGAACCTAAGGATATTAAAGAAGTTGAAAAAATACTTGAATCCGGCAAAAAAGAAACTTGGAAAGTAAAAAGTATAAATGAAACCGAAGCAAAAAGAAGCGCAAAAGCCCCTTTCACAACATCAACTCTACAACAAACAGCAAGCACACGTCTCGGATATGCTCCATCAAAAACAATGATGGTTGCACAAAGACTTTATGAAGCTGGTTTTATAACCTACATGAGAACTGACAGTACAAACTTAGGTGCATTTGCTATTGAACAAATCTCTCTTGTTGTAAATAAAAAATACGGAGCAAACTATGCTCAAAAAAATGTCTTTGCAACAAAAAGCAAAAATGCTCAAGAAGCACACGAAGCAATAAGACCCACAGATTCAAATAAAGAGAATGCAGGAGCAAATGAAGAGCAAGAAAGACTTTATAGACTAATCTGGCAGAGAGCTGTTTCATCTCAAATGGCAGATGCTAAAATTCTAAGAACAAAGATTATTGCACAAGTTGGTGAAGATAAAGATATACCTACATTTTCTATCAACGGCTCAAGAACCCTTTTTGATGGATGGCTAAAAGCTGACCCAGAAGCTCGTGGTGAAGATGTTGAGCTTCCTAAAGTAAAAGAAGGAGAAAAAATTGAACTTATTGAAATCAGAAGTACTGAAAAATTTACAGAGCCACCTGGTAGATACACAGAAGCAGGTTTGATTAAAGAACTTGAAAAAAGAGGTATCGGACGACCTTCAACGTATGCTTCCATTATGAAGACACTTGAAGAAAGAAAATATGTTGAAAAGCAAAATAGAACTTTATTCCCTACTGACACAGGTGAAGTAGTAAGCGATTTCCTTGAAAATAACTTTGCAAAATATATCAGTGATACTTTTACAGCTGAAATGGAAGATGAACTTGATGAAATTGCACAAGGCAAAAGAGGATATGAAAAAACCCTAAAAGATTTTTATGGCCCTTTTATAAAAGAAGTAAAATCAAAAGAAAAAATGGAAAAAGCTACTAACCTTGGTGATGCAGACGAAAGTATGAAGTGTCCAAAGTGTGGATCCAGAATGATAATCAAACTTGGTAAAACTGGAAGATTTTTAAGTTGCTATAAATACCCAGATTGTGATGGTGCGAGAAAACTAGACGGAACAGAGTTGGAAGGACCAAAAGAGACCGGTGAAATGTGCCCTGAGTGTAAAGACGGGAAACTTATAGAGAGAGAAGGTAAATTTGGAAAGTTTATTTCTTGTTCAAATTATCCAAAATGTAAATTCATAAAGAAAGATGAAAATGCACCACAAAATACAACAGGTGTTAAATGTCCAATGTGTAAAATTGGAGTAAACGGTATTATCACCCAAGGTGAAATGGCTGAAAAAAGAGGAAGATTTGGCGTATTTTATTCCTGCACAAATTATCCAAAATGTAAGAATGCAATAAAAGCTAAGCCGACTGGTAATCTTTGTAATATATGTGGAGCATTAATGATGGAAGGCACCAAAACCATCCCTGAGAGATGTTCAGACAAAAATTGTCCTAACCATAGACCAGATAAATTACAAAAGTAAATTATGTAAGCACGAAATCTTCATTTCGTGCCAAAGGTTTTGGTGAGACGGAGCGATGTTTGTGTAGCAACACAAACCGCGAGTCGAGGTTGCGAAAATTTGTGAGTGACGACGAACAAATTATTTGTAACCCAAAACCATACCAGAACGTTGCAGTGATAAAAACTGTCCTAATCATAGGCCAGATAAATTACAAAAGTAAATTATGTAAGCACGAAATCTTCATTTCGTGCCAAAGGTTTTGGTGAGACGGAGCGATGTTTGTTTAGCAGAACAAACCGCGAGTCGAGGTTACGAAAATTTGTGAGTGACGACGAACAAATTATTTGTAATCCAAAACCATACCAGAGAGATGTTCAGACAAGAATTGCCCTAACCATAGACCAGATAAACTAGCTAAGTAAGTTTACAGGCACAAAATCTTCATCACAAAACCCCTTAAATTATATTTAAGGGTTTTTGTTGCATTTATCTATATAATATATACTATATATAATATGACATCATCAGATATTATAAAAATATTAAGTTCAGCCACAGAAAAAGATAAAGAGCTTATCCAAAAAGCCTACGATTTTGCTGAAAATGCCCATAAAGATAAAAAAAGATTTTCTGGTGAACCCTATTTTATCCACTGTTTTGAAACTGCAAAAGAATTAGCCAACCTAAATCTAGACGCTGTCACCATCGCTGCCGGGCTTCTTCATGATTCAATAGAAGATGGAGTTGCTTCAGAAAAAGAAATTAAAGATAATTTTGGTGATGAAGTTTTGTTTTTAATAAATGGAGTTACAAAACTTGGTAAAGTAAAATATCGTGGAGCTGAAAGATTCGTAGAAAGCTTTAGAAAATTTCTTGTTGCAGCCGCACAAGACGTTAGAGTCTTGATAATCAAACTTGCAGACAGACTTCACAATATGAGGACACTTGAATACGTTAGGCCTGATAAACAAAAAAGAATTGCATTAGAAACTATAGAAATATATTCCCCCCTAGCTTATAGACTTGGAATTAGAAAACTTTCTCGTGAACTTGAAGATCTTTCTTTTATATATTTAGACAAAAAGAACTATTCTGATACAGAAAAACTAATGAGCAAGAAAAAAGATGAAAATCTCCCAAATCTTGAAAGATTTTTGAAATCAGTAAAAAAAGCTTTAGCAAAAGAAGATGTTACAAATTTCCAAACAGATTACAGACAAAAAGGTGTATACAGTCTCTTCAAAAAACTTGAAATAAAAGGAAATGATATAGAAAAAATATACGACATAATAGCACTTCGTGTTTGTGTCGAGACAGTTGCTGATTGTTATAAAGTCCTAGGTATAATTCACAGTTCTTGGGTTCCATTGCCTGGAAGAATAAAAGATTACATTGCTTTCCCAAAACCTAACGGATACCAAAGTTTACATACCACAGTATTTACTGGAGATGGAGCTATTGTTGAAATCCAAATAAGAACTCATGAAATGCAACATAATGCAGAATACGGTCTTGCATCTCACCTTGCATACAAAGACAATAATACAAAAGATACTTCTGATATGATTTGGTTTAGACAGCTTCTCCCAAAGAATTTGAATTTTGCAATCGCAAATAGAAAAAAGCAAACAGAAGATGCCCCAACCTGGGTAAAAGAGCTTGCCGAATCACAAAAAAATATTATTACTGATTCTGAAAAAAGTGAATTTATGTCAGATGTAAAAACAGACTTCTTCGGACAAAGAATATTCGTCTTTACACCAAAAGGAGAAGTTGTTGACTTACCTATCGGTTCTACTGTATTAGATTTTTCTTATGCAATACACTCAGATGTAGGAGAGCACACAAACAGTGCAAAAATAAATGGAAAAATGGTCTCTCTAAAAACAGAACTTAAAAATGGTGACATTGCGGAAATCTCCACAAAAGAATCAAGCAAACCAAGTAGCAAGTGGTCTGAAATTGTAAAAACCAACTTAGCAAAAAGATGTATCAAGAATTATCTTGATAACGAGAAAAAGAACAAGAGAAAATAATTATAAACTAAAGTTTTTTACTGAATATAGAGCTTCATTTTCCTCATCTGCCTTTTTTTCCTCTGCGGATCTGTCATCTATTACCGGAGCATCTTCTTCGGATATTTTTGCTACATCTTCCCCAACAGATGCAATGTGTTTATTTAAAAGTTCATCACCCTTTCTCTTTTTTTGTGTTTCAACTAAATCCAAAATCGCTCTAAGGTCTTCATTGGAGAAATAATCAATCATAAGCTTGCCTCCAACATCTTTTCTTTCAATATGGACTCTTGTTCCTAGAGATGAAGTAAATTTCTCTTCAAGTTCAACGATTTCTGGATCAAATGGTCTGTCTTTGATTCTTGCTCTGTCTTGTGCTGTCTTTCTTGCAATAAGTTCTGCTTCCCTTACGTTCATTTTCTTATACAAAATTTCTCTGAACAAAGTCTCCTGTTCATCTTTTCTGTCAGACAACATCAAAAGAGGTCGAGTATGACCTTCTGATATTTTACCCTCTGAAAGAGCGTTTAACATGTGTTCTGGCAGCAAAAGTATTCTAAGACTGTTTGTAACATATTCCCTACTCTTTCCAACCTTCTGAGCAACCTGTGCATGTTTTAAACCAAACTCTATGGTTAATTTTTGAAAAGCTTTTGCTCTATCTACAGCATTTAGATCTTCTCTTTGTAAATTTTCTATAATAGCAAGTTCAAGTTTTACCAAATCGGATTCATCTTGAGAACGTATAACAACAGGCACCTGTGATACACCAGCAAGCTTTGAAGCTCTAAGTCTTCTCTCTCCAGAAATAAGTTCGTACTCTACAGCAAGTCCTCCATTATCTGTTTGAAACTCTCTCCTTGTAACAACAAGCGGTTGGAGTACACCATACTGGCGAATAGAATCAGCTAGATCTTTCAATCGAGCTTCGTCAAACTCTTTTCTTGGTTGAAATGGGTTTGGTTTAATTTTCTCAACCTCTACCCAAAATATTGAATCGCTAAAAAATTGTGATGCCATGTTTTTATATTATTTTATGATTACATTTTAACATAAAATCACATTCTTCAATAATTGATTTTTGTTGATAAATTGTATACAATACTGAAATTGGGCGTGTGGCGGAATTGGTTTACGCGTACGACTCAAAATCGTATGAGGAAACTCATGTGGGTTCGAGTCCCACCACGCCCACAAATGTCAGCAAAAAAGAAAATTTGTAAAGACTATTTGTGGACACCAAATGTAGCCTATGCAGTCGGATTGATTACAACCGATGGCTGTTTGTCGTCTGACGGAAGACACATAATAATGAGGTCTTCGGAAATTGGACAGCTTGAAAATTTCAAAAAATGCCTTGACATTGGGAATAAAATAGAAAAAACAGAATATAAAGGAGTTATTTCTCATAGAGTTCAATGTGGAGACGTGTCGCTATATAAATGGTTATTAAAGATTGGTCTGACTCCGAAAAAAAGTAAAACAATAGGAGAAATCCTAGTTCCTGACAAATACTTTAGAGATTTTTTGAGAGGACACTTAGACGGAGATGGATCAATAACTTCATATACTGATTATTATAACACCAAGAAAAACCTAAAATATATTTACCGAAGATTCTTCGTGTGTTTAATTTCTGCAAGTTATAAACATATAGAATGGTTACATAAAAAAATACTTAAAAATCTTGATGTTGAGGGTAGAATCCATGTTCGTATATCTAAAATAGAAAACCGGGCAAATATAAATATAATTAAATTCATGAAGAAAAACTCAATTAAACTCTTAGAAAAAGTTTATTATTCATCCAAACTCCCAACACTCACCAGAAAAAGAGAAGTTTATGAAAATTTTATTAAACAATCTGTTCATGAAAAAGACTGAACTCAAACCTAAAATCATAGTGGTACTAGGACCAACAGCTACTGGCAAAAGCGACGTAGCAGTCAATCTTGCCAAAGAATTTGACGGAGAAATCATTTCTGCTGATTCAAGACAAGTCTACAAAGGAATGGATCTTGGAAGTGGAAAAATTACAAAAAAAGAAATGGCTGGTATCCCCCACTATTTACTTGATGTCGTAAGACCAAGCACTTATTTTTCAGTTGCGAAATATCAAACTCTTACTAAAAAAATAATCAAAGATATTCTACACAAAGGCAAAACACCTATAATCTGCGGTGGAACAGGACTTTACATAGACAGTATTGTAAAAAACATTTCAATACCAAATGTTCCACCAAATTTTAAACTAAGAAAGGAATTAGAGAATACACCATTAAAAAAGCTTCTAGAAATTCTAAAAAAAATCTCACCGAATAGGGCAAAAAATATAGACATAAACAACAAAGTTCGTCTCATAAGAGCAATTGAAATTGCCAAAGTTATAGGTGAAATACCAGAACTCACAGAAAAAACAAGTGAGTATAATTTTGTTTTAATAGGTCTTGATACAGAGGATCAAATATTAAAAGATAGAATTGCTCTTAGACTAGAAAAACGTATTAAACTTGGAATGATAAAAGAGATTGAAAGACTCCACAGCGAAGGCACAAGTTGGAAAAGACTTGAATCTTTTGGTCTAGAATATAGAAATACTGCATTGTTTTTACAAGGTAAAATAACAAGAAAAGAATTGGTAGATAATCTTAACAGAGAAATTTGGAACTTTGTAAAAAGACAAAGGACATGGTTTAAACGTAACAAAGAAATCAAATGGTTCAAACCAAAAGAAGACAAGAAAATTTTGAAATATATTAAATCTAAAATTTAGTTTATTGCGGGGGATGTAGGACCGCTTCGCTTATCTTCCCTAACTAAAACTTTTTCATCAAAAAGTTTTGTTGGGACGCGGCTCATCTTTTTTTCTACTGAAAAAATAGATTCCGCCGTTCGATTCCTACATCTCCTCGCAATAATATTCCACTCGGACAGATACTATCTGTCCTTGCGGATTATTGCGGGGGATGTAGGAATCGAACCTACACTAAAGCGTTTGGAGTGCCTT
>CAZIID010000011.1:2964-16295 GCA_964539415.1 uncultured Candidatus Saccharibacteria bacterium | reverse complement strand
CAGCAAATGTTACCGGAGGAAAATTAGATAAGAAATACTTCGGTAAGTTTAGAGAGCCTTTGGTGCCTATCCCAAATCTTGTAGATCACCAGAAGAAATCATTTCAATGGTTTTTGAAAGAGGGACTCGCTGAAGTTTTTAAAGAGATTTCTCCTATAAAAGATTACGCAGACAAAAAGTTTGAACTTTCTTTTGTTGGTTTTGAAGTGGAAGCACCTAAGTATGATGAATTTCATGCAAAGGATAGAAAAGTTTCTTATGAAGGTTCAATTAAAGCAAAAGTTAGATTGAAGAACAAAAGTTTCGGTACCACTAAAGATCAAGAGATCTTTTTGTCTGAAGTTCCTTTGATGACAGATCACGGTACTTTTATAATAAACGGAATAGAGAGAGTTATTGTTCCACAGCTCGCTAGATCTTTCGGTATCTTTTTTACATTGAATGATGTCAAAGATAAGAGCTATTTTGGTGCAAAAATAATTCCAGCTCGTGGTGCTTGGGTAGAAATAGAATCAGATCCAGACGGAGCAATATACGTAAAAATAGATAAAAAGAGAAAGTTCCCAATATCTTCTCTTATGAGAGTTTTAGGTGCAAAGAGTGATGCTGAGATGTTATCTTTGTTTAAAGACAACAAAGAAGCTTTAGAAGTCATGAATATGACACTTGCTAAAGACCACGCAAAGACATCAGACGAATCATTTATAGAAATATATAAGAGACTAAGAGATGGAGATCTAGCTGCAGCAGACAATGCGAGAGAATTCGTTGGTTCAATATTCAGCAAAGACAGATACGATATTTCAAGAGTTGGTAGATTTAAATTTAACAAGAGATTCAGCCTTCCGATGGATGAAGAATCTTTGGAAAAGAAAACAGTTACTCTAGAAGATTTAGCTTTGGTTGTTGGTAATATTGTAGCTCTAAATGCTGACCCAGAAGCTATGGAAGATGATATAGATCACTTAGGATCAAGAAGAGTAAGATTCGTTGGTGAATTGCTACAAGCAAAAGTAAGAGTTGGTATGGCACAGATGAAGAGAAATATTCAAGACAGAATGTCTACTATAGACCCAGATATTTCTATGCCTGTTCAATTTATTTCTCCAAGACCACTTCAAGCAAGAATAAAAGAATTTTTCACTACGAACCAGTTGTCACAGTTTATGCAACAGGAAAACATCTTGCAAGAAATTGAACACCTAAGAACTTTGTCAGCTCTAGGACCTGGAGGACTTACAAGAGAAAGAGCTAGCTTTGAGGTTCGTGACGTTCACCCATCTCACTATGGAAGAGTTTGTCCGATCCACACACCTGAAGGACCAAACATCGGTCTTATATTGAGACTTTCAACATATGCGAAAGTTAATGATTTTGGAATGATTGAAACTCCATATGCAAAAGTTAAAGACGGAATAATCACAAAAGAAATAAAGTTTTTGAACGCACTTGAAGAAGAAAACTACAAGATTGCTCACGCTGCTATTGATTATGATAAGACTGGTAGGATTCTTGAAGATCAGCTTGAAGTTCGTGTGAACGGAGATCCAAAGGTTGTCAAAAGAGAAGAAGTGGACTTTATTGACGTTGCTACAAACCAAGCTTTTTCTATTGCAACTTCTATGATTCCATTCTTGAACCACGATGATGCAAACAGAGCGCTCATGGGATCAAACATGCAGAAGCAAGCCGTTCCTTGTATTGTTCCAGAAGCTCCACTTGTTGCTACAGGTATTGAAGGAGAAGCTGCAAAATATACAGGAAGAATTATTTTCTCTGAAGAAGAGGGAATTGTCTCATCTGTAGATTCAAATCATATTATTGTAAAAGGAACAAAGAGCGGAAAAGAAAAAGAATACAAACTCGTATCTTTTTCAAGAACAAACAGCTTTACAATATTCCACCAGAGACCATCAGTTTCTCTAGGTCAGAAAGTTAAGAAAGGTGACTTGCTCGCTGATACATCTTCATCTGTAAATGGTGAAATGGCGATAGGTCAAAACGTTTTGATTGCCTTTATGACATGGAGCGGATCAAACTATGAAGACGCTATTATTCTTTCAGAAAGACTTGTAAAAAATAGTAAGTTTACTTCTATTCACGTTGAAGAAATTGTTGTTAGTGTTAGAGATACTAAGCTTGGACCAGAAGTTACAACTCACGATATTCCAAACGTAGGAGAAGGAAAACTAAAGAACTTAGATGAAGACGGTATTATAAGAGTTGGAGCAGAAGTTATGTCTGGAGATATTCTTGTAGGTAAGATTACTCCAAAAGGTGAGACTCAGCTTACACCAGAAGAAAGACTCTTAAGATCAATCTTCGGAGAAAAAGCAAGAGACGTAAAAGATACTTCAAAGAGACTCGAAGGAGGAAAGAGAGGTAGAATTATTTCTATAAAAGTTTTCTCAAGAGAGAATGGAGATAAATTAGAGTCTGGAATAATAAAGAGAATACACATTGAAGTTGCTGAACTTAGAAATATTTCAGTTGGAGATAAACTTGCAGGAAGACACGGAAACAAAGGAGTTATTTCAAGAATATTACCAATAGAAGATATGCCATATATGGCAGACGGAACTCCTGTTGATATGATTTTGACACCACTCGGTGTTCCATCTCGTATGAACTTGGGACAGATTCTTGAACTTCACCTTGGACTTGCAGCAAACACATTAAATTATCAAGCTATCGTTCCTCCATTTGCTGGAGCAACTGACAGCGAAATTAAAGCTGAACTTTCAAAAGCTGGCTTTAAGGAAAGTGGTAAAATGAAACTCTTTGATGGAAGAAATGGTCAAGCCTATGAGCAAGAAATTGCCGTCGGTTATATGTATGTTCTCAAACTGCACCATGAAGTTGAAGACAAGATACACATGAGATCTATTGGTCCTTACTCAATGATTACTCAGCAACCTCTAGGAGGAAGAGCTCAAGGAGGAGGTCAGAGATTTGGAGAAATGGAGGTGTGGGCACTTCTCGGATACGGAGCAGCTTATACGCTTAGAGAGATGCTTACCATTAAGTCAGACGATATTGTGGGTAGAGCGGCAGCCTTTGATTCAATAGTGAAGGGGGAGAGAATCAAATCGCCAAACTTACCTGCTTCGTTTAACGTGTTATTAAACAGTATGAGAGGCCTAGGGCTAAACGTTGATCTAAGAAGAGAAGATGTCGAATTTGAAGACGAAATCTAAATTTAAATCATAATAAAAAATATGAAAATGAAACAATCAAAAGATAACGAATTCAATGTAATCTCGATAAAAGTAGCTTCTCCTGAGATTATAAAAGGATGGTCATTCGGTGAAGTAACAAAACCAGAAACAATAAACTACAGAACTCAGAGATCTGAGAGAGGTGGTTTATTTGATGAAAAAATATTCGGTCCAGATAAAGATTATGAATGTTATTGTGGAAAATACAGAGGTATAAGATATAAAGGAATCGTTTGTGAAAAATGTGGAGTTGAAATAACTAGATCCATTGTAAGAAGAGAGAGAATGGGTCATATAGAACTTGCAACACCTATTGCTCACATTTGGTTTCTAAGAGGTACACCATCAAGACTAGGTCTTGTTCTTGGTATGCCTGTTGGCGAACTTGAGAAAGTTGTTTACTTTGCTGGTTATATCGTAACTAAGGCTGTTCAAAGCGAAAAAGAAAGAATAGTTAGAGATATTGAATCAGAATTTAAAGTGAAGGTCAAGGCTGTCACAGATGAAAAAACAAAAGAAGCTCTAAAAGAACTCGCAAACAATGCTAAGAAAGAAGTAGAAAGCTTGAGAGAAGGTATGGTACTTGATGAAGTAATGTACCACAAATATTCTATCAAATATGGTTCTGCTTTTGAGGCTGGTATTGGAGGTGAAGCAATATATGAAATATTAAAGAAAGTTGATTTGGTTGCTCTTGAAAAAAAATTAGTTATTGATTTGGAAAAAGCAAATTCAGCAGACTCAGATAAAATAAATAAGAGACTTGGACTTATAAGATCAATGATAGCATCCGAAATAAGACCTGAATGGATGTTCTTTACGTCTCTTCCTGTTATCCCTCCTGCAATGAGACCTATGGTTCCACTAGAAGGAGGTAGATTTGCTACATCTGATGTAAACGATTTATACAGAAGAGTAATTAACAGAAATAGCAGACTTGTTAAGCTTAAGGAGATTAATGCTCCAGAAGTAATTCTTAGAAACGAGAAGAGAATTTTACAAGAAGCTATCGACGCTCTTATAGACAATTCTATCAGACATGGTAACTCCCTATTTTCTGCTATGTCTTCTGCTCAGAAGAGACCATTGAAATCTCTTGCAGATAACCTAAAAGGAAAGAGAGGATTATTCAGACTTAACCTCTTGGGTAAGCGTGTGGACTATTCTGGTAGATCAGTTATTGTTGTCGGTCCAGAACTTAGACTTGATCAATGTGGATTACCAAAGCATATGGCTTTGGAACTTTTCAGACCATTCGTTATTTCAGGACTTCTTAAAAAAGAATTAGCTTTTAACATTAGAGGTGCAGGTAGACTTATTGATGATGGTATTCCAGAAGTTTGGTCAATTCTTGAAGATGTTATTAAAGATAAATACGTTCTTCTAAACAGAGCACCTACACTTCACAGATTAGGTATACAAGCTTTCAGACCTATCCTTATAGAAGGAAATGCTATTCAGGTTCACCCACTTGTATGTACTGCCTTTAACGCTGACTTTGATGGAGACCAGATGGCTGTTCACGTACCGCTCGGTGAAGAAGCTCAAGCAGAGGCTAGAGAAATTATGGCTTCTGATAAGAACATTCTTAAACCGGGAAACGGTGATCCAACTATTTCAAATAAACTTCTTGATATTGTTCTTGGTTGTTATTGGATGACAAAAATCATTGAAGGTGAAAAAGGTGAAGGAAAATATTTTTCAGCTCCAAACAGTGCTATCACTGCTTATGATATGGACTTCGTTGGTTTTAGATCAAAGATAAAAGTTTTGCCTACTGAGAAATTTAAGTATGCAGAGTTTGAAAATAAACCATTTGAAACTTCTGTTGGAAGATTATTGTTCAACAGCGTTCTACCTAGTGACTACCCATACATCAACAAAGAAATTGACAAGAAACAAATGACAAAGATCGTTGATGATATTATCAATACATATGGTCCTACAAAAGTTGGTCCAATATTTGATAAGGTTAAAAACTTCGGTTTCAAATATGCTACTTACTCGGGTGTTTCTTGGGGAATTGATGATATCAAAGTTCCAGAAGGAAAAGGTAAAATTATAAAGATTGCAAAAGACAAAATGAATACAGTCTTCGTTGAGTTTAACGAAGGTCTCCTTACTGAAGAAGAAAGAATTAGAAAAAATGTTGAAATATGGCACGGAGCAAAGAATGATTTGGAAAAATTAATTCCAGATACATTGGATAAAAATGGTTCTGTATATGATATGTGGAAATCAGGAGCTAGAGGATCCCTCGGATCTTTGACTCAGATGGCTGGTATGAAAGGACTTGTTCAAAACACTGCAGGAGAAACTATCGAGTTCCCTGTTATCAGCTCTACAAAAGAAGGTTTGACACCTATTGAATACTTTATTTCTACTCACGGTTCAAGAAAAGGACTTGCCGATACTGCTCTAAATACCGCAAAAGCAGGATATCTTACAAGAAGACTTTTTGATGTTGCTCAGGATATTGTCATTAAAGAAAATGACTGTGGAACAAAAGAAAGTATCTGTATAAGCAGAATAAATAAATTTGATAATAACTCAGTCTCTTTGTTTAAGAACGTAAGAGGAAGAGTTGTAGCAGCCGATGTTGTAAGTGGAACAGGTGAAGTAATGTTCAAAAAAGGACATATGCTCACAAAGACAGATGCTCTTAAAGTTGATGCTGATGCAACAATAGAAAAAGTATTTGTTAGATCACCTCTTACATGTAAGGTTTTACACGGAATTTGTTCACAGTGTTATGGTATGGATCTTGGTAAAGCAGAAATGATAGATATTGGAGAAGCTGTTGGAACAGTTGCTGCACAAGCTATCGGTGAACCAGGAACTCAGCTTACAATGAGAACTTTCCACTCTGGAGGAACTGCATCTGTTGGTGGAGATATTACTTCCGGTCTACCTAGAGTTGAAGAAATTTTTGAAAAGAGAAGACCAAAGAATCCTGCAGTTGTTGCAACTGTTTCTGGAACTGTTTCTTCAGTAAAAGATTTTGGAAAAGAAAAAATAATGACAGTTATTCCAAACGTTGAAGATAAAGGTAAATCAAAAAAGACTGGAGAAATTGAATACGCTTTCAATCCAAAAAGAGTAGCTTTGGTAAAAGCTGGTGATGTTATTACAAAAGGTCAGCTTCTTACTGACGGTTCTGCAGATATAGATGAAATATTTGAATTTGCTGGAAGAGAAAAAGCAATGGAATACATTATTACAGAAGTTAGCAAGCCTTATGAACTTCAAGGAGAAGCCGTATCAAGAAAGCACATTGAGATTATCGTAAAACAGATGTTCTCAAAGAAAATAGTTAAAGAACCAGGTGATTCTGATGCATCAAAAGGTGATATTGTAGATGAACTAGACTTAGCTAAGGAAAATGAAGAAATGAAAGAGAGAGGTGAAAGCGAAATTGTTGCTGAACCTGTTGTTATGGGAATAACTGAAGCTTCACTTTCAAGAAGATCATTCTTGTCAGCTGCTTCATTCCAACACACAGTCCGAGTCTTGATTAACGCATCTGTTAGAGGTACTAAAGACAGACTAGAAGGTCTAAAAGAAAATGTTATCATTGGTAGAGTAATTCCAGCAGGAACTGGATTTAAGGGAAGTAAGAAATTTGAAATCATTGAACAAGTCAAAAAAGAAATGGATTTGAAATACTCTGATAGCGAAGAAAGAAAGTACTAAATATTAGTGATAGGTTCAAGTTTTTAGGCCTACCTGTGGTAGACAGGTAGGAGGAGTTAGTAAAGTTATTAATCTAAAAATGAAATCTATGGATTATAAAAAAGGTTTTATTGTTCCAGTTTTAATTGCTGTTGTTATTTTGGTGATTGGTGGAGTATTCCTTTTAAAAAGAGAAAAAGTAGAAGCCCCAATTACTGTAAATCCTAATTCAACAACGACACAAAACATTGTTGGGAACGATAAAGATACCCACGGCTGTATTGGTTCAGCTGGGTATTCTTGGTGTGCAGAAAAGAGTAAATGTTTGAGAGTTTGGGAAGAAAAATGTGAAGCGACCACTACAGATGTAACTGCAGGTTGGAAAACATATACAAATACTCAGTATGGTTTTCAAATTACTTTTTCAGAAATTTGGAAAGGGTATAAAGTTGTCAAAGAAGATAATAACAATATTTTATTTTGTGTACCATCTAAAAAACCTTTAGATAAAGTTGTTTCCGGGTATAGTTGCTTATATAGACTTGTAGTTTCTGATAGAATTGTTTGGGAAAAAGAAGCCGAGCCTTGTTTAAAAAATTCAGAAGCTGAATCAATGTGTGACTGGGTTGGTAATGTTGTTGGTAAAAATGAAAAATATGTTTTTTCTTTGAGTAATGCTGTCCAAGATTTTAACGAAGAGGATAATATTGCTTTTAATGATTTTAAAAATAATATTATTCCAACATTCAAATTAGTTAGATAATGTCTACTTCAGTAGAAAAAATTAAAGACAGATTAAATATAGTGGACGTTATAGGTTCATATATTAAACTTGAGAAATCTGGAAACAGCTTAAAAGCAAAGTGTCCTTTTCATAACGAAAAAACGCCTTCCTTTTTTGTGTCTGCTGAAAGAGATAACTATTATTGTTTCGGTTGTGGTGCAAAAGGAGATATCTTTTCTTTTGTTGAACAGATTGAAGGCCTAGATTTTAGAGGGGCATTGAAACTTCTTGCGGATAAAGCGGGAATTGAACTCGAAGTAAATTCTCGTGGCGCAGAAGATAATAAAAGCAGAATATTTTTAATTCTTGAAGAAGCAACTAAATATTTTGAAAAGAATCTTCAAAATGAAAAAGCTCCACTTGCTTATCTAGAAAAAAGAGGTCTTACCCCAAAAACAATTAAAGATTGGAGAATAGGTTTTGTTCGAGATGATTGGAGAACAGTTTCTGAATTTCTACAAAAAAAAGGTTTTACCGAAAAAGAGCTTGAAAGAGCAGGTCTCACAAAAAAAAGCGAAGATGGTAAAAACGTTTATGATAGATTTCGTGGAAGAATAATGTTTCCTATTTTTGATAGCGCCGGAAGAGTTGTTGCATATTCCGGAAGAATTTTGATAGACGACGGAAAATCTGCAAAATATCTTAACAGTCCAGAAACAGAATTGTTTACAAAATCTAAAATACTTTATGGTTTTGATAAAGCAAAACAGTCTATAAGAAAATTTGATTATGGTGTTCTGGTGGAAGGTCAAATGGATTTACTTATGTGTCATCAAGCAGGCTTTGCAAACACAGTTGCCTCATCTGGTACAGCCCTAACATCTGAGCATTTGAAGTTACTTAAAAGAATTTCAAATAGAGTTATAATGGCTTTTGATGCTGATAAAGCAGGACAGAAAGCAGTTGAAAGAGCATGGATGATAGCAATTTCTCTTGGTATGGAGGTCAAAGTTGCATCAATAAAAACTGGTCCTAATGGTGAAAAGAGTGATCCTGCAGAACTTATTTTAAAAAATAAAGATGAATGGAAAAATGTACTTAAAAACTCAGTACACATTGTAGATTTTCTTTTGGAAAATGTTCTTGCTGAAAATCTCGAAGCTAGAAAAATTGGTATAGCTGTAAAAGAAAAAATATTACCTTACATTTCGCTTGTTGATAGTGATATAGAAAAATCACAATACGTATCAAAAATATCTGACCGTACAAATATAAAAGAAGATGCCATCTGGGAAGATCTTAAAAAAATAAAGATAAATATTGAGTCACTAGAAGAGAAAAGTAAACAAGGCTTAAGAGAAAAAGATGAATTACTTAGGCTCGATGACATAGAAAGGAGAATATGTGGTATAGCTTGTTGGCAGAAATCACTAAAAGAACCAAGTTTGTCGGTTGAAGAACTGCTTAGAGAATTTAAAGACAGGTTAGGGGATGATTTTATTTCAAAATTTGATCAGATTACGGAAGATAAAAAGAATGAACTTATTTTTGAAGCAGAAAGTTATTGTGGCGGAAAAAGTAAAGAAGAGATATTATGGTTTAAACAAGATTTAATAAACCAATTCCTGATTGAGAGATACAAAAAGGAACAAGAGAGTATAATGTTAGAGTTAAAAAGAGCAGAAAAAGATAAGGATGAAGAGAAACAAAAGGCGCTTATTAAAAGATTTAAGGATATCAAAAAAATATCGGAGGATATCAAAAATATGAAGTTTTAATAGGATAAATTAATAATTTTTATGAAGAAAAAAACAAATAAAAAAATTGCGTCAAAAGTAAAATCTTCTTCCGTTAAGAAGGCTGTAAAAAAGCCGGCAAAAAAAGTTATAGAAAAAGCTCCTGTTAAAAAAGAGGTAAAAATTACTATTAAACAAAAGGATTTAAATGTTAAGTCCGATAGACTTATTACAAAAGGTAGAGAGAGAGGGTTTGTTACATACGATGAGATTTTAAAAGAGTTTCCAAAGATAGAAGATGACGTTGTCTTTTTGGATGAATTTTATGGCAAGCTTGTTTCTGCTGGAATAGATGTTCTTGAAGGTGGAGGAATGCTTGATTTTGATGAGACTGCTGTAAAGAAATATACATACGGTGGAAAAATGGGTGATTCAAATTATGACTCAATTCAAATATATTTGAAGGAAATAGGACAGTATCCTCTGATTACTGCTTCTATGGAAAAAGATTTAGCTAGAAAAATTCAAGCTGGAGACGAAGAAGCAAAGAATTTACTTGCACGTGCAAACTTGAGACTTGTTGTTTCTATCGCAAAAAAATATGTTGGAAGAAGTGCTGACCTTACTTTGCTTGATCTTATACAAGAAGGAAATTTGGGATTGTTTAAGGCGGTAGATAAATTTGATTGGACAAAAGGTTATAAGTTTTCAACATACGCAACTTGGTGGATTAGACAAGCTATAACAAGAGCTCTTGCAGATCAATCAAGAACTATCCGTGTTCCTGTGCATATGGTTGAGACAATCGCAAAGTATAAACAAGTCTTTAGAAGACTTTCACAAGACTTGGGTAGAGAACCTTTGCCAGATGAGATTGCAACAGAGATGGGAATTGAAGTGGAAAAAGTTTATATTATAGAAAAAATTGACCAAGATACTGTTTCTCTTGAGACCCCAGTGGGTGATGAAGGGGAAGACGGCAAATCAACACTCGGAGACTTCGTTGCGGATGATAAAATACTTTCTCCAGATCAAGAGTCTTCAAGAAGAATTTTGTCTGATCAAGTTAAAGAAATACTTTCTGATTTATCTTTAAAAGAAAGAAAAATATTAGAGATGAGACATGGACTAACTGATGGTATAACTCACACTCTAGAAGAGGTTGGTAAAGAGTTTGGTGTTACAAGAGAGCGTATCAGACAGATTGAAGCCAAGGCTCACGAGAAGATAAGACAGCATGAGAAGATAAATAGGCTTCAAAACTACTGATAAAGAAGTATAAGTAATTAGTATAAGTATAAGGGAAAAAAGCACACCACTTTAAAAAAGTGGTGTGCTTTTTCTATAAAAGATTTATCGCCCTTTTTTGTTAGTAATTTTTGTCTGTTTTTGCTCGCAAAGACAGAGGGAAAAATGATATAATCAACTTGTGAATTTCGAAGACCGATATAAAAAACTTAATAAAAACCAGAAAAAAGCAGTTGATAGTATAGATGGTCCAGTGCTTGTTGTTGCTGGGCCAGGGTCTGGAAAGACAGAGATATTGAGTTTGCGTGTGGGAAAGATTTTACAAGAAAGCCAGATACTTGCCTCAAATATTCTCTGTCTTACTTTTACCGAATCTGCTTCTGTGAATATGCGAAATCGTTTAGCCAACCTTATCGGTAGCGAGGCATACAGAGTTGCGATTCATACTTTTCATAATTTTTGCGTAGAAATAATTCAGAGATACCCAGAGTTTTTTTACAGTGGAGCCTTTTTTTCTCCAGCAGATACACTTACACAAACACAAATAATGCAGGAAATTTTCGAGTCTTTACCACACAATCACGTATTGAAATCAGAACATCCGGAACAGGGCTTCGTGTATTTAAAGAGTACTCTTTCTATAATTTCTTATCTAAAAAAAGCTGGTCTTTTTCCTGATGAATTTAGAGATATTATTTTAAATAACCAAAAGACTTTAGGAGAGATAGACGCAATAATTCACGAAACTTTTTCCGACAGAATAAGTAAAGATAGTATTGAGAAAGCCATAAAAGCAAAAGAAAAGATATTAGAACTTGCAGAAAAATCAAAGAAAGATTTTCCGTCACCATATTTTAAAAGTCTTTCAGAAACGGTTTTGATATCTCTTGAAAAAGCTTGTAAAGAAGCAGAAGATGAAGACAAAGCGACACCTCTTAGTAAATGGAAACAGGAATGGACAAAGAAAGACGATGAGGGCGGAAGTGTCTTTAAAGATAGTGTTCATATTGAAAAAATGATTGCGGTTGCTGATTTGTATGAAAAATACAAACTAGAAATGCATAAAAGAGGTTACTATGATTTTGATGATATGATTCTTGATGTTATTTCTGTGTTAGAAAAGTTTCCGTCTGTGCGATACGAGATACAAGAGCAATATCAATATGTTTTAGTGGATGAATTTCAAGATACCAACGAAGCCCAAATGCGACTTCTTAAGCTCATTACCGATGCACCAGTAAATGAAGGCAGACCAAACATAATGGCAGTAGGAGATGACGATCAAGCGGTTTACAAATTCCAAGGTGCGGAACTTTCAAATATTTTAAACTTTAAAAAGTTTTTTAACGATGTTCAAACTGTAACAATGACGGAAAACTATCGTTCCACACAAGACATTCTAGATATTGCATCTCACATAATAAGAAAAGGGGAAGAAAGACTTGAGAAAATATTGCCTGAAATAAAAAAAGACCTGAAGGCATCAAACGCCGAAATTGGTAATGGGGAAATCACGCATAAAGAATTTCCAACACTTGCTCACGAATATCATTTTGTCTCACGAGAAATAAAAAAGAAAATTCATGCAGGCGAGAAACCAGAAGAAATTGCCGTGATTGCAAGAAAGCATTATCAGCTAGAAGGTCTAGTGCCTTATCTGCAGGGCGTGTCTGTGCCTATAAAATATGAAAGGGAACAAAATGTTTTTAAAGAACCTCATATTGCCCAACTCATAATCATTTCTCGTTTTATCGCCTCGTTGTCTGATAAAAAAACAGATGAAGCAGATGAACTAATGCCACAAATTTTGAGTTTCCCTTTTTGGCAAGTTAATAGAGAAGATATTTGGAAAGTATCACTAGCTTCAAGACGAGATACGAATGAAGGTTCTGGAAAAAACTGGTTGGAGATTATGATTGATTCGCCAGTAGAAAAAATATCAGATATTGCAAAGTTTTTGATTGATTTGGGTGGTAGAAGTGCATCTGAACCTCTTGAAAAAATACTAGATGAAATTGTTGGGGCACATATTCCTTTATCTGAAGAAAATGAGGACTCCGATGTGGAAGATTTAGACGAAGTAAAAAAAGCAAAAGATTTTATTTCTCCGTTCAAAGATTTTTATTTTAGCAAAGAAAAGTTTACACACGCAAAAGCAGAATATCTTTCTTTTCTTTCAAGTCTTCGCGTGTTTGTAAACGCTTTACGTGAATATAAAGAAGGTGAGATCTTGGCAATAAAAGATTTGGTTGAGTTTGTGGACTTGCACGAGAAAAATGATATCCCATTAAATGATCAAAGTCCTTTTGCGAAGCTCTCAGGTGCTGTAAATTTGCTCACGGCCCACAAGGCAAAAGGTCTTGAATTTAACACCGTTTTTGTATTGTCTTGTCAGGACGATATTTGGGCTGGAAGGGGTGGCGGATCTAAGCTTGTTTTGCCTGCGAATTTGCCCATAGAACCTGCTGGAGACACAGAAGATGACCAATTAAGGCTCTTCTACGTGGCTATAACACGCGCTAGACGCTTTTTATACCTAACATCATATTTGACCCAGGAAAGCGGAAAAGACGCCCAGAAGCTCAGATTTTTGATTGCAAAAGAAGGGGAGGAAGAGGTGCTAAAAAGAGAGGCTTTGAAGAAGTTATATTTTGCTGTTGCGAAAATGGATGATGAAACGTTGCCTGAGGCAAGTGAAGTTTTGACTGCATCATGGCTCAAATATCACACACC
>CAZIID010000011.1:0-2864 GCA_964539415.1 uncultured Candidatus Saccharibacteria bacterium | reverse complement strand
CTTGAGGATTTGGCTATATTTTTAAAGAATAAAAAAGACACCTTAAACAAAAAAGATATAGTTGAATTTAATTTTAAAGATCAGGGTGTAATGGTTGAAGGAGCGCATCTTAATGGGAAAATAGATAGAATTGTAGATATTGGTAATAATGAGTTTGAAGTTAGAGATTACAAAACTGGCAAGCCTAAAGATGAGTGGCAGGGCAAGGATGATTATGAGAAGACAAAGCTGTATCAGTATGAAAGGCAACTTCTGTTTTATAGGTTATTGGTAGAAAATTCTCGAGAATTTGGCGGGAAAAAGAAAGTTGTAAATGGGGTACTTGATTTCATTGAACCAAAGAATGGTAAGAATTTTGAGCTATCTCTAAAGATTCCACAAGAAAAGCTTGAAAGACTAAAAAACCTTGTTGGAATTGTCTATAAAAAGATCATGGCCTTAGACTTTCCTGATATAACAAAATATTCTCAGGATCTGAAGGGGATACAGAAATTTGAAGAGGATTTGATAGAAGGGAATATTTAGATGAATACAAAAACCGAGGTTAAGCCTTTCTTGAGATTTAAGGCTTAACCTCGGTTTTTTCTAGAATTATTTTCCTAGTAACGTTTGTATTATCATATCAAAGTATTGGAATGAAAGGGCTCCTGAAATGATTACTGATTGACCTTCATTGCCATATTTTATTTCTCCTGGTCCAAAGATGCTATCGATTTTTGTAATCATTGCGTCTGTAACCTTTCCTTTAGTTAACATTCTCACGAATGGTGTACCTGGTCTATTGTTTGTTGCTATTAATCCATCTGCATAATCGGCGTTAACTTTACTTGCGTATTTACCAGTTGAAAGACATTCAGTAAATTTAGTGACATCGAGTTTTTGATCTTTTGCGATCTGTGTAAGTTTAGCTGGATCTAGACCATCGTTTGACGGTGTGATTTCATAAATTCTGTTAACGAAACTCCAGAATGCAGTATTACCACCTTGTTCAAATGCACACTCAGTTGCTTCAGCTTCTTTTTGTGCTTTTTTGTGTAATCCGGCAATAGGCATATGTCTGAATACCCAAGCCACCTCACCACTCTTTGCGTAATTGTCCATAACCTGACTCATTGTTGCATGAAAACTTTTGCATGGTGGGCATTCTGTGTCTGCATACTCTACGATCACAATTTCTGCGTCAGGATTACCTAAAATATGGTCTGATGCTGAAACAGCTCTTGGTGATTGACTTGTTGCAGCTGTGTTTTTAACTGGATTACTTGGTGCAGATTTTGTTAGATATATTGCACCGGCGATAAGAGCTCCTGCGACAATTATTGAAAGTGATGTATATAAGACGTTGTTTTTTTCTTGCATGGTGTTTTTTGTTTATTAATTAATATGAGATAATCATACCATAGTTATTTTTAATAGTGAAAACATAATTTTATAGCTAAATGGATATATTAAATTCAATTATTTTGGGAATAATTCAGGGGGCTACGGAATTTATACCAGTTTCTTCCTCGGGGCACTTAATAATTGCTCGAGACTTATTACATTTAAATGTTGGAAATAGCCTTTCATTTGACGCGGTTTTGCAGTTGGCCACAGTCCTTGCGGTTATTGTTTATTTTTATAAGGATTTATGGAAACTAGTTGTCACTTTTTTTAATCTAATCTTAAAAAAGCCCGTCGAACAGAAAGATAAGAATTTACTTCTTGCGATAATTATTGGAACTATACCAGCCATTATTATTGGTGTGTTACTTGAAGGGTATATGGATACTATTTTTCGCAATGCAAAACTTGTTGCTTTGGTTCTAATACTCGGAAGTGTCGTATTTTATTTCGCTGAGAAATTTGCAAAACAAAGTCATGACCTTACAGTAAAGAAAGGTTTTTTGATCGGTCTGTTTCAGTGTCTGGCTTTAGTTCCGGGTTTTTCTCGTTCTGGGGCAACAATTTCTGGGGGACTATTCTTGGGACTAAATAGGGGAGAGGCGGCAAGGTTTAGTTTTCTTTTATCGATACCTATAATTCTTGGGTCGGGTTTGAAAAAACTTTTTGATATATTTCAATCTGGTAATTTAAATAGCGTTGGGTTAGATTTGATTGTTGGCTCTGTAGTTGCGTTTATTGTGGGTCTTTTTGTTATTCATTTCTTGATTAAGTATCTTAAAAATCATTCTTTGAATGTTTTTGGTCTTTATCGTATAATATTAGCATTGATAATTTTGCTGTTTATTTAAGCAGATTTAAATGTTTAAATGCGATCAAAAAAATAATCTTCCAAAAACGACAGGGTTCACACTCATTGAACTCCTGATGGTTATTTCAATAATCGGCCTTTTGTCTTCCGTAGTACTTTCTTCTTTGAGTGATGCTAGAGAGAGATCTAAAGAAGTTAAAGCGATTACTGATGTTAGACAAATAATTCAAGCTATTATTTATGCACAAGGGGAAATGGGTCAACCACTTATAAAATTTGCCCCCCCATACAAACTGTGGTCAATGTTCGTGCCCTACCAGTGCTGGCCAAACCCAAGCAACTTGTGCAGCTCAGTTTAATCTTATGATGCAAGAGATTAATGCCGCGTCTGGGGGTTTGTTTAATTTAACTTCAATTAAAACTGATCCATGGGGAGATATTTATAGAATTGACTCAAATCAGGCAGAGGTTGGTCTGGCGGGATGTAATGCCGTTGATGGTATTTGGGTTAACAATAGGAGAAATCTGGATAATAAATTTGTAATTCCGCTTTCTCCTATTTGCCCATAAAAAAGTTTACAAATGAAAAGGCCCACCATGGAATGGTGAGCCTGTTTTTTCTCCATATTTATTTGGAGACGTTGTTTGTGCTTGTCCCGGGATTTGTATT